>NZ_JAMPJY010000044.1:0-46640 GCF_039961875.1 Trichocoleus sp. ST-U2 | reverse complement strand
GTATTTCATTAGCTTTACTTATGAATTACCAGGGGTGAGCGTAGAAGACAGGTGAGCGAGCGCATAATTTCAGACCTCATATTACCCCAGCGACGACTTTTGCAAGAGGTCTAATGATGAAATTTCAACTTAAATGGGTGTCCAGCGGTGCTTTGAGAATCTCCGAGTGGGATTAGCCCATTAGTCGATGCCGCGATCGCATCACCAGCTACTTCCTAATACATCCGATTCTTCATATAGCCGTTTCTTCGGGAATTCCGAAGATTTTAAGGAATCGGATGATATGCTCTTGACTGTCTGAGTGCTAAGTTGAGCTTTGGGGCACAAAGCAGAGACATATTTAGGTAAACCAAGGATGGAAATTTTGAAAAAATTACGTGTAGCGGTGATTATTTTGGTAATGATAGGCGGTTTCTTGCTCAATCCTGCTGACACGGGACTAACAAATACAATAGCTTCTGATAACGCGATTTATCAGGAACGGAGCAACCACAGCTCAGAAGGCATTGGCAAGTTTTACATGGGTCGAGAAATTGCTAAAGTGATGGGACATAAGGGAGCATTTTGGCTGGAACGACCGAGTCGAGAAGCTGAAGAGCGACCTTCTAAAGTGGTGAATGCCCTTGACTTGAAACCTACTGATATTGTGGCAGATATCGGAGCCGGGACGGGATACATGAGCTTTCGCATTGCTCCCCTCGTGTCACAAGGGAAGGTGCTGGCGGTGGATGTTCAGCCGGAGATGCTCGACATGATGAATTTTATGAAAAAAGAGGGAAATATTACGAATGTTGAGCCAAATTTAGCCACAATTAAAGACCCAAATCTGCTGACAGCAAGTGTCGATTTGGCGTTAATGGTGGATGCTTATCACGAATTTGAGTATCCCAGAGAAGTGATGGAAGCACTTGTGAAGGCGCTTAAACCAGGTGGACGTGTAGTTTTAGTTGAGTATCGCGGTGAAAATCCGTTTATTCTGATCAAAGCGCTGCACAAAATGACTCAAAAGCAAGTGCGTAAAGAAATGGCAGCAGTGGGTTTGCAATGGTTGGAAACAAAAAGCTTTTTACCTCAGCAGCATTTGATGGTATTTCAAAAGCTGGAGGGATAAGATAATTTTGGGCTGCTGCTATATTTGAGCACCCCAACCCCCCTTTTTAAGGGAAGCTAAAACCAATATTTTTCATTTCTAAACTAAAAAAACTTGATAAAAATCAGAATCTGTAAATAAAAAAGTATTTTTTTATTTAGAGCTTACCCAATATTGCCAAAGTCTTAAGAATTTTAGCCCCCCTTAAAAAGGGGGGTTGGGGGGATCGAGCTAGGAAGTTGCAAGCTTACGATTTTCTACCAAACTTCGTTTTTAAGTCGTTTAGTGTTGGTGATTTTTGTTGCATGCGATCGCTTGCCTTTTTCACACTACTTCCGCCACTCGCTTCGCCTGCTGATTTCATCGACAAACTAATGCGTTTCAACTGCCCGTTGACTTCCAGCACTCGCACTTTCACAACTTGTCCGACTTTGACAATTTGTTTTGGATCGTCTACAAATCGGTCAGAGAGTTGCGAAATATGCACCAAACCATCTTGGTGAACGCCGATATCGACAAACGCGCCAAAGTTAGCAACATTCGTCACAATCCCTTCCAGTTCCATGCCAATTTGGAGATCCTTGATTTCTTTGACTCCTTCCTTAAAAGTGGCATACTTAAACTCGGCGCGGGGATCTCTTCCCGGTTTTTCCAGTTCGCTGATAATATCGCGCAGCGTCGGTTCGCCGACGGTATCAGTGACGTATTTCTTCAAGTTGGTTGACTTAAGTTTTTCTGCAACTTGCGTAATTTGCTCCAATGGCACATTTAAATCTTTAGCGATCGCTTGTACAACCCCATAACTCTCAGGATGTACGGCTGTATTATCTAAAGGATTTTCGCCAGCGCGAATCCGCAAGAAACCAGCCGCCTGTTCAAAGGCTTTTGGTCCTAATTTTGGTACTTTCAGAAGTTCCCGGCGGTTTTTGAATGCACCTTGTTTGTTGC
Organism: Trichocoleus sp. ST-U2; assembly: GCF_039961875.1. NCBI lineage: Bacteria > Bacillati > Cyanobacteriota > Cyanophyceae > Leptolyngbyales > Trichocoleusaceae > Trichocoleus > Trichocoleus sp. ST-U2. The sequence continues at coordinate 44,602 of NZ_JAMPJY010000044.1, read as the reverse complement.
GATAGGTGATGATATTTTTGGCAACCGTTGGTGTCATCCCGGAAACAAAGGTCAGAAGTTCCTTCGAGGCGGTGTTCAAATCCACACCGACATAGTTCACGCAACTTTCTACCGTATCATCTAGCTTCGTTTTCAGTAATTTTTGATCGACATCGTGTTGGTACTGTCCGACGCCAATCGACTTGGGATCAATTTTGACCAGTTCGGCTAAGGGATCTTGCAAGCGACGACCGATGCTGATAGCACCGCGAACGGTAATATCAAGATCGGGAAATTCTGCGATCGCTACATCACTCGCAGAATAAATCGATGCTCCCGACTCATTCACCATGACTTTAATCGGTTTGCGATCCATCGTCTTGAGAATTTCTGCAACGAACTCATCCGTCTCTCGTCCGGCAGTGCCATTACCGATGGCTATCAGTTGAATATTGTACTTTTCAATCAATTTCTTGATAGTGCTGGCAGCCTTCAATCGCTGCTCGGCTGCTTGATGGGGAAAGACAGCCTGGTATTCTAAAAATTGCCCCGTCTCATCAAGAACGGCAACTTTGCACCCAGTCCGAAATCCCGGATCGATTGCCAGGGTTGGCTTCAATCCCGCTGGACTCGACAGCAGCAACTCCCGCAAATTACTTTCAAATGTCTTAATCGACTCGACATCTGCATAAGCTTTTCTATCAGCACGCACTTCGCTAATCAGGGAAGCTTTCATCAAACGGTTGAAGGCATCTTTGAGCATTCCCCGATAAAAGTCTCTCACTGCTGGGACTTTCGTTTGGATTTCCTGCGACTCCAAATAGGAAAGGACAACTTCTTCATCGAAGGACAGTTCTAAGTTCAACACTTCCTCCGTCTCCCCTCGCAGCAGTGCCAGAAAGTTGTGCGGCGCAATATTTTTCACCGAAGCCTGAAAATTTCGGTACATCTCAAATTTGGTGGAACCTTCGGGATGATCGTTTTTGATGCGCGAGACGAATACCCCTTCGTTCATCAAATAGTCGCGTAGATGCGATCGCACCTCAGCTTTTTCAGACACCGCCTCCGCCAGAATGTCAGAAGCACCTTTAAGCGCCTCCTCCAGCGTCTTCACTCCCTTTTCTTCAGAAATATACTTTGCCGCCTCTGACTCCAGAGATGCAGGCTGAGCAGTGCGATTGTTCAGCGACTTGATAAACTCTGCCAAGGGTTCCAGTCCTTTTTCCCTAGCGATGGTGGCACGTGTCCGTCGCTTCGTTTTGTAGGGTAGGTAAAGATCCTCTAGTTCGGTTTTTTGCACAGAGGATTCGATTTTAGCTTTCAGCTCATCGGTGAGTTTACCTTGGGATGCGATCGCTTCCAGAATCGCCGCCTTGCGCTCTTCCAGCTCCGTCAGGTAGGTAAATCGCTCCGACAGGTTGCGAAGCTGGATTTCGTCCATTGTGCCAGTACGCTCTTTCCGATAACGAGCAATAAAGGGAATCGTTGACCCCTCGGCGAAAAGTTCCAGCGCACTTTGCACCTGAGAAGGTTTGAGAGAAAGCTCTTGTGCCAGTAGTTGAGGAATGTTCAGCATCGGATGTGTTCAGCAGTTACGAATCAGACACTTCTGTGATGATCATCCTAAAACACCCATCCACGAATTATTTTTATCGCTTCCAGATTGACAGAAAACTAATTGTGTGTAGGCGCACCCTCGCTGCCAAGGAACATCAATGGGATATAGCCGTTCTCAGTTGGATGCAGTACATTTTTGACCTCTCTCCAAACCTCTGTCCTAGGAGGAGAGAGGCTTTGATTTAAGTCTTACTCCCCTTTCCTACTAGGGAAGGAGCTGGGGGTTAGGTTTGTCTTGGACTCAACTGCTTGCCCGCTATATTCTCACATGGGAGCTATCTGTCCATACTCTCACCGTCCATATTCTCACCCAATCGGGTGAACCACTTGGAGGAAGATAATAACCTTTAGGCAAAGTAACTCTAATAAATAGAGTTGGCGATTTTTGAGCGGTAAAATTACGTCATCTGACGCCGATAAAAATTACTTTTCATCTTAAGAATATGTTGCTAAATGATACTCTGCACCAATTACCCAAAGTTGAACTTCATCTTCATCTGGAGGGAGCAATTCCCCTCACAGCCCTTTGGCAACTTATAGAAAAGTATAATGCCGTTTCTTCGGTTGGTTCATTCTCCCAGATGGAGCAAAAATTTCAATACAAAGATTTTCAACATTTTATTGACACCTGGGTTTGGAAGAACAACTTTTTACGAGAATACGAAGATTTTACATTGATTGCTAGTAAAGTTGCTGAGGATTTAGCTTCTCAAAATATTATTTATGTGGAAGCTTTTTATTCTCCAGGCGATTTTATTAGGCATGGACTGGAACCCCAGAAACTCACAGAAGCAATTCGCAAAGGTTTGGATGTTCATGCCGATAAAATTACAGTGAATTTAGTAGCCGACCTGATTCGAGATTTCGGACCGGAACAGGGAATGACTTGGGTAAAACAGATTCACGAGGTAAAAAATCTTGGAGTCTTGGGAATTGGCATCGGTGGCTCGGAACAAACATTTCCTCCCGAACCCTACGAAGCGGTTTACGAGCAAGCGAGAAACTTGGGGTTTAAAACTTCTGCCCACGCGGGTGAAGCAGCAGGTTCTGAGAGTATCTGGGGAGCCATTCGCAGCTTAAAAGTGGATCGTATTGGGCATGGTGTACGTGCGATAGACGATCCAGAATTAGTATCCTTTTTGAAGTCAGAGCAAATCCCAATAGAGATGTGTCCTATCTCTAATTTGAGAACAGGAGTCGTTGCTGGCATTGAACTTCACCCGATTAAAAAATTATACGAGGAAGGACTGCTGATAACGGTTAATACTGACGATCCAAAAATGTTTAATTCGAGTTTAGGTTACGAGTATAAAATGTTGGTTGAAAAATTAGGATTTTCTTTGGATGATATTGTAAATTTGATTAAAAATGCCATCAAATCTTCTTGGTGTGATGACATAGAAAAAATGGAGCTACTTGGAAAAATTGAAACGGCACTGCCCTTAATCAATTCCTCATCTATTAAGATTTCTACAATTAAATAAAAAGTGAAGCCTCAATCTACCCTTTTTATTAGAAAAAAAGAAGCGATCGCTTCTTTTTTTCAGAGAGCGATCGCTTCTAATTAAAATTTGTTCTTGCGACAAAAGTTTGTCCAGTTGCAAAAGCAACACTTCAAGTATTTGTTCCTAAACTTCCCCTTCCTCGAAGTTTGGTTTATCAAACATTCCCTTCAGTTTCTACTGGCACTAAAATGTACTTTACCTGCTTATCAGGCCCCTTGACAATCTGAGGTTCAGATGGAGTGGCATCCTCAGATGCACCTTTCAATGCTTCTCCCGCACCTCTGACATTCTCGTTAACATTATCCGCTGCATCCTTGAGTACATCTACTGTACCTTTCACAGTCTCGTTAACATTCTCCGCTGTACCCTTAACTGTGCTAAGGGTATCTTTTACGGTGTAATTAACATCCTGGGTGACGCCCTTAACTTTATCCCCTACATCGATTACTGTGTCGTTAACGCTGACAGCTACGTTCTTTACACCATCACCTACGCTTCTTACAGTTTGGTTAACACCGTCAGCGGCATTTTTGACTGCATTTCCTGCATTTCTTACAGTCTGGTTTACCCGATCAACGGCACCCTTATTCGCCATAGCGCCAGCTATCGCACCCACCGTAGCACCAATGAATGCTCCAATCGCTATTTTAGTCAAGGCATTATTCATGCCTGTGTCTGCTGGAGGAGCATCATATTCGTGTGGGATTTGTTCAACAAATATTTCATCTTCACCCAAAACTTTGTCATTATCAATCATAAAAATCGTCTCCTTTCTACTTAAATAGATACTGATGATAGCCGCTTGCTTAAATAGGCAAAAAGCGATATTCTCCTAACCTAAGCAAATGCGGAAATATCCTTTGCTAACGCTTAGTTCAAACCCAACTAATTACAATTTTATTCTAATTTGCAAGGGTTGTTTTTCAGGGACAATTGATAAAGGTTAGGAGTCATGAATTATGAGTTATCAATTTCCAACTCTTAACTCCTAACTCCTAACCCTTCTATCAATCATTCGCAGTCATCAAGACTTGCTTCTAAATGTCAGCAGTATCTTCATAACGTTGGAAACCAGAAGCTTCCCCTTCTTGGAGATAGGTTGCATTAGGATCTAGTGAGGTTTCAGTCTCTGAAAACCTATTTCGATTAACCACATCTTCCTCATCTGGGCCGGAAATATATGCTGTCTGCATATCCATGTCCCTTTCCATGCCGATGTTCGCAGTTGTCGTGACCTGCGGCGTACTGATCACCGGATGCTCTTTCGCTACCTTGACGTTCTGCTCGTAAGATGGCTTGATATCCTCAGCGGCATCCTGAACTGCGTCCAATCCACTGATTGCAGATTGCTTGGCATCCTCAGTTTTATCCTGTAGCTGGTCTGCGGCACCTGCTACAACTTGCTTAGCATTTGAAGCTGTACCCTTTACTGCGTCCAATGTACCTACTACAGCCTGGCTAACACCTTCAGCGGTATCTTGTAATGTGCCTACTACAGCGTAGTTAACGCCTTCAGCTACACTCTTAACCGCTTCGCCAACACCTTTGGCTGTCTGACCAACACCGCCAGCTACAGTCTTTGCTGCTTCGCCAACACCTTTTGCAGTCTGGTTAACACCGCCAGCAATAGTCTTTGTCGCATCGCCAACACCTTTTGCAGCGTGTTTCACACCCTCAGATGTTCTCCTACCAGCTACCAGACCGGCTAGTGTCCCTAAGGTAGCACCGATGAGTCCTCCCATCAGCGCTCTAGATAAGGCTGGATTCATGCTGCTAGATTGTTGTCCAGCATTCATACTGCCGGATTGTTGCCGAGCATTGATGTCGGTGGGTTGTTGCCGAGCATTGATGTCGGTGGGTTGTTGCCGAGCATTGATGTCGGTGGGTTGTTGCCGAGCAACAGATTGAGATGTAATCGTAGGGCTGTTTTCTGCTCTTGCTATTCCACTAGGTTGAGTTGTGCTTTCTGTACGAATATAAGGTTGAGCTGTCTCGCTAGAGCCAGCATTTTCGTCACGTCTCTCGAAATTTGGCGTATTATTAGTCATCATTGTCTCTTTTGCCCCCAAGCATCTAAATATCGTTTTGCTGTAGCTCGTTATCTATTGCAACTCTAACGAGCCTCAATAAGGATTTAACTGAGCTAAAGGCAGACATGACTCAACACCTATTGCATCTGTAGTTGTAGATATGGAATCCCAATCATCGTATATGGCTATACCTTGCTGGGTATTTAAGGATGTCTCCCTTGAGGTCGGTGTAAGTCTATACGCGCGATCGCTAAATTAGCAGTAGCAGTGACTTCAGATCGTTAAGCCGTTTTGGTAGGCAGGAGACGGGGCATTATGACACAGAGCAATCAGCCTTTTGATCGGCATGACGAAAATACTGACCGGATTCCGGCACAGTCCAGCGTTCCTCCAGCAGACACTAGCGGAGATGGCGGTGATGCTGCGTCAGATGCAGCGAATGAAGAGACTGACGCGGCTACAGAAGAGTCTGGTGTTCAGCCAACAGGCACCCGCAGGCGTGTGGCGAATGCTGCTTTAGCTGGAGCAACCTTTGGTGCTGTAGTCAGTGCAGCTGCTGCGGCGTTTACTGGTAAAAGTGTAGGTGAGGGTATTAAAGCGATTGTTGAAGGTGCTGCGGATTTAGTAATAAAAGGTGCTGCTGCGGGTGTTCACCCTACGATTGAAGGTGCAATCGACAGCCTTAAAGGCGCTGCTACGGGTGTTCACCCTACGATTGAAGACCCCTGGGATACGCATAAAGGTCCTGTGCCTGTTCACCCTACTATTCCTATTGAATATGGCAGCGACACGCTTCAAAGTCCTGCTGCGATTGTTCAACCTCCGATTGAAGATGCCAGGGACACACTTCAAAGTCCTGCTGTGATTGTTCAACCTCCGATTGAATATGGCAGCGACACGCTTCAAAGTCCTGCTGAGCCTGTTAAAACCCCTGTATCTCCCGTTGATGCTATCCCCCAATTAAATCCGCCCCCTGCCGCTAGTGCAACTGCCGCTAGTGCAACTGCCACTGGTGCAACGGGTAGTGTTGCGAATGATGTAATGAACAGCTCTGCTTTAGTGCAACTGTTGCTGAATCAGGTAGGTAGTGAACTAGCAATGAGTTTCTACGAGCAACTACCAGCAATTGTCCTGGCTGAAATTCAACGGTTAAGCACCAACCCCACTCCGGAAGAGCAGCAGCGAATCAGAGACAGCTGGACAAAAGCTTTAGAACCCATCGCTATTGCGATTATCCAATCGGGGCAATTATTCAAATCCAATGCTTTGTATCCAACAAATAATTATCCAACAAACAATGGGTATCAGAAGTATACTCATTCAACTGGAGACAAGTTGAATTAATAAATTTATCAATTTGAGGATTTTTGATACAAATATTGATAGTAAAGTTTTACTATCAATAAAAATTTAAGTTGGAATGCGGCAAAGAAACCCAACTCGATTAAGCATTGGTTGGGTTTCTTGGTTGTTGGGTTTAACCTACTGTTATTGAGAATGCGATCGCTTACTTTTAGCGGTTGCCTTTCTTAGCGTTTTAAACAGTTTGTAGGTGCTTGTTTCAGTTGATTGTGGCGATAAAAACCATTTAAGTTAAGCAAAGCAGAACGATAGCGAACTTTTCTGACATTGTTGCTGCCAGGGCTATTCAGCCTGCCAATTACAGTAGCTCTCGCAACTTTCAAGTAACCCTGATTGTCCCAATTAACTAACCGGGTGCCTGATGAGTTTGGCGGTATATTTTGCCGACCAATATCTCCGACAATTTCTATCGCTTCGCCGCTAACAGTTCTCTTATTAACTACACCGCTAACACAAGCGGTTACTTCGCCCAAATTTTTGGTATCGTAAAGGTCTCCGACTAGGCGATTTCCTTTCTTCCCAAATACATAACAATGCCCTAAATCTACACCCTGTTGGTTCCCGGTGCCTGAGGGAGGTTTGCTACAAAAGGTGTAGTTACCATTCGATAGGCTTTGAATAGATTGAACTGGGGTTGGGGTTGGGGTCGAAGTTGGGGTGCTGGATGCGATCGCTGTAATTTTTAACGGTGTAGCTGCCCAACGTTCATTAGGATAGATTTCTTTTACTTCACCACTGAATGTAATTGCTTTTCCTTCTGCCTTGAAACTATCAGGAAGATTACAAGTTGCATATCTTATACCATTCTGTCCTTCAGTTACGATGACATAAGTTTCACCAACCAGTGTCACTTTACCCTTTTTGTCTTTCACAGTTTCTACGGTTTTTCTATCGTCATAGGTACATGTAGAAGAAAGCTGTGCCAATTTGGAGGGTGATGTCTGTGATACAGTTAGTCGCTGGGTTGATTCTGAAGATTGGGCGATCGCTAGGACGTGTTTCCCAGAGGTGATTGTTCCCAAAAGGGTGAGGAATAAGCTAAAAAATAAAATTGATTTCCGGCTATTACTCATTTTGATTGTTCTCGGTAAACTAATTGTATACAACACCAATGTAGAAAGCGTTTCCGAAAACTCTGAGTTGATTATGTGTCAGTATTTGAACTGACATAGGAAGGCTGGCGAAGCTGCGAATTCTATTTGCTAAGATTATTCTCTTTCATCCTTACTCGTACATCTGTTTATGGTTTGCTAAAAGCTGTAAATATTTCTCATTTATCTTTGCTTGCATCCATTTCTCTTTAAAGATTGCGGCTGATTCAGCTTTCACCGGATCTACTTCATTGGGTAAAATATCTTTCCTTGCTTGAAGCTGTGATTCTTTAGAGGTTTCTTTTTGAGGATTTGACTTAAATTTTCTGCCGCTTTTATGATTGGCATATCTGCGCGATCGCGTATAACCCATTTGTAAAAACTTCCGTGCCATATCCGCGCCAACAAAATCATCTTGTTCTAGGTAATCCAGAAACATCTGGTAAATTTTTTCGCTCGATTCTCTGGCAATCTCTGGAGTTTTAAAGCGCCAGTAGGGAAGAATTTCTGATTTGTAGGGTTCTACCAAAAGCACCCCCTGCTCGCCCTTACCCACTCGATAAAGTTCGGGAGAAGAGCGAAAATCGATTGCCTTAAAATCTAAAGTGTAATCAAAGGGCATGATAATTTTTATTTTGAATAATAGACTTAAAGAAAAAAGTCTTGCTTCTATCGAAAGTAACGAAAGGAGTCTTTTCTGTCATGCTATCCAGCCCCCAATCCGTCAACACTGCCCTTTCCGCAGGGGATCTGCGGCGAGTCCACCACATTGCCTTGAACGTCCACGATCTGCAAGCTTCCCGGCACTTTTACGGGGGTATCCTGGGTTTGTACGAACTGACGGGTGAAGAAGTGCCGACCACATTGCGATCGCTTGTAGCATCAGGCAAAGTTACCAATTTCGTCACCCCCGATGGTACCGTCCTCGACTTGTTTTGGGAGCCGGATTTGCCACCCCCAGACAATGACCCGCATCGCGCTTTTACCCGCGTCAATCACCTCGCCTTTGACATCGACCCGCAGTTGTTCGAGCGGGCGGTCGAGGTGCTAAAACAAAATCAAGTGCCCATCGATCACGGCCCTGTCAGCCGTCCCACCGGACGAGGCATTTACTTTTACGACCCGGATGGATTCCTGATTGAAATTCGCTGCGATCCAGCAGAAACTAAAAGGGAAAGTATCTAGTGGAGCGTGCAACCAGTGCAGCTAATTAAGGTGATGGAAGAGGCGTTAAACAAGCCTCCGATTCAATATGAACCACACAAGCACACGCTGAAAGCTTGGGCGATGTATTGTCTGAGAGACCGAGGATTTAAAGTGGTTTATGCGGAAAAAGCCGATTTTGCTGTTGAAACTCGTGGCGGCGAGAAGCTCTATTTTAAAGTGGCAAATAGTTCAGAGAATTTAGACGGGAAATCTGGCTGGATAGTATTGGATAGCTCAACGAATAACGTCAGCATAACTGCACCTCAACAATAAGTAAGCGGATGCAATTAAATTGAAGATGTTCGTAGGTTGGGGAGCCACTTGCGTGCGGGGGGTTCCCCCGCACGCAAGTGGTGTTTGACTTGGGAAACCCAACCCCTGCATAGATTTCGCTATCGCTTACCCATCCTATACATCACTAATTTCACTTAGCTTAAGTTGTCCTGATTGTATTGAGATTTACTGCCTTCTCCTGGCGAGAGGAACTACCTTATCTACATCTTGTGTGTAATCAACGACCAAGACACTAAAACACCAAGGCAACAGGCGATCGCTTCTAGAAAAATCTACCTTCGTAGGGAGGTTGAAGGCTAGGCGATCGCTGAGCATAGTATCAGGACTTTAAAATTTTCTATTGTGTCAATTTAAGGAAAAAAACCATGATGGGAACGCTTTTTACCTGGGTAGCTACAGCTCTTAGCCTACTAATTGTTGATTTACTTGTTCCAGGTGTTAATATTGCTACATTTCCTGCTGCTTTAATTGCTGCTGTAGCGATTGGCTTAGTCAATGCTGGAGTTAAGCCGACTCTATCTTTACTATCTATGCCGCTTAACTTTGTCAGCTTAGGAACATTTTCGCTCGTCGTTAACGGGATATGTTTCTGGTTGGCTTCAATTTTGGTTCCCGGATTTAGTATGCATGGGATTTTAGCTTTTCTGTTGGCACCCGTCGTTCTATCTTTTGCAAATACTTTCATCAGCAAATATTTTGCTGAGAGAAATGCGGGTGTACTAACCGGCAGCAGTAGTGACTTGAAAACTCAAGGTTAATCTCTATCCAGAGAAGTAAAATTGATAGGGATTAAAAAAAGGAGGAAAGCTAGATGCTATTCCTCCTTTTTTAGTTTGCAAGCTAGAAAGATGAATGCAGTTTTGTATACCATCTATCCAAACGAAGATAATTCGTTAGGGGGAGGTCTTCAATTACTTGATTTAGGACAATAAGACTAATAAGAGTTTAAATAAGAAAGTTGAAGTAGTCTCATGAAATTACTCCGGATTCTGGCTGGTCTTCTCGTGCCTCCTTTAGGCATTTTTCTGACAGTTGGTGTTGGCCCAACTTTATTCATCAACATTTTGCTTACGGTTCTGGGTTGGCTTCCCGGTAGTATTCATGCGGTTTGGGTAATCGTGAAGCACGAAGAAAGAATGGCTGGAGGAGAAAACGTATACTAAGCCAAGGTTAGTTAGACGCTTCTATCCCTTGTAGCGGTAGTGGTGGGAGTAGAAGTCTTTCTTGAGTGCTGGTTGCGTGTTAAAACCCTACTGCAAGTTTAAAAATTGAGTTTAAAAAACAGAACCAGCTAAGTCTTAGCTGGTTCTGTTTTAATTAATGGTGAGAATCTTTAGGAGTCCCTGATTTACTCACGGGTTCTTTTTCGCGAATTGCATCTGCTGCTGTTCGTAACAACTCACTCAAGATTTGACGTACCTGACGTTCTTTCTTAGCGATCGCTACCCCAGCATCACCCAGTTTTTCTTCAACCTGCGATCGCTTTTGTTCTACCTGCTGAACCATTATTTCAGCTTGAGGGCGAGAACGGTCGTACCAGTGCTTCGCTTCGTCCAGGTACCCCTTCACGTCCTCGGCGCGTCCCCCGTAACGTGCAGCCAAATTCGCTCGGAGAATCGCTAGTTGAGCTTGTAGTTGAGCATAACGCTCTTTCAGCGATGCGACCTCGTCGCTATTTTTGAGATTATTAATCGCAGACTCCAGAGCAGTTTTGGTAGAAGGCGAGGTATCTTTACCAGATTCTTCGATGTCTACTAGCAGCTTATCAATTTCTTGCTGGAGTTCATTTTCTTCGTTGTCCAGTTGAGCTTGTAGCTGTTTAACCTCTGCTTGCGTTTTCGCAATATTTCGATGTCTTAGATGGCTAAAGCCTTCAACCGCTCCCTCAATCGTAGCCGTGACTTCTTCTTTGAGTTCGCCACCTTTATCTTGCAAGTTTTCCAGAACCACAGAAACCGCATCTTTAACAATTGAGCGAAGTTCGGTGGAACCTTCCTTAAACTCCGAACCCACCTGAGAGACAGCAGATTGAACAATTTCCCGAATCCGCTCTGCTCTGAGCTGTCCTGTTTCTTTAGCTTGATGGAGATCGGTTGTAATTTGTTCTTTGATTTTATTATTAGGCATTTTCTTCCCCGGTTTGTAGTAGTTGATTTAGATGAAGCTTTAATTAAACTACTTGTACAAGCTTTCCAGCAAAAAAGAGGTTATAATCCGCTTCTTCTATCTTGGCGCGATCGCTTCGAAATCGGTACTTCCTTTAGGTAGAAAACTTCTAATTCTGTATTCGCTAACTAGCGAGCGGGAAAGCAGCAGCGATCGCCCAACCGAAAAACAACGCACTCCCCAGTGCATAACTCCACACATTATTAAGTTGGCTGCCAGCAAAGGAGAAAATACCCATCGCTAGCGGAAATAGCGGCAGCAACAGGTAGATAAAACCAAGTTGCGGAACCAAGTACACCGCCAAAATAAAGCCGCCTACTAGCAGCACGCTTTGCCACAACCACCACGCCATCCGCGAGAGTACCCCAGCATCCTGTTGCGCCACTCCCGACGCTAGAAACCAAGGAAGGCAAGCCAACGACAGCAAAGGCCAAAGCTTCAGACGTGCTGGAATTAGCCACCATTGCAGCCACACCGACTGTGCCATTGCCCCAAAACCCACCCAAAGCAGTACAAACAGCCCTAAGCCTATCCCCAGCGCCCTGAGTGTAGGACGTTGTAGGCGCAAGAGAATCCCCAGCCAGACGACGCCTGCCACAAAGAACCAAATTCCGATTGCACCGCCGACGAGGACGCCACCCAAGCTGTCAATTTCCCCTATACGACTCAGCAATAGGAGTGAAGCGCTGGCAAGGAAGGGAGCTAAAAGCGAACCTAGCAAGCTTTGTAGCGGATGCACCTTTGCCTTAGGTGTAGTCGCCGGGTCAGCAACAGCAGGGGCAACGGCGAAAAGGAACAACAGCCATGCCAACAAATGCAAGGCATACCAAGCCATCCGACGGTCACTATAGTTACTGCTACTCTGAATTCTGAAGGTAGCATCGAGCCACGTTCGGGCAGCTTGGTGGCTGATATTGCGGAGGAGAATGGTGATGTGTTCGGCGTTCGGGATGATAACGAGCGATCGCGCCCTTCCCCCAGCAAAGTTATCGTTTTCTCCTCCTGCCGCCGCCAGCAACCGCTGGGCATTCGTCACAAATCCACCTTCCCAACTCCCGGCTTGTAGCTGAAGATTGCGCGGGATAGAAGGCGTCACTCCCGCACCCGTTGGCGAGACGGCAACCGTTGCCGCAAAGCGGTCGGGATTGCGGATACCCGCCGACATCACCGCACCACTCCCCATTGAGTGCCCCAGCAGCGCCAAGCGGCTAGGATCGACCTCTGGTTGCTCCAACAGGGCAGCATAAGCCACATTCAGGTCTTGCTGAAGTGAATCGCGCTCTAGGGGTGCTGGATTCGCGCCATGTCCGCCGAAATCCCACAACATCACGGCATACCCCGCGTGCGCCAAAACGTGCGCGTAGCCCAGCATTAATTGCTTAGAACCCGCATAGCCGTGCGCCACCAGCACACCGGGTATTTTCTCAGAACCCTGTTCAAAACCCTCTGGTGCGACGTACAGCATCGGCAACCCTTTATCTGAGAATGTATCTGAGAATGTTCGCGTCACCAATCCAGTCCGTGCCGCCGCTACCCCCCACCAGGAAAGTGCAATCAGTAACAGCGCCACAATTAGCGAAAATAAGCGCTTGCGAGTCATATCAATCCTTAACTCCGGAGTTAGGCTTAGGGTGATAACCCTTGATATGATGCATCAGATTGCGTCAGAGCAACTCAGAGTTTTCGCGATCGCACACCCCCAATATCAATGGAGACTGAAGTTATGTGGCTGGTAACGATTAGCTGTTCGGGCGATGCTTGGAAACGCAATGGGACTACCTGTAAAGCGATCGCAGACAAGTATCAAAGCACTTGTATCTCTTCCAAAAAAACGCCAGATGGTCAGCGCTTCATGGAATACAAGGTTGAAGAGGTCGGAGACGCCGAATCTTTCCAAGACGAGTGTTTAAGTCTTGAAGGATTCACCGCTTCCTTTGAGGCACTTTGACATCAGGCACTTTGACCTCGGTGCTTTTGGTCGCTTGTCCAGAATCATTCCCCCAATTCCTACCCGCCGCTTAAGCTTCAAATTAGGAAGTCAAGAAAGAAGCCCAAGCTTATGTTTAAAGTCATCACCTATGAATTTTCCCAAGAGTTTGAAAGATGGACGGACGCATTAAATACAGCTAAGTCGCTGCAACCAAAATGCAAAGGTCTGTTTCAAGATATCCGCATTTTTGACGGAAAAGAACTGGTATGGGTGTACAGCCGTTCTCATACTTATCCTCAATTTGTTGGCCCTGGCACCTATAACAGATTGGCACGCTTATTTCTTCAGGAAGCGATAGAAGACGAAGAAGTTGAGGGAGAAGACACCGATTCATAAAATAGCGGATTCTCAGTGGTGATTAATTTAATAAAAACCGAGGAAAAGTCCCTTGAGGAAGCTACTAACCGTCTTACTTCTAACTTTCACCGTGCTAATTGCTTTTAGCGTTCCAGCTTTAGCCGCAGATACTGCTAACGGTGCCAAAATCTTTAGCGTCCAGTGTGCAGGCTGTCATCTCAACGGCGGCAATATTATCAGACGCGGGAAGAATCTGAAACTCAAGGCATTAAAACGAAATGACATGGATAACGTGGATGCGATCGCATCCATCGTCGCCAACGGCAAAAACAATATGTCGGCATACAAAGACCGCCTCAGCGAACAAGAAATCCAAGCTGTTTCTGCTTACGTGCTAGAACAAGCTGAAAAAGACTGGCGTTCCTAACAAGTTGCTGGTTACTGACACCTGACTAAAAAAGCAAAAATTACTGTTGAGGGTGCTTTATGTCCGGATCGCAGCCAAACCAAACCACAATTTTTAACAGCTTTGCTGACTGGTGTTTGCACAAAGATAGCCTCTCTCCAGCAGCAAGGCATACGGTTGAGGTGTTGTTGCAGAAAGCTGGCACTTCTGACTGTAATCAAGCGAATCGGATACTATCAAGCTGCACTGAGCTACATCTCTACAACAATCAAACTACCGACTTGAGTCCGCTTTCTGGATTAACCAACCTTACCCAACTGAATCTCTATAACACTCGAATTACAGACTTGAGTCCGCTTTCTGGGTTAATCAACCTTACCCAACTGTATCTAAATGACAATCGAATTATCGACTTAAGTGGGCTTTCTAGGTTAACTAACCTCACCCAACTGTATCTCATTAATCAAATTACTGACTTGAGTTCTCTTTCTGGGTTAACCAACCTCACCGAACTGCATCTCTACAACGGTACCTACCTGTATCCAAATAACAATCAAATTAGCGACTGGAGTCCGCTTTCTAGGTTAATCAACCTTACTCAACTGTATCTAAATAACAATCAAATTACAGACTTGAGTGCGCTTTCTGGGTTAACCAACCTCACCCGTCTGAATCTCCACACCAATCAAATTACAGACTTGAGTGCGCTTTCTGGATTAACCAACCTCACTCACCTGCATCTCTACAACAATCAAATTACCGACTTAAGTCCCCTTTCTGAGTTAACCAACCTCACCCACCTGCATCTCTACAACAATCAAATTACCGACTTAAGTCCCCTTTCTGAGTTAACCAACCTCACCCAACTGTATATAAATAACAATCAAATTATCGACTTAAGTCCCCTTTCTGGGTTAACCAACCTTACCCAATTGAATCTCGGTAGCAATCAAATTACCGACTTGAGTGGGCTTTCTAGGTTAATCAACCTCACCCAACTGTATCTAGGTAACAATCAAATTACTGACTTGAGTAGCCTCTCTGGGTTAACCAACCTCACCCGCCTGAATCTCGGTGGCAATCAAATTACTGACTTGAGCGAGCTATCTGGGTTAACCAACCTCACCGAACTGTATCTTCAAGCCAATCCAATTTCCAATCTAAGTTTGTTGCGATCGCTTCAACAGAAGTGGCGCGCTTTGTTAACACAGCCGATCGATCGTCAAAAAGTCACAGAAACAATAAAATCAACCTACGCAGTTATTGGTCAAGAAGAACCTGAAATCATTTTTTGCAGTAGTCCACTTACTGGTGTTGAGTGGTTACGCGAATACCAGCAGTTGGGAATTTCACTCGCACAGTCACTATCCCAATTAGCTAGGAAATCGCTGAGTTTAGGAGTCTGGACAGCTTTGCAGCAAGAGATCAACTTTCAACTAGGAAGAACGATCGAGAATAACCTAACACAACATTTGTTGCAATATTACCAACCATTGAGTGCCATTACCCCTGAAGATTTCGTTGCGATTATCAGCATCAGCCAATACTGTGTCTCTATCGGTTGGGTGCTGGAGCAGAAGTCACAGGAAGCACTTGAATGCTTGAACCAGCTTTTCGAGCAATGCGGCTGGATTTTCCCGTTTGAGAAGGTTTGTATTGTATGCGATCGCCCGACTAAACTCTCCCTCGACAGCCAAAACCGCCTCCACGCCGAAGGTGAACCCGCGATTCAGTTTGCTGATGGATGGCATACGGGGTATTACTATCATGGGGTAAAATTGCCTGAAAAATATGGCAAACTGCATCCCCATCAATGGCAGGCACAATGGATTTTAGAAGAAGACAACGCTGAATTGCGTCGAATATTAATTCAAGGAATTGGCTATGCACGAATCTGTCAAGAATTACAAGCAACTGAATTAGATTCCTGGCAAGAATACACTTTGCTAAAACTTGATGCTGATATTGATGGTTTTCAACGTAATGCTTTTGATGATGCTCCTCAAAAAGAGCCTATTCACTTGATAAAAATGACTTGTCCTAGCACTGGTTTCATTCATGCTATGCGAGTGCCGCCGGATATTACATCGGCTCGTGCAGCGATTCGCTGGATCAATTGGGACATCGATCCAGAAGATTTTTCCGTACAAACCTGAATAGTAAGTTTTTAGACTTATTAACCATAGACAAACGCAGATAAATTATCAGTGTTTATCTGTATTTAAATTTCAAAACTAGGAGATAGAGAAAGCCCCTCTCCTACGAGGAGAGGGGTTTGGGGAGAGGTTAAGTTTGTGTATCGCATCCAACTTCTGGCACTATAGGCAATAATTTTATCTATACATAACAAAGCGTCAACATGAATTTACCAGAATCAAGTAGATTACAATTTACCCCAGATTTGAATATCTGCCGCGTACTGAATGGAATGTGGCAAGTGTCAGGCGCACATGGAAGAATTGACTCAAAAGCTGCGATCCAAAATATGTTTGATTACATGGATGCAGGCTTCACCACTTGGGATTTAGCCGACCATTATGGCCCCGCTGAGGACTTTATTGGAGAGTTCCGGAGGCAATTGGTAGCAAGTCGAGGTGAAGAGGCGCTGTCTAACTTGCAAGCTTTCACAAAATGGGTACCAAGACCCACTAAAATGACGCGCAAGTTGGTAGAAGATAACATTAATATTTCCCTAAAAAGAATGGGAGTTGATTCTCTTGACTTGATGCAGTTTCATTGGTGGGATTATCGCGATAAAAACTACTTGGATGCGCTCAAGTATATGGCGGAACTCCAAGAGGAGGGAAAAATCAATCATCTAGCTTTGACAAATTTTGATACAGAACGTCTGAAAATTATTACCGAGGCAGGTATCAAAATTGTCTCCAATCAGGTGCAATTTTCGCTAATTGACAGGCGTCCCTTAGCGAACATGGTGCAATTCTGTCAAGAGAATAACATCAAGCTTTTTGCTTACGGGACACTCTGCGGCGGCTTGCTGTCAGAAAAGTACCTGGGACAACCAGAACCGCGAGCAGGAGAACTGAAGACGGCTAGCTTGCGAAAATACAAGAATATGGTAGATGCGTGGGGTGGCTGGAATTTATTTCAAGAGTTACTTTCTGTCCTCCAAGAGATTGCTCAGAAGCACGGGGTAAATATCTCTAATGTGGCGGTGCGTTATATTCTAGAGCAGCCAGCAGTCGCGGGTGCAATCGTCGGCGCACGGTTAGGGGTGTCAGAGCATATCGAAGACAATGCCAGGGTGTTTGATTTGATACTGGATGCAGAGGATGATCGGCGAATGAATGCGATCGCTCAACAATCGCGCGATCTCTACCAGCTTATCGGTGACTGCGGCGACGAGTACCGACGATAAGCCGCAACTTCGCTACGGTTAACCACCCTGTAAGGGTAGCTGATTTTTTTCTTAAGATCGGATAACAAGGACGATTCAGCCCAAATACGTTTACAAACAAATCACCTATGAGTGCAAACGCCATTATTACTGATAACCCGTTACTCATCGGCAAAGGGCTGCCCCCATTTGATGCCATCAAGCCGGAACACGTCGTTCCGGCGATGACGCAGCTACTGGCTGAACTAGAACAGGAACTTGCCACCCTAGAAACTCAGGTAGAACCGACTTGGAGCGGTTTAGTCGATCCCCTCCAACAACTGGTTGAACGCTTAACCTGGAGTTGGGGGATTGTCGGTCACTTGATGGCTGTGAAGAATAGCCCCGAAATCCGCGAAGCGCACGAAACCGTGCAGCCAAAAGTGGTGCAGTTTTCCAACCAGCTGAACCAAAGTAAGCCGCTGTATGAAGCATTTAAGGGGCTGCAAAGTAGCAACGCTTGGGATAGCCTGGAACCAGCCCAAAAGCGGATTGTCGAATCAGCGATTAAAGATGCCGAACTTTCCGGCGTTGGGTTAGAAGGAGAAAAGCGCGATCGCTTCAACGCTATCCAACTCGAATTAGCAGAACTTTCCACCAAGTTCTCTAACCACGTCCTCGACGCTACAAAAGCGTTTAGCCTGACCCTCACCAACAAAGACGAAGTTGACGGCTTACCGCCCAGCTTAATTAGTCTAGCTGCTCAAACTGCCCGTGCTGCTGGCGAAGAAAATGCCACCCCTGAAAATGGCCCTTGGCGCATCACCCTGGATTTTCCCAGCTTTGGCCCTTTCTTGCAGCACAGCACCCGTCGGGACTTGCGCGAAAAGCTTTATAAAGCCTATGTCAGCCGTGCATCGAGTGGCGAGTTAGATAACACCCCACTCATTGAGCGCATATTGGAACTGCGCCAAGAAAAGGCAAGGCTACTCGGTTTTGACAGTTTTGCCGAGTTAAGCCTAGCCCGAAAAATGGCTCCTAGCGTTGAAGCAGTTGAGGCGTTACTAGATGAACTGCGCGGCGCTAGTTATGATGCGGCTAAGAAGGAATTAGAAGAATTAAAAGCGTATGCTGCAAGTAAAGGAGCCGCAGAAAGCAGCGACTTGAAGCACTGGGATATCAGCTTTTGGTCGGAACGCCAGCGGGAAGAAAAGTTCGCCTTCAGTGCAGAAGAGTTACGCCCTTACTTCCCCCTACCACAAGTGCTAGATGGGCTATTCAGCCTCGTCAAGCGGTTATTTGGCATTACCGTCACGGCGGCTGATGGTCAAGCCCCAGTGTGGAATGAGGATGTGCGTTACTTCCAGATTGCTGATGAAACAGGCAATGCGATCGCATACTTCTATTTAGATCCTTTCAGCCGTCCCGCCGAAAAGCGCGGCGGTGCCTGGATGGACGAGTGCCTAGTCCGTGCCAAAATTATCGAAGCTGGCACGCCCACTACACGCTTACCTGTCGCCTATTTGGTCTGCAACCAAACCCCCCCAGTCGATGGCAAACCCAGCCTGATGACCTTTGGCGAGGTAGAAACCTTATTCCACGAATTCGGTCACGGCTTGCAGCATATGCTGACCAAGGTGGATTATCCGGGTGCAGCAGGCATCAACAATGTGGAATGGGATGCGGTAGAATTACCCAGCCAGTTTATGGAAAACTGGTGCTATGACCGACCCACTTTGATGGGAATGGCGAAGCACTACGAAACCGGGGAAACCTTACCAGAGCATTACTACCAAAAGCTTTTGGCAGCACGCAACTACATGAGCGGTACTGGCACGTTGCGGCAATTGCACTTTAGCTTAGTGGATATCGAACTGCACCATCGCTATCAACCGGGTGGGAATGAAACGGTGGCTGATGTGCGAAACCGCATTGCCCAAACCACAACAATTTTGTCCCCTCTGCCAGAAGACTCCTTTTTATGCGGGTTCGGACATATCTTTGCTGGCGGCTATGCGGCGGGTTATTACAGCTACAAGTGGGCTGAAGTTCTCAGTGCTGATGCCTTTGCAGCTTTTGAAGACGCTGGCTTAGAAGATGAGACGGCTGTAGCTTCTACAGGTAAGCGCTTCCGCGACACCGTGTTGGCGCTGGGTGGTAGCTTACACCCGATGGAAGTGTTCAAGTCCTTCCGGGGACGGGAACCGAGTACGGAGCCTTTACTGCGCCATAGCGGCTTAGCCGTGGCGTCCCGTTAAGGAACATTTCGCCGGGAAATCTCGCCGGGAGTAGAGAGAAATCCCATCCTGTAGAGACGTAGAATTTTGCGTCTCTACAATTCCTAAGATTTTGCACAATCTGTGTGCGTTCACATTTGTGCGTTAGCACTTGTGCGTTAACACTTAGTCATCCGACTTGATAATTTTGCTGAGTTTTATAAAATTAATACTTGCATATAAGCAAGGATTCGCAAATGCCGTCTAATGTTGTTGTTGGGAATGCTCATAGTGAAGGTGCAAATCGTTCTGGTTGGTTTCTCGGTCATTTTATAAACCCAATCGATGACATTCGTTCGACTTCCAACCTAGAAGTGAAATGGGGGATGCACCCAGCAGGAGACGGGAGATCCGAATGGGCAATGAATGAGGAAGCAACTACACTTTCTATCCTGATTAAAGGACGATTTCACGTTAAATTTCCAGAGCAAGAAGTCTTACTGTCTCGTGAAGGCGACTACGTTCTCTGGTCTCCAGGCGTACCCCATTCTTGGTCTGCCGAGTCAGATTGTACCATTCTGACTGTCCGCTGGCCCTCGAAGTTGGGAGATAGTGTAGCAGTTAGTTGATTGCTTTCAATAGCGCGTGAATCATCAAAAAATTTCATGTCTGCACAGAAAATTCTTCCGGCTTAATTCCCCAATTCACCCAAGCGATCGCTTCCCGTGCCGATATCATCTCAGGTGGTACGCGCAACACATGAATAAATCCTGTGCTTGGGCAAGTCATCTTCAACAAAGATATTGGCTCAACATCAATATCAGTATCAATTTTAAATAAAGTGTATTCTTGATAAGAATCTAACTCAATTGCTCCTAATTCCTGGGCAATTCTATCGTAGCCAATTCCCTGAATTAGCACTCGCCGTAGTTCGGCGTTATCTTCTTCTATTATCCATTTAGCTTCCCACTGTGTTGGGTGTAGCTTGCCGTATTTTTCAGGTAATCTTACCCCATGATAAACGTAGAGGCTGTATCCGTCTGCAAACTGGATCGCGGGTGCGCCTTCCGCGTGGAGGCGCTGCTGGTTGTCCAGGGAGAGGATGCGAGGGCGATCGCAGACAATTACCATCTTCTCATAAGGGAAAATACAACCGCAATTCTTGGCTATTGTCTGAAATGCTTCCCATTCTTTTTGCTTATACTCAAAATTTAATACGTTAATGCAAAAGTCATACAAACTGCCCGAACTAACCCATTGAGCGGGTTCAATATATATATCATCATTACCAAAGATAATATTCAGTAGGTTTTCCTGTTGGCTAAGGTTATCCGTTTCCTGGGATATGCGATTTGCAAGTTGATGATTCGTTTCACTTCCTATGAGTAAATCCTGTAGTATTAACCGATCCACCAAATTATTTGGTATTGGTATATCAAGCTGTACCCACATTTCCTCGCATAGCTTCTGTATTTGCTTTTCTTTAAATTCTATTTCCTCCCATAGTTGATTTCGCACTTGCTCCATTGTTTGGAAGAACATTATAAGTTCCTCCGTTAGTAACCCCTCTAATTTCCAACTTATATCATTATGTAGTTCGCTACCCAGTCGGCTCATAACTGTATTACAAAAACTAGACTTTATAGCTGATAATAAATAGTCGGAAAAATCTTGGTTAAATATTCTTCTGGTTTCATACAATTCTCCATATATTCTATTTTTATCTATGACTAATTGTTTGTCGCTACCTACTGCATAAGGACTATCGTAAAAAAGTATCTCTGGTTCAGATAATTCAATCAAAATATAAACTGCTTTTACCGCTTTAGCAGCTTTTTCTCTATCAATTGGCTCAGTTGAATATGCTATATCTCTCCACTTCTCCCGATAAACCGGAATTAAAGCTTCTTGTTCTGGAGTCAGCTTTTCAATCTTTTCCTGTGACATACTGCGGCGGCTTTGCTGAATATATCTGGTGCAAAAAAGACCCCGGCGATTAGAAATCGCGGCTACACAAACAAAGTCCGCCTTCGCGGACTAAGAGTAAATTCCTCTTCAAACCTGCGTAGGCAGGTTTCGTCTGTGTAGACGCGAATTACATTCGCCAAGGCGTTCTCATTACCCAACCTCTAAGGGCACAGGGCGCAATCTTCCGGCTACTTCAACACTGGGAAAATTTGGATCGAAAGTCAGATTTTCTAGTCCATCTTTGAGAAGTACAAAAGTATCCTCAATCTTTGCACCCCGTACACTGGGATTCCAGGCGATAGCCATATTTTCTTCCAACGTGTCATTAGTCGTCGGATTCGCTACAACTTCTCGCGCCAAATATCCAGTCGTTCCACCTTGATGATGTTCTCGGATGGCATTAGGATATCCGTGCTTTTGATAAACATCAGCTAAAGTGTCATAAACTGCATTCAGAGCGATTCCAGGCTTTAAAAAATTCAAAGCTTCCGCTTCAATTTGCCGGACATCACCATGCAATTTAGCACTTTCATCGGACGAACCGAATGATACAAATCGGGTCAGATTCGCATACAAACCATGTCTTCTGGCGCAAAATACCAGCATCGCTTGCCGTCCAATCTTTTCACCTGTGGCGGTAGCATGACGGTACAGCGGCAAACGTCTCTCGCCTGCTACCAGCGTCAGCGCTGGATGTATCCCCCTCGCCCATAATGCCTCCGCACCCGCACCGGCAAGCTGATATTCTGTCCAATCTGGCTTGGCGGCTTTGAGTACCTCAGTCATCGCTTCGCTTGCCTGACGCCCTAGCTGGCGATATCGCTCTAGCTCGCTTGGTATCAAGGTTCGCTTATGCTGTTGTAGAGAGGCGGGTAATCGCTTTTCAACATGAGGAATCGGGCGATCGCTTAAAATTTTCCCCCCATTGGTTGCCTGTTGCACAAAAGATTCACGCGCCGCCGCATCAGCCCAGGGATTCGCATAATGCTGGAAATTTCCGGGAATCTCCTCATCTTTTAACCGCTGCGCTTCGATTTCATCGGTTAATATCCAGGCATCCTCAGGAGTCACCAGCACTTCTGCGATTCCAGTTTCAGCCGTCAGCAGTACGGTGCTAGAACCGCCAGCAGTCGCCCAGGCGAACCAATCTGTGCCGCGCAATCGCAAACCCTGCGCTTCAGATTCTGTTAAGGCGTTTCGGATTAACTCTAGCTTCTGAGAGACTTCTTCACTAACTTGATTCATAACTCACCTCTTACAGCAGGAAATTCCTCCCCCAGCCCCTCCCGGAAACGGGGAGGAAACTGAAGTTCTTGCCCCTTCCCTGCAAACGAAGGGATTCGGGGGTTAAGTTTTGATTCACAACCGCACAGGATTCTCAAGTGTGATGACGACAGCTTGCAACTCCTTCACCTTCTCCTCCGGAAGCGCATCATTGGCAAACATACCTGCGGCTAGTTCGGTTCCCGCCAGGTACTTAAGCCGATCCTGAGTCCGATAGGGAGGATACAACTCTGCGTGCAGATGCGCTTCTGGGTGCGGATTTCCATCGGTAGGTGCTTGGAACCACGCCATCAAGTAAGGGAAAGGACGATTCCACAAACCGTCATACTTGAGAGTGACCGTTTTTAAGGCTTTGGCGAGTCCTTGGCGCTGCCCATCTGTCAGATCCACAA
The DNA here is from genome assembly GCF_039961875.1 of Trichocoleus sp. ST-U2. NCBI lineage: Bacteria > Bacillati > Cyanobacteriota > Cyanophyceae > Leptolyngbyales > Trichocoleusaceae > Trichocoleus > Trichocoleus sp. ST-U2. The sequence continues at coordinate 21,462 of NZ_JAMPJY010000044.1, read as the reverse complement.
ATGTAGCGGTGGGCTGAATCGGGGCAATCCAGACTTCGTAAGGGTAACGGGCAAAAGCGGGGACAAATGCGATCGCTTCCTCATCCAGATAAATAATTCGCTGATTATCCAAAATCTCTTTTTGGATCAAATCTTGCAGCAAACCCCGCTGATGTTCCTGATAATACGCATGTTGCCTCTCTAACATCCGCGCTGGGACGGGTGGAACAAAGGGATAAGCGTAGATTTGCCCGTGGGGATGCTGTAAAGTCACCCCCATTTCGACCCCTTTATTCTCAAAAGGCAGTACATACTGAATCTGGGGCATTTCGCCTAAAGCGCGAGTGCGATCGCCCCAAACTTGCAACAATAACTCTAATTGATCCAGTTCTAAAGAACTGAGGGAAGCTTGCGGATCTTGCGTAAATACGACCACTTCGCACGCGCCGTTTGCTGGGAGAGTCTGCACAATGCTAGCGGGTGGATTGTGCGCCCCCAAAGCCATTGAGGGAAAGCGGTTGTCGAACACCGCCATATCATATTTCCCCTGCGGGAGTTCCGTCGGAAACTGAGGATCTTTGGTAGGTGCTAACGGATTGTATTCTGGGGGCGGCATAAAAGTCCGCCCCTGACGGTGACTTGCATAAGCAATCCATTCGCCCCGCAACGGATGCCAGCGCAGGTGAGGATTCGCCTGCACTGGCTCATTACTAGGGCTAGTGGCTGTAATTTCCTCCGCAATGGGGAATCTGCTGTATAGAATCAGCTTGCGACCATCCGGCTTCAACAGCTCCTGGGAATACATTGTTTTCTTGCCCCAATGCAGCTTTAACTGTTGTGAGCATAACGTCCTCTTCGTCTTCCTCACCCCTGCCTAGAGTTGCATATGCGATCGCTTCGATAGGAAATTTCGGAGTCCGGTCGGCATATAGCAGTCCGTTCGCTTCTTGGTAGGTATCGGTCAACTGGGTGTAACAAAAACCGCTAAATAACTCGACTCGGTTCACCACATCTAGTAGCGCCGTATACCGGATTTGCAGTTCGGAGACATCATGGGAACGCACATATCCCCAAGCTTTTTTATCTTCCCGACCCGCATAAGCAATACCGCCAAACTCAGTCAGCATAATCGGCTGTCCTTGATGAGGATAGCCATCCAGCGTCAGAACCCGCCCACCCGGACGTTGGCGATCGAAAAGGTCTGATAGCTTCACTTCTGGACCGTAGCGTTTTGCCATCCGAGTCGGCTTATTATCGTAGTCGTGGATAGCCAAAATATCGGTCGCCGCACTTTCCCAACCGTCGTTACCGATGACTGGACGAGTTGGATCGAGAGTCTTGGTCAAATGATACAGTGCTTGGACGCAGTGCTGGTGGGCTGCTGTCGCTGTCAAATCGGGAACACCCCAAGATTCGTTGAAGGGCACCCAGACGACAATGCAAGGATGGCTGGCATCGCGTTCAATGACCTCAGTCCACTCCTTGGTAATCCGTTCCACCGCTTTAGGAGAGAAGCGATAGGCGCTGGGCATTTCTTCCCAAACCATCAGTCCTAGCACATCTGCCCAATACAAGAAGCGGGGGTCTTCAATCTTCTGGTGCTTGCGAACCCCGTTGAATCCCATTGCTTTGACTAGCTCAACATCTTGCCGCAACGCTTCATCGGAAGGTGCGGTCATCAGAGTTTCAGGCCAATAGCCTTGGTCTAGAACCAGTCGCAGATAGTAGGGACGACCATTGAGCATAAAGCGATCGCGCTGGATTCCCACCGTCCGCATTGCGGTATAAGACTTGATTTCATCCAGCAACTCGCCATTAGACCACAACTGCACTTCAACATCGATCAGAGTTGGCTTTTCTGGACTCCAAAGCAATTCGTTGCGGTAGTCGTCAATACCAGGGTCAGAAAGGGCAATCCGTCGGTGAATCTCTCCGTGAATTACTTCATAGGTATCGTTGACTAGCAACTGGCAGCCAACGGTTAGTTTTACCTTTACCTCGATGCCATCGCACTGGTCACCTGCAACAAAAGCTTCAAAGCCAATTTCCCAACGCTCAAAGTGCGGTGTCCAGCGGATGCGCTCAATATAAGTAGAAGGAACGATCTCCGCCCAAACGGTCTGCCAAATCCCAGTGGTGCGCGGGTACCAAATACTGTGCGGTTCCAGTTGCCAATCTTGCTTACCACGAGGTTTTGCCAAGTCTTGGGGGTCGTCTTGCGCCCACACTGTTACCCGCTGCGGTCCGTTCTCATTAAATACTGGCGTAATATCGATGCTGAAGGGAGTATGTCCGCCTTCATGGTCAGCCATAAATTGACCGTTGATCCACACGCGGGCGCGATAATCTACCGCCCCGAAGTGAAGCAGCACCCGACCTGCACCCTTAACAATGTTAAATTCTCGCTCATACCAGCAGTTCGGGTGAAACCCTGTGTCGCCAATGCCACTTTTTGAGGATTCTGGCGCGAAGGGAACTTCAATTGTATGCGTCCACCCGGAAACATCTGAGGGTCGAGTTATCTTCCCCTCATCGTCATAAGTAAACTTCCACGGACCGTTGAGACAAATCCAATGCGATCGCTGTAACTGCGGACGCGGATATGCTCTGTCGAACTGGTCAAAATTAGACTGAGTAGCGCCGCCAGACGCGATATAACAATTCTCCAGCCATTTCCCCAAAGAGTGCATATAGTCATCTATCCAAGGTTATATTTCTAGAGTACCCATAAATATCTGAGTACTAACTCTTTTAAGTGTTTTTCTATAAAATTTTTTAAATGTCTACACAGTCTGGATTTCAGGGATTTAAGGTTATTTTTTTCTAGCAAAAATACAGTTTAAGAACCAAGACTGTTTAATGCCATTAATACGATAAGTAATGCCTATCGTTATTACTACATCCATTTGCCAATCTTTTCCGGAGCGAGGTACGTTGCCTCTGTACCACATATCCGGCTACTGTGTTATCGACGCCTCAAAATTGTAAGTCTTATCGTGACTCAGATACGTAACTTTTTGTTTGAGTTCCGTTGCCGTAATCGCTTGCATAAAATCCTCTAACGACGATTTAAAATTCGTGTAATCGTTGGAGTGAATTGGGATGGCATAGAAAGAACAATTTATTGAATTGCCTTAACGCCTTGCTTGGCATCGATTATCAGACGAATTGCGAATGCTTTTGTTCCATACAAGTGCAGCAAAACCAAATCGATATCCGAATACTGTCGAGGAATTTCTTTCAGTTGTTGGTTAGCGAAGGTATTGCCAGTAATAAAGAGACGAAATGCCGTCTTCCCAGAAGCAGGTTGAAGCTTTAGCAGACTCGCATAACAGGTGGTAGTACGGCTGTGAGGAGCATCGACCCGTGTCTTCCAGGCATCGACTTAAGCTAAAAATCAACATTCCCCTTGGTAACAGTTAAAGGTTCCAAGTTTTGAGCAGATTAGGTTGCATTAAACTCCCTTCTTTATTAATTGTAGCAGTTGCGGAAAGGGAAGATATGATGGGAATGTTTGTATTCAGTTTTTGCTCTGCAATGCACTCGAAACGAGCTTTGTGCATTTGCGAGAGTAGAATCAAATCGATCGACGGCAGATCGTTAAGATTTATGGCGGGATTTTTCCAGTGATGTGAGCGAAGATATTCGCCCAAATGCACTCTCTCTGCCTAATGGAAAAAATTTGGATTGGTCAGAATCGTAAATCCGGCGTTATGTCAGGATAACTGTGATGGTTGCAATTAAGAAAATTGGGAGATGTTATTAAATTGGGTTATTTGCCGTTCGCAGAAAGAGTATATTACTGTTGCTTCATTGATAACGTACCTTTTCTCAAGAGTAGGATACGTTAGCACAACGCTTGTCAGGCATTGTTAGAAGCAAAAGAGTAATAATTTTGCTGCGTTCATCCTTCAGGAACACACGCTCCCATTTTGGAGAAGAATCGCGAAAACTTAACGATTTAACGAGCCGAAGCAGGCTGGACAGGCGAGCTGGTAGATTTCAGCTTTGGTGAATATGCTGACTTTGACAAGGTTTCTGATATAGGATTAACATTAGCTCGCGTTAAGCTTCCTAAACTTTGAAATCCTTCTGACTTATTAAAGGTTTCCAAAACCTGATCTAAACCCGTCATCTCCAATAAAATCCTAACCTGTTCGCTCTTGGAATAAAGTAAAATTTTGCAACCCGCGGAGCGGGTAAGCCTCACCATTGAAACAAGAGCCATTAAGCCAGAACTACTGATAAAAGTGACATTTTTGAGATCGAGGAGAACAAATTTGACTCCTGCGTCGATCAGATTCTCAATTTCTTGATGAAACTGAGCTGCTCTAGAGCTATCAAAAATGTCTGGGGATTTAACGATTTTAAAAAGAATGCTCATCTTAAAAACCTCAATGGGTAAATGGACTAAGGTGAGCAGTGCCCACCTTAGAGTGGGTTAAAGTATCGATTTTTACAGGGAAATTTTGGATTCTTGGAAGTAGCGGGCGATCGCATTTTCCAGCGACGGCAACAGTACCCCTCGTTCGCTGCCCAGAACGCTGTAGATTGGGCGTGGTGCCAATAGCCTCAGCGCTTGCATGGGACAAGCTTCAATTCGGGTAGCATCGAAACCAGCTTTCTTTGCAGCAAACCGTGCCAAATCTGCCCAAGAACTCTCACCAGGGTTCGCAATGTGCCACAAACCGTTCTCGCTATCAATTAAGAGGTCAAGGCTGGCATTGACCAGATCCGGAACGTAGGTCGGTGAAACGACCGAATCTTCTGCCGCAATAAAGGGTTTTCCTGCCGCTAGGGTGCGGAGCGCCATTGTAATAAAGTTGTACTCGTCCCACGGCCCGAAGAAGGCGCTGGTGCGGACGACGAGCGACGAGGGATGAAACTTTAGAACTTGCGACTCAGCTTCTACTTTACTGCGTCCATACACATTGAGCGGTGCAACAGCATCGCTCTCCACATAAGGAGCAACACCAGTTCCATCAAATACCAGATCCGATGAGAAGGTGAGCAACGCCACTTTCTGCATCGCGCAAGCAGCCGCAAGAGTTGCTGGGCCAACTGCGTTTTCGCGCAGACAAGCATCCGGTTCGCGCTCCGCATCATCTACGCGAACGTATCCAGCCGCATTTACAACCGCCCAAGGCTTGAGTTCAGCCAGTACCCGCTTAACCGAGGCAGGATCGGCAATATCCAGTTCCTGACGGTTAAGGAGGTGATAGGGGATACCCCGGATGTCGCAAATTCGAGCAAAAGCTTTCCCCAGCGTGCCTCTCGCTCCAATAATGGCGAGCGGACGCGGTGAGGAAGAACGGACAGGTGTTGAGGTGCTTAGGTACTGAGGACTGAGGTGCGTTTCTGGGTTTTTGTGCCTCTGCACCTCTGCGCCGTTGCTCTCCGCAACGGGTGGATAGAGCAGTCGCTGGTTTCTATGCCACCATCCTGGCACATCCAAAAGGGGATGGTGAGGCATCTCGCCGCGTGCCAACTCGCGCAGCATATGGGCGATCGCAGTTGGGCGGGGTTCGGGCGATCGCAAGTCGAACACCCCAGGCTCGTAATGACCGTTATCTTTTGTTACCAAGCTAGTCCAGTCATAAGAACCGAGGAGCGACCAAGCGGTGATAGCCCGCAGATCGATGCCTTCGGAACGCAGACGGGTTGCTGCTTCCCACACCTCTTTAACCCAGCGCAGTTGTTCCTCGCGGGTGCAACCGTGATGGACTTCAGTGACCGCAATTGGCAAGCCGTAGCGTTCCCATGTCTCTTTGATCAGCGTGTAGGGTCCGGCGATTCCTTCAGCACGCACCCGCACTGCCTCGACATCTGCGTACTGCTGCCGCCCATTTCCCCCATGCGTCCATTGGGGATAGCGTTCTAGGCGCTCATCCAGAAAGCGATCGCTCGTTAAGTAGTGGTTAATCCCAATAATGTCTGGCGGGCAGGGATTTTCTAAAAACCACTCCAGTTCAGCTTCAGGAATTCCAACTTTACATAGATATTGCCACATCGGGCGATCGGGATTGAGGCGACCAGACAGCAGATCGAAACTCAGCCAGCGACGCTCATTTTCAAACTCTGCTTGGTACGCCATCTGTGGCGTGCTGAACACCTTGCACAAGTCCTCGGTTTGCACCAGCTTTGCGTCTGGGTTAACTTGGCGAATGGCCTGCATTGACAGGATTGTGCCGCGGAGTTGCGTCAGCAATGCCTGCAAGAAAGTTAAACTATCCCGACCGTGAGGATACCAGTGACCGTATAATCCGCTAAAACGCGCTGTCGTGAGCGGCTCGTTAACAGGGGTGTAATTTTCCACCCACGGATAGCGTTGGGCAACGGCTTCGGCGAACTGGGCAAGCCCAGAGGCAAAGGTGGGATTCACCAGGCTTGTATGACGAGGGCCACTGCCGTGGTGAACTAAACCGACAATGGGACGGATACCGAGTTCGCGCAAACGTCCCAGTCGTTCATCCGCCCAAGACCAATCGGCGCTATCTGGCCCATCAGGGGCAGTTAATTCCCAGAGGATCGGGTAGCGAATGGCACTTACGCCGAGTTCGGCAAACAAATTGAGGTCACTTAAGCGCGTTTTGTGACCGTTTCGTTCCAACTGGTTGAAATAGCGATCGCCTACGCGGTTAACGGTACACTCTACTCCAGCCCACATCTCCAATTTAGAGTTTTGAGTTTTGGGCTTTGAGTTTTGAGTTCGTTCAGAATTGCTAATGATTAGTTCTTTACTTAAGGCTGCTCTTATCATTCCTCACCCCCGAATAACTTGTGCATGAAGTGTCAGTAGCCCATGACTCATGGCTATTGTTTCCGATGTTTTATTCATCGTTCATGGCATGGCAGTAAAAATGATTCAAGCAAGCATTAGTCATTAGCAAATCCCTAATGACTAATGACTGTTGACTACTGACTAATGACTGACGGCTTTTCCGTGACCGTTTCCGTTTGTAGTTGCAACTTCTGTCTGCGGGCGTTGTTCAACGATTTCACTGAGAGAAACATTCTGGGTGTAGTTGCTTCTCGCTTCCACAGGTTCTAAAGTGATTGGTTCTTGTTTCGTGCCAATCTGTTTGTGAACCGTGAGCGCCTGAGCCACGCATTGATCCATGTTGTAATACTTGTAGGTCGCCAAGCGTCCGACAAAATGTACCCCCGGGGTTGCATCAGCCAATGCCTTGTATTTCTTGTAGAGTTCGGCATTTTCTGGCCGCGGTACTGGGTAGTAAGGATCTCCCTCTGCCTGGGGGTACTCGTAAACAATGCTAGTTTTACTGTGTTCTTGTCCGGTCAGATACTTGAACTCAGTGATGCGCGTGTATAAATGCTCATTGGGGTAGTTTACGACTGGCGCTGATTGATGCACAGGCTTGTTGTGCGTTTCATGCTTGAATTCAAGGGAACGGTAGGGAAGCTTTCCATAGCGGTAATCGAAGTAAGCATCAACAGGCCCGCTGTAAATCATTTCCCGGTACGGAATGACTTTCTGAATTTCCCGATAATCGGTGTTCAGCATGATTTTGATGTTCGGATGAGACAACATCTTCTCGAACATCCGGGTATAGCCGTGCAATGGCATCGCTTGATAGCTATCGGTGAAATATCGATCGTCTCGATTGGTGCGGGTAGGCACCCGTGAGGTGACTGACTTATCGAGATCCGAGGGATCGATTCCCCATTGTTTGCGCGTGTAGTTCCGGAAGAATTTTTCGTACAATTCCCGCCCTACTTTGCTGACAACTACATCTTCGCTGGTACGGATCTGTTCTTTTTTCTCAGCAACCGAGGCGAAAAATTCTTCGAGTTGAAAGGAGGTGAGACTCAGTCCGTAAAGTTTATTAACGGTGTCGAGGTTGATGGGCATGGGTACCAGTTGACCGTCTACACTCGCCAAAACGCGGTGTTCGTAAGAGCGCCATTCGGTGAAGTTGGAAAGGTACTCAAAGACTTCGCGGGAGTTGGTATGAAAGATGTGAGGGCCGTATTTGTGTACCAGAACGCCCGCATCATCGTAATGATCGTAAGCATTGCCGCCAATGTGCGATCGCTTGTCAACCACTAGAACCTTCTTGCCCGACTGAGTCGCCAGCCGCTCTGCAAGGACACTTCCAGCGAACCCTGCACCCACAATAAGATAATCGAACATTCTAAAAGCCTCGCTTATTTAATAGAAATATGGCGGTGAAACCCTTACGGGAGTAAGGGAAAAATGAAACGGCTACCCTTGGGTAGAAAGTAAAAATTGAAAAACTGAAAAGTCAGAAAATCAACCAAAAACCAGTCCTGATTCGCTTTGAGCGGACTAGCTCAGGATGTTTGTTGAGGTTTGTTAACCGAGGTAACTCCTGCACGCTCGTCCATTTGAGACGCTGAAGTTTTGGCAACGCGATCGCGCAATTCTTGAGATACACTCGTGTCGTTCATTACACCCTCAATCAGTTGCATCATCCGCGCCCAAGTGGAATCCCACGAATTCTGCGCTAAGAAAGCATCCACCTGACTCAGCCATGCCGACCGATCGTAATTTTGCTCGATTGCTGCTTCGGCTGCGGCGACGAAATCTGCGACGGTATCTGCAATCTGCACTAAACCCATCTCTCCGTAAGGACGAACGACATCCCGGATCGAGGTAGATACAACTGGCTTCCCAGCGGCGAGGTATTCTGGAGTTTTGGTAGGGCTAATAAAGCGGGTTGACTCGTTACGAGCAAAAGGCAACAACGCTACATCCCACCCAGCAAGATATGCAGGCAATTCTTGATAAGACTTCCCACCCAGATAGTGAAGATTGGGATGTTGGGGCAGCTCTTTGGGGTCTATTTTGACGACTGGGCCAATGATAACCAGATGCCAGTCAGGTCGCGCTTGGGCCATGCCACTCAGCAGTTCCAGATCCATGCGCTCATCAATTACCCCATAGAATCCCAGACGCGGGTGGGGAATATTTTTTTGATCTGCTGGTTCCTCTGTCAGAGTTTTTGCTTGTGCAAAGTGCGCTCTCTCGATGCTACTGGGGAAGGCGTGGGCATTCGGGTGCTGGTTGCGCTTGGCTTCGTAAAGGCTCTGTCCGCCTGTAAATACCAAATCTGCACGTTTAAAGAGTTCGGCTTCGCGCTCAATCATCACGGGTGGCGCTCCCTTAAATGCAGATAGCTCATCCATACAGTCGTAGACAACGACTAAAGGATCTAAGTGGTCTGCGATCGCGATCGCCATCGGTGTGTAATACCACAGGATATACTCGCGGATCTGCGCTTGTGCTAACAAATCATCGAGCATCCCCTTTTGAGCAGCAATGATTTCTTCCTCACTCATTCCTTCGCTCAAGTAAGGCACCACCACCGAGACACCACTCTCGCGGAGGCTAACATCCAGCCGCCAAGATGGATCGGAACTGAAAATCGGTTCTTCAATGAAGAATACTCTTCGCTGCTTTGCACAGCGACTCAAGAGATGTTGCGGTCGTTGGTAGACAAAATCCCAACGCAAATGCGACAAACAAATGAGCGCCGGTGTATTTGACAAGGAATCAGAACCATCCGACTGTAATGTTGGAAATGCACTCGCTGAGGGAGACTCAAGTGCATCTTTTATGGAGAACTGTATCTCCCATGCCCCACCATTACTCACACTATTCTTTATCAAATTTTTGGGCTGGGACATAAATAGCCTCAGATATTTCGTAGATTGGATTTAAGCTTTCAGAATCGCCTACCTACACACAAAGAAGAACAAAGTGGAAAGCCTTGAAGTGAAAAGAACACTTAAAATTAATTCCTAGCTATAACTACAAAAAGCAGCTAGAAATGATGTTTTCCTGCCTTGTTTACCCTTTTTGCGACTCTAAAGCAGTTTTATTGACTTCGCACTTCTGCTTAATTTATCGGGTTTTATTACCATCCGCTTCTGCCTGGAGAAGGAATTTGCTGCCACTGCTAAAAAAATAATAGCTATTGTTGAGTTCTAGCTTCTACCAGAGGAATGACGCGACTTCTTCCTAAAGAATAAATTTAATGTTAAATTAGTTTGTGCTAAATAATACAAAATACCTAAGTATAGTGACTTTTAATGGGAGTAAACAAGAGATGCGGGTGGGTTGCAGGACTTAGAAGACAATGCTTCCAAGTAGCAGCATTATTGCATCCCTATTCGATGGCTGTAGTAGCTTCAGTAACGAGCGCACGTAATCTCACGTAATTTGGTTTTACGCCGGTTTATCATTTTAGGTGCTTGCGTTTTAGGTTATTCAATAAGAGTTATGTTCGCCGAAGCTGTGCGCTTAGCGATCGCTCTAAATGGATTGAATAAAGGTGAATTAAATGCTTGTATCCTAAAAAAATACAGCACTAAATTTATATAATTTATGCTTTATGTATCACCTTTAGTAGCAAATACAAAAGGTGTGCAAAAGTTTTTCGTAAGTATTTTAATAGCTAAAGCTACTAAAGAAAATATCTTATTTAGGCTTTAAATAAAAACCTTAATAATATATTAATAATTTTTATTGAGCGTGGAGTATACTTCGAGGAATTGCCTCGAAAGGCCTTCTGCAAAGTTACTGAACAGTAGATAGTAACTTCTCTAGGAGAATTTGGCGAACCTCCCAAAGGGAGTGATGAATCTTGACTCTGTTTTACAAACTGAGCGTTGAGCGATCGCTTGCTCAGAGAAACTGTAAAGCAGATGGATGAAAGGGGAAAATAGCCAAGGAAAGTTAATAACGAAAGGAAAATATTTTCCCCTCGATGACACAGTCTCAACTAATCACTAAGCTTATCTGCTGTGCTATCGGGAGAAGCATAGCATAGCATAGCTCCCCATAGAACTGTTTGTATTCTTAAGCACACACTGGCTTAAAGTAAAGTCAATCCTTCAGGGAGAGGTGGGTCTGTTCCTCTGGTAGAAGTAAAGAGAACTGATGGCAGTTATTCTTCCTAAGAGCGATCGCATCTGAGGAGAATAGCAAAACGCTCTGGTAATTCCAGACCCGTATTCTAAACCACGATCGTCCTAGATCGGGACTTCATGAGCGGGAAGTATATCCAGTCTTCGTAATTTAGCTGACCATGAAGTTAACAAGACTGTTTTTGAATAATAACAAATCGCAGAGTTCTAGAGAATAAGAAAAACCACTACGATGAAACCTTCTAATTTGTCCAAAGTTCTTTTTGCAAGTACCTTTGCCCTCACTGTAGCGGCTCTACCCTTAACTCTGCCTTCTGTTGCCCAAACAGGCGGTGGTGCTGGTGGTTCAGCTTCCGGTACTGGTACGGGTGCAGGTGGCGCAACTTCTGGTACGACGGGTGCAGGCGGTGCAACTGCCGGTACCACAGGCGCAGGCGGTGCAACTTCTGGTACTACTGGCATCGGTGGCGGAACTGCCGGTACTACAGGCGCAGGCGGTGCAACTTCTGGTACCACTGGCATCGGTGGCGGAACTGCCGGTACTACAGGTGCAGGCGGTGGCGGAACTGTCGGGACAACGGGCGCGGGTGGCGGAACTTCCGGTACCACTGGCATCGGTGGCGGAACTGCTGGTACTACTGGCATCGGTGGCGGAACTGCCGGGACAACGGGCGCGGGTGGCGCAACTTCTGGTACTACTGGCATCGGTGGCGGAACTGCTGGTACTACTGGCATCGGTGGCGGAACTGCCGGGACAACGGGCGCGGGTGGCGCAACTTCCGGTACCACTGGCATCGGTGGCGGAACTGCCGGGACAACGGGCGCGGGTGGAGCAACTTCCGGTACCACTGGCATCGGTGGCGGAACTGCCGGTACCACAGGCGCAGGCGGTGCAACTCCTGGTACCACTGGCATCGGTGGCGGAACTGCCGGTACCACAGGAGCAGGTGGCGCAACTTCTGGTACCACGGGTGCAGGTGCTACTTCCGGTACCACGGGTGCAGGTGGCACTACTTCAGGGACTTCTACTGCTCCTTACGGCACAGTCACAACGCCTGGGGGTGCAACAGGGACTACCGCTGCTCCTGACGCCACGACTACGACGCCTGGAGGCACTACTTCAGACACAACTACGGTTCCCGGTAGCACAACTCCCAACGGCGCTACTACAGACACCACTTCTTACCAAGGAGTTCAGTCTGCAAGAGGCGATCGCAACTCCAGTTGGGGCTGGTTAGGCTTGCTGGGTCTAATCGGTCTAGCTAATCTGTTCCGTAAGCAGAACCATGAAACTGCACGTCAGCGTTAAATCAAGGCGTGCAAGTATTTAAAAACCAAAGCTAACAACAAAGCCCTGGCTGTAAACCAGGGCTTTACTCATATATATGTAATTTTTCAAAATTTAGGAAAGTTTAGGCGATCGCTTTCAAGCTTTACACAGATCCCAGAATTGAATCCAGCCCCCATTGATGCTTCAGCAGGTTCTGATAGATATTGTCTCGAATTATCATTTGCTTATGTAGCTGAACCAAAAATTGTTGAGCTTGCTCGCGAGACATATGCTGCACTTGATCTGCAAAAGAAATTAGGCTAAATTCTTGCTCTAAAGACAATTCAATGGGGCGTTCCATAATATTCTCCTGTGCCCAACTAGGCCAAAAACTAAAGTTAAGTAATTGATATGTGTCTGAGAATGAAGCTAAATGAACCAGTTTATTTAAACTTCTTTTGTTGCCTGACAATTACAAAATATCATTTTCAAGTTTGCAGCTTCCTCTTCCACCCGATGTAACTTTAATTTCCTTAAGAAATAATCCGATAGATTTATTCAATAAGGATTAGCCAAATATCTAACACTTCTTTGCACTCAGGCTGTTTGAGCTGTCGGAGAGTGAAGGGCAGCACGAGCAGACTAAAGTTGGATAATACCCATCTGCTTGCGTGTCAGATTGAGAGAGTCCTTTGTCACTATCGGAGCTATCTGAACTTTTTTACAGAACACAAAAAAAATAAACTCTGTTTCCGCAGTGATGGGTAAAGGATAGCCATCTTAGGGAAGGAAGGCTAGAAGGTTAGGTTATTCTGCCGTATTCGCTTCAAATGAAAAGCGCTAATTCCTGAATTAAAGCGAATCTGCACAAATTAAGCCATTTATTAATGCTTTTGACCATTTTTGGATCTATCCCCAAACAAGGAACATACTTCTAAGCAACCCTTCTAATAGAAAATATCCACTTAAACTAAATAACAAGTTCCTTCATCTATAGACCTGTCCGAAAGCTCAACTCCAAGCGAACAGCACAAAATATAACTACTTGTCAGCCAGGTTTAGTGACTCGCTAGCAGCGTAGGTTATCAAACCGAGCGCCCCTCACCATCAGCCGGGAGGGATTGGGAGATGCAGGTTTGCCTCTGAAGATAAGAGGAGGGGGTTCTACTGTCCCCCTTAAACGGGTATCCCTAATCTACATAGCGATTGTCCTGATATAGCTAGCTCAAAGCTGAAGCCAACAGATAACAAAAAGGCTTCCTAGACCCTTCTTCTTCCAGGCTCTGATCTAATGAAACAACTCGCTATTTCTCAATTCCGTAAATATGGCTTAATTGGCGTTATCTCATGCGCCACCATGCTAGGGACAAGTTTCTGCCTCTTGAGTCAAGCAAAAGACTATTCCGCTACTCAAGGTCATCCCTCCCTTGCTTCTGGCTTAATATGGCCCACTCAAGGGAATCTCACTCAAGGCTTTAATACTTATCATGAAGGAATTGATATTGCTAATAGCACTGGAACTCCGATTGTTGCTGCCGCATCGGGTACAGTCATCAAAGCTGGTCGTGATGATTCGGGATGGGGATTAGGCAACGTAATAGAAATCCAGCATCCTGATGGAAGCCACACGGTGTATGGTCACAATAGTCGTCTTTTGGTGAGTAAAGGTCAACAAGTTACTCAGGGTCAAGTAATTGCTGAGATGGGTTCGACAGGGAATAGTACAGGCCCTCATCTCCACTTTGAGTATCATCCTGATGGTCGTCTAGCGGTTGACCCGGCTGCCGGATTGCCCTCTTTAGTCGCAGGCAGGATTCCACCGCCGCAAACAGCAACCGCTGCGCCTAAACCGATTGATCCGCCTCCAGTGGTTTCTCAGACTGTACGCAACAACGCGGACACGAGAGGCAACACCAAACTTTACCCGAATCTAAATGTTTATTCTGGGGGTCGTCAGCAAGGGAACTCTCTTCGAGTACCGCGCGCGATCGCACCCAAACCACTGCAACCGATTGCAGTGACTCCGGCACCAGCGACTTATGCTGTTGCTGCGACTTTCAATCAATGCGGCAACCCCTTGATTGAAGGTGAGACGGCAAGCTCTCTGGTGAAAGTTTGTCGGGAAAATGGTCAATTGTTTTATATGGGGCAATTAAAGCAACAACCGAGCGCTTCGATGCAGCTTGCTGCTTGGCGTGTTGGGCAGGATCGGTATCAAGCGGATAACGGCAGTTATTCTTATTTTATTAGTCCACGCGGAGTAGAAGTTTGGCGAAATGGTCGTCAGCTCCGTTCTGAGCCTTTTAACGGTTCTTTGAAGATTTCACGGTTCTAAAAGCTTTGGTTTGACGACTGATGGTTACGAATCTTCAAAGAACGTGCTAAGAGAAAGTGCTACCCGATTTCTTCTCTAGATAGACTATCAGGTTCTCTATGGGCGATCGCTCTTTCTACCCTGATTTTCCAAGGGAGGTGACAAAGCGATCGCCTTTTCTTTACTTCTTCTTAATAAAACTTATTTTTCTTCACTTTTTTCTGAATAAAAAATTAAGATTTTAAGATTGCGATAATGTCTACCTTATTGTTTGACTATTGTGAGGAGTTAAAGCCTTACAGTATTGATTAACCAGATAGACAAAGCGTTCTGACCGACACGAGCATTACCATCTCGCATCGATGCAACTTTTCTGAAGGTGCGTCAGTGCGGGAAAACAGCGATCGGACAACTGAGCAAACGATTTATTCTAAAGCGGGGATAGACCAGATATTTCTGGAACTTGACTCGTTGATTGAATTGCCATCTGTCAGTTCACATTATTTGTGTATTGCTGAATTGTCTGTATGTCTTGGAACGGCTACACTTGAACGTCTCATTTAGAAAGTAAATTGCACATTAGGTTCCTCTAATGTGGCTGAAACTCAACAATTCATAAAAAATCACCTGAGTTTCCGAAAAATGTTTCCGAAAAACTCAGCAGCCATCCTGAAGCATCACAAAGTGTTTCTCAACCATACGGAGAAAAATCATGGAAACTCTTGCTTACATTCATGTTTCTAATACCTATGAAGAGGCAGAAGCTGGTATCGAGTATACTCTGCGTGACTTTTCGCTGAACTGGAAGCAACCACCGAGTTCAGCTTGGCTGGGTTTACTTGGCGTAGCTTTCTTATTTGGCGGTCTCAGCGAGATCAAACCTGCCAACGCAGCACAGTATTTTGTAAATACAAACGGCAGTTGTCTTAACGCTCGCTATGGCCCCGGCACATCTTACGGAGTGCATAGCTGCGTCCGTAATGGAGCCGCACTTGCACCAGTTGTGGCTTATCGCAACGGGTATGCAAAGCTTTCTACGGGTCGTTATGTTGCTGCTAACTATATCAGCACGAGACCAGGTTCTGGTTCTAATCCTGGTTCTGGTGTTGGCGGTTCCTTTCTCCGCCTAGGCTCTAGAGGTTCTGCTGTTCGACAAGTTCAATCAGCTTTGGGGGTTTCACCGACTGGATATTATGGTTCGGTGACTCAAAGAGCAGTCCGGAATTTTCAGTCGAGAAATGGCTTACGTGCAGATGGAGTAGTGGGACCGCAAACTCGCAGAGCGCTGGGAGTATAGAGAAGATTTAGCTAAGAAGCTGGCCTATCTATCCTAGAACGAGCTGAGTTAACCTCATTTCATCGAATTGATTTTACTGTTTAACAAGAATAGGGCGCAGTTGTGCGCCCTATTCTTTTGGTTTTCACTCAAATTTGGGATGGGGTGAGTTTGCAGTCGATTGGTAGCAAAACTCAGTTAAATATCCCATCCTAAAGACTTCGCAACTTGATCTGCCAGAGTCATCGGGTCGAAAGGTTTCGCAATTACTGCCTTTACTCCTAGTTGAGCAAAACGGCGTTGGTCAGCAGCCTGCATTTTAGCCGTCAACAACAGCACGGGGATGTGCTGGGTTACTGGATTGGCTTGCAGCTGTTGAAAAGTCGTTGTACCGTCCCAGTCGGGCATCATCACATCTAGAAGGATGGCGTCAAGTGGTTCAACTTCAGCCTTGGCAAGCCCTTCCCTTCCGGAACTCGCTGTCATAACGTCCCAGCTGGCGACCATTTCTAAGCTTAGCTGAGCCACTTCCCGAATATCCTCTTCATCATCAATTACCAGGATGCGCTTCGTTGTCACCATTGCAGTTTTCCTTCCTGTTGGGAACCATCCGATTCAGCAAGGCAATGATGCGCCCTTCAAATTGTTCTGGAGTAATCCGACCTTTAGTGAGAAACTCGGTTTGTTCCAGCCGCAGCCGCTCTCTTTCGGCGTTGTTCAAATCCTTAGCAGAATATACCACGATTGGAATTTGGCGCAGGCGATTGCACTGACGCAGCCAGTCTACTACAGCAAAACCATCGTACTCCGGCAGTACGATATCCAGCACTAGCAGATCGGGATTGATATTTGCTAATTTTTGAATTGCCTCGCGTCCGTTCTTCGCGTGAATCGTTTCCAAACCGTGGCGCTCAAACCGAGCAATCAGTACCCGCGCCAGATCCAGATCGTCTTCCACCAGCAAAACTCTAGCAACCTTTGCCTGTTGCAACGACTGCTCTAGCGCTTGAAATAAGGATGCTTCATTTAAGGGTTTGCGAACCCAGCCGGTAAAATCAGGAGGGCGCGGCTTGTCATCATCTGAGTTTGGTGGAAGCAATACCTGAGGCGGAATGTCGTTGATTGTAGAATCCGCGCTGTCAATATTAGAACTGGCTGCATTTTCCATTGCAATTGCATTGGTAGCGATCGCATCTGAAGGCTCAGACGGCTGCAACTGACTCAGATCGGTTTGCAGAAGGTTTCCATCTAGCAGGCTACTTAAGGTCTGATTCTCTAAAGAAGATTTGAGGAGATTACTCTGCTCTGGGGATAAAACGCTGAAAATGACGATGGGAATTTCCCTCGTATCGGGTCGCTGTTTCAAAACCGCCATTGTTTGCCAGCCGTTCATACCGGGCATAATCAGGTCAAGCAGAATCACCGCAGGTTGCTCCTGTAGCGCCAATTCTACCGCTTCTTGACCTGAGAAAGCCGTCTTGACTTGGTAGCCGCGCTGTTCTAATAAAGTTTGGACTACAGCACAGACCGCAGGCTCATCATCGCACACCAGCACGAGAGGCGTACCTAGTGCATTCTCAGCATCCGAAGGTAAGGGCACGGCACTGTCCTGAGTATCCACAGGGGAGTATTCGGCTTGAGCTGTCGTCACATCTCCCAAAGACAGATTCTCCCGTTCATCCTCAGCATTCAGCATTCGTGTCTCACCACTCAAAAGGGGCAGTGTAAAGAAAAAGGTACTGCCTTCATTCAGCGTACTTTCGACCCAGATACGACCTCCATGCTGTTGCACAATGCTGCGACAGATTGCTAACCCCAGACCTGTGCCACCTTTATCGCGCGAGTCAGAGGCATCAACTTGTTGGAATCGGTTAAAGATGCTTTCCAGCTTCTGTGCGGGAATCCCTCGTCCCTGGTCTTTCACTTTGAACAATACTGTGAGGGTGAGAGGTTGAGCAAGTGAGGGGGTAAATTCTTTCCCTGTTCCACCCTCCCCGACTCCAGAAGTGGGAAATCGCGTCTCTACAAGCGGCTCCCTGGTCTGCTGAATTTCGGCGCTGAGATAGACGTTGCTGCTAGGAGGCGAGAATTTGATGGCATTGCTGAGTAGGTTCGTCAGGGTCTGGATGATCCGGTCAGGATCGGCGTAAAGTTGGGCGGATGTGGGAGACACGGATAGGGTGACTCCAGCTTTGTCAGCCATTGCCCGCATCACCTCTGATGCCTGAAGCATTAGAGTTGCGGCATCGCAAATATGCTTTTCCATCGCTACCTGACCCGACTCGATGCGCTCAATATCGAGGATGTCGTTAATCAGGCGCACTAAGCGATCGGTATTCGAGACGGCAATCTCCAGCATCCGTTGAGCCTTTTCCGGTTTAGCAGTCAGCAGACCCCCTGCCAGCAAGCCGAGGGCACCGCGAATCGAGGTTAGGGGCGTCCGCAGTTCGTGACTGACGATAGAGACAAACTCATCTTTGAGGCGTTCTATGGCGCGGCGATCGCTAATGTCACGAGCGATCGCTGAGGCACCCGTCACCTGACCCACCCGATTCTTAATTGGAGAAATCGTAATGGCAACATCAATTTGGCTGCCGTCTTTTTTAAGGCGCACGGTTTCATAAGGGGGGATGCGTTCTCCCTGCTTGATTCTTGCCAAAATTGACGGCATCTCATTGAAGCGGTCGGGTGTCAACAGAATCGAGATTGGCTGTCCCTTGACTTCTTGGGCGGTATAGCCATAGATTCGTTCAGCCCCTGAGTTCCAGCTGGTAATGATTCCATCTAGTGTTTTGCCCACGATTGCATCCTCTGAGGACTCAACAATCGAGGCTAGTTGGGATAAAGCTTCCTCCCCCCGCTTGCGTTCGGTGATGTCTCGTAAAATTACGGTAAATATTTTTTCCCCAGCTAATTCCAGCTTAGAAATGGAAGCTTCCGCTGGAAACTCCACACCATTTTTACGCTGTCCAAAAACCTCGTTGCGCTCTCCCATCTTCCGGGCGGTACCCACAGAAGTGTCAAAATTGCGAATATGCTGACGGTGAGCGATCGCAGCCCGCTTTGGCAACAGCAAATCCAGGGACTGACCAATTACCTCATTGGCGGTATAGCCAAATATTTTTTCCGCCCCTTGGTTAAATAAGGTAATTTGTTGAGTTTCGTTTACGGAAATAATTGCATCCTCAGCAATATCTAAAATCCCAGCCAGTCGCGCTTGCGATGCCTTTCTCTCCTCTTCTGCCAACTTGCGCTGCGTGATGTCTTGAATCTGAGCAGTAAACAACGGTTCACCCTTGGCATTATGCACTAGCGATCCACTCAAGAAAATCCATACAATGTGTCCCTGTTTGTGGAGGTATCGCTTCTCCACGTTGTAATGCTGAATCTTGCCAGCCAGCATTTGGTGCATATATTCCAGATTGGTTTCTAAATCGTCTGGATGCGTAATCGCTTGGAAGTTCCTAGCCAATAATTCTTGCTCCGAATAGCCAACGATCTCGCATAAAGAACGATTGACTTCCAGCCAGCGTCCATCTGTTGCCACCAGCGCCATTCCCACCGCCGCATAGTCAAAGGCACTCCGAAATCGTTCTTCGCTTGCTTGCAGCGCCTCCTCTATCTGCAAGCGGTAGGCGATTTGGTTTTCCAGTTCTCGGTTCGTTGCTTCCAACACTGCGGGGCTTGGGAGAGCAAGCGCTTTAGGAACCAAGGGCACCAGAGACGCAGCCGTGTACACCGAAACTAAAGCGGTAATTGCTTTGACGAACCCCGATAGCCAATAGGTAGGATGCCAAAGCGTCCAAATCTCCATGACATGGGTGGTACCACAGGCGATGATAAATGAGCCAAATAATAGAAAAATCCAGTCAAATGGAAGATCCTGACGCTTCCGGACAAAGTAGAACAGCGTCACTGGGATCGAATAATAAGCAAGGGCAATTAGAGAATCGGACACGATATGAAGCCACACCAAACCAGGCTTCCATAGGTAGCAATGACCGTGAGGGATAAACCCTCCTGAACTAAAAAAGACATTTAAAAATTCCAGCATCCAGCTTCTTTCCTTACCCTTGAAGTAAAAAAGACGTTTAAAAATTCCAGCCTCAAGCTTCTTTCCTTAGCAGCCTGAGTCTACCTTAAAGTAAATTTTCTGGCAGGGCGATAAGATACTCTCAGAAAAGGCTTTAATAACCTCCATTCCCCTCGTTGGTAATCCCATTTTGTTTGACCGTTACCATACTTAATTTTCTGAGTTTTATTTTCTGAAGCTACGGACTGGTAGAGACAAGGAAAATCGTAAGTATTTGACAATCCAAAATAGTATAGCAATCAGATTTCAGTTATGAGCTAGAGGTTCAGCTACCCGACTTCTTAGAGAAGTCGGGTAGCTCGCCTTCTAATCATTTAGTAAACTTGCTATCAACTCATTCTGCTGGTGGAGGGATGCATAGCTTTCCTAGCCTAACTTATAAATTTTCTCTGTATTTGTTTTCTCTGCCGCCTCTGCGGTTCGTAAAAAACAACATTTTTAAAGTTAAATGTAATTACGATAGCCTTTATTATTTTATTAATACATCTTTTTCATTTAAAATGGTTTATATAGGTAGGATTAAGCCTCATATTATTAAATACAGATTTTAGCAAAGTTGCGTTTGCCAATCAGTCTATGAATCCAGAAGACATTCGGATAGCGATCGCGCAAGCTAGAGACGCTTGGATTGCGCGTGACGGCGAGGCTCTAGCGGCACTGTTTACGCCCAACGGTGAAATCATCGTACCGGGTCAACGATGGCAGGGGCAAGAGAGAATTCGGCAAGAAGTCGCTCATTTTGCTCAGCAGTATTCAGATGTAAGAATTGAGATTCAGCAGGTTATCGTTGATGGCGATCGCGCAGTCGTTGAGTGGTATTACGAAGATACTGAAAATTAAACTGGTCGTCGTAACAAAGCCGATGATGTTATTGTTATTAGTTTCAAAGAGGGTTGGATTACTCGCTGGCGTGAATATTTTGATACTGAAACACCTAAGTTAAGAACATGATAATTAATTCTGTCAAAATTTAAATGAGGTGAGGAAACTATGAGCGATGAGCAAGAGGTATTAGCCGCAAATCAGGCTTTCTATCGAGCCTTCGAGAAAAAAGATATTGAAGCCATGAGTGCAATCTGTTCGCAGGGAACAGGGACTCTTTGTATTCACCCCGGACGCAAAGCACTGAAAGGCCGCAAGGAAATTCGCTCTTCCTGGGAACAGATATTTAAAAACACCAGTTACATTGAAATAGAAACAGAGATTGTTACTACAGAGATTCGAGATAATATTGCCTACGTTGTACTTGTCGAAAATGTGTTTCAAGTCAGCGGTGGCAGAAGAGTTAAAGCCCAGTCGATGGCAACGAATATTTTTGAGCGAATGGCCCAAAAGTGGTATTTAGTCCATCACCACGGGAGTCCTTTAATGCGTTAAAGGTTGGGAAGCCACCTGAAAACGGAGGCTTCCCCACTCTTGCGACGTGGCGTTTGAGGAACGAAACTTAATGCTGACACAGAGATAAGGATGGGGAACTACAAATAATTCGATCCATCTAAATAGTAGACCTCTTGCAAAAGTCGTCGCTGGGGTAATATGAGGTCTGAAATTATGCGCTCGCTCACCTGTCTTCTACGCTCACCCCTGGTAATTCATAAGTAAAGCTAATGAAATAC
>NZ_JAMPJY010000043.1:0-51325 GCF_039961875.1 Trichocoleus sp. ST-U2 | reverse complement strand
AGTAAGGATTATGAACTACTGCCAGAGGTCAGTGAAGCCATGATTTATGGCGCTATGGTACGACTGATGCTCAGCCGTCTCGCCTCTTAATATCAACTTTATAAATCAGCTCTTAAGGTTGCTAACGCAAGGTAGTGATATTAAATCGGGCTAAACACTTTCTCACCAAAACTCTAAAATGTAGTGCGCGATCGCTTATCGCTGAGTCACCAACATCTTCATCCCATGTTTTGGGCGGAGTGTTAACGAGGGTTGCAGCACCACCGGATACTCTGGTTGTAGCGTCAGGCGAAACTTTTGCGCGATCGCTGCCAGCAGTAAACTTGCCTCCATCATGGCAAAAGCCTTGCCAATGCAGATTCGCGACCCGCCACCAAAAGGAAAATAGGCAAAGGTGGGCAACTTCTTGATGAAATTATCTGCCCAACGATCGGGGTTAAAAACTTCGGGATTTTCAAAGAAGCGAGGATCTCGGTGCATCGCCCACTGATTGATAAACACAGTTGTACCCGCTTTTACCTCATACCCGCCGAGAACGCAGTCTTCTACAGCACGTCGGCTCATTCCCCACACCGGCGGATACAGTCGCATTGATTCCAACACCACTCGCTCTGTGTAAGGCAATTGACGTAAATCTGCAACCGTGGGTGCGCGATCGCCCAACACTGTCGTCAATTCTTCTTGCAATTTCGCTTCTACTTCTGGGTGTTGTGCAAGTAGAAACCATGTCCATGTCATGGCGTTAGCAGTCGTTTCGTGACCCGCTAAAAATAGAGTCATTGCCTCATCTCGCACTTGGCGATCGCTCATCCCAGTTCCATCAGATTCATCCCGCACTTGAAGCAATAGGGAAAGCAAATCGCCTGTGTCCTTACCGCTAGCTCGTCGCTCATTAATAATGCGATAGACAATCGCATCTAATTGTTTAATTGCTCCTTGGTAGCGTAAGTTACTAGGAGTAGGCATCCAACCAGGAAGAAAATATTGATTAGCAAGATTGGAATTAAAATCCATCACTGCATTTAGCGCCGCCTGCACTCCTTCCGCTTCATCTTTAATATCAACATCAAACAGTGTTTTTGACACAATTTCTTCGGTCAGCAACATCATATCTTGATGAATATCGCGGATTTCGCCATCGCGCCATTGGTCAATTAATTGCTCAGTATAGTCAACCATTACCTTTCCATAGGCGACAACTCGTTCCTGATGAAAAGCTGGTTGAACCAGACGGCGTTGACGCTGCCAAAAGTCGCCTTCACTGGTTAGTAAGCCGTTCCCTACAACGCGCAATCCGCGCCGGTATACGCTACTTTTCAAAAAGTTTGGGTATTGAGTAACCAACACTTGCTCGATCAAGTCAGGATGGTTGACTAAAAAAGCTGGAAATGGGCCAAACCTCCAGCAAACAAGATCGCCATACTCTCTAGCACATTTGCTAAGGAACTCAAGCGGGTCGCGGTTTATCTCTGGAAGATTACCTACAAGAAAATGACTTTTAGGGCCAGGTGGTAAACGTACTGCGGGCATAAACAACTCGGTTAAAAATGCTTTTAGGGATAATCAAATGGTTTTATGGCTGCTCATGCCGAAACGTAGCTATTATCTCGGTTTTGTTGAGTTCTAGCTGTAAAAAACCACTTTCAAGCCTTACCCGACGGAACAGCGACGATTACAGCGATCGCTACTTTTTCTTAAAGAGCGCCTATCTAAATTTTAACTAAAACAAATTTTTCCAAAATCAAATGGCACTTGCATCGAACGCGAACATCCTGGGGACGCGCTTTGCGATCGTTTCTGCCATCCCTCGTCTGCAAAAGTGCAGGACAGCACAAGCGTAAGCAATACTAATTAACAAAAGCAAGCTAGTTAAGGTAAGACTTTGGGACGGAATAATAGATAAAAATTAGCCCTTTCAATGGAAGGGCTAAAGTAAACTATCGATTAGTCTTTTTTTGGAAGAACAAACCTAAATTAATGAACATCAATAACAGGTTGAAGCAGAAGCGCGACCGCGCCAACAGTGACAAAAGACAAAGTTACCCAAAAGAAAATTCTCATTCTATTTTCCTACCTTGATTTAATTTCTAGTGCTTTATACGGTTCAATTTACTGGGATCGTAGTGAAGAGTTACGAATTGCCTAATCCACCTAGGGACAGAGAAAGGCTTCAATAAAAAGAGAGAGTTAATAGTCTAGGAAGCGATCGCCTATCGCCTATCGATTAGGTTCACGAATTTTCCTTTGTCAGCTACCATTTTTCTACTTAAACCCAATCAGCCATCAGCACTTAAGGAAGCAAGTCCAACACAGATAAAGGGCTGACTATTTGCCCTGCGATCGCAACAGGCACTTCATCAGACAGTTGATAATCTTGACGATGCTGGTAGATGGATTCGGATGTCACAACAGGCTCGGTATAGACCTCAATCTGCTTTTCTGGGAGGTTGATAATCCAGTAAATCGGAATCCCAGCACGGGCATAGAGACGCTGTTTTGAGGTGCGTTCGCGAAGCGTGTCCCCAGGACATTCGCGCTCTAGGGTAGAATCGGCAACTTCAATAATCAGAGCGATGTCAGAGGCACCGGGATGACGATCGAGGTAATCGCGGGTATTTCCCCGAACAACCACCACATCTGGTTCTGGCTCACTATCTGCTAGGGTGATAGGTTCTTGAGTATCGACGTACCAGCCTTCTGGAATAACGGCTTCTAAGGCATTTCGAGTGAGTTTGGTAGCCGCACGATGGGGCGGATTTTTCGGCATTTTGTAGACCAACCATCCATCCAGCAGCTCTACCGGATCGTCGTCGCTCAGAATGCCAAGACGAATCATCTGGTGATACTGCTCAACACTCAAACGCCACACGGGTTCTGTTGGTACTGCCGCAATGGTTTGGGTATTCAGTGTCTCAGATGGTATGGATGTGGACACAGGGTATGTGACTTGAGCGCATTTACTGGTGATGGTAGCACTTGTGAAATTGCCTTTGTACGTGGAGAATGGGGCTGCTTAGGTGAATGCGCGATCGCACCTATCAGAGTCAGTTATGCCATTGAATCGGATGCCAAAACTATCTGGATGCCGACAATGAATCATGTGGTTGGAAGTCAGGATCGTCAAAGTAGTATTGTCCCTTAGCTTTCGCGATCTGTTCAAACAGTTGCGGAATTCCATTGGCAATCACCTTTACGTCTTCGGTTGTGAATGCCCAAACTTCTCGCCCAAAAATTGGATCGGTTCCTTCACAAACGAGTTTGCCTACAATGACCCACCATTCCCAAAGGCGATTTCTACTGTTGAGGCGGCGTACATAACCGTAGGCAATGCAGCGATCGCCCTCAATATCCATGAAACCAGTGAACTGATCGCCCTTAATATCGATGAAACCAGTGAATGGTTTGTCAGTACCTTTCAACTCGTAATAAGTATAGTCCTCTAATGCCCGAATGTGCCAAGGATATTCGCTTTGACCAACAATTGTGCCACCGTCGAAATGGCTGTGGAGTTGAATCAGTTCCTTTGGCATTTCCGGTTGGCTTTGATTCTGTGACCAATCAATTGGCGATCGCACACCGGGTTTTTGCTTGAGCGTGTTTAGGAACTTGAGAAATCGATTTTGCTCCCGTACTGCCCAGCCGATTTCCGGTTGGAGATAACCATCTTGTTGTCGAACTCCAATAAAGCCTGCAACCACTTCTAAATCACCTTCTCCTTGAGCGGTAACGAGTGCGATTGGTGCTTTAGAGAGTCCAGTAGGCAATACTGTTGGTGAGATTCCGTCCTCGACCGTGAGTTCTGCACGAGGGATATCTAAAATCGGATTCTTGTCTGTAGGAGCATGAGTGACGGAATGATTAATGTAGGGAAATAGATCGGCTAACCATCCTGTAATCACCTCTCCACCGTATATCTCCTTTGGTTTGTAAATGTGCTGCCAAAATTTCAATGGAGGTCTACCAGCAACGGTGTCAATCAAAGCATCACAAATTGGCAACAGCCGTTGTGTCCACCAACCCAGATCGTAAGCAGCGATCGCTTCAACCCGGTGTCGGATACTGCGCCAGTCGGCTTCTGTTCCGCGCACTGTAATCCCAGGAATGCCGCAAATGGCATAGAGCATATAATCAAAATACTGCTGCAACGCATCCATCATCACCACCTGACTTGCAGTTTGGATGATGGATGTAGTGGTGCTGAAGTTGCACACCATGAGTGAGTGAATATCGGGCTTAACATTGTGACGAATGCGTTCTGACCATTGTTCAATCACTTCAGCCCAGTCATTCGGTTGATCGAGTTTTTGAGTCTCAACCTTTAACTCCAGCTTGCCTGAATAACCCACAAAACGCGATCGCAACTCTTCGGCATGATTGTTGATATGTTGTGCAAACCCTTGGGCAATTGTCAGCCAAATTACATCTGGAGTCAGCAACAGCGGTCGATGTTCGCTGTGGGCAATATGAACAGCAGTGACTAGAGGATGATTCCCTGATTCCTGAATGACTTCAAATGAGTTACTGTGGCTGAATGCCAATAATGGAGAACCTAATCGCTCCTCAAATTTCCTCCAAGCCTTGTTAACAGGAAGGATATCTTGACATACCTGGACATCATCAACGAGAAAACTAATTTCTCCGTCCGATTGATGCAAAATCGACGCTACGGTTTCCATAAAAATTTCTGGTGGTGAGTAAATAGGATGGAGGCTAAGCCTACTTACAAGGGAGTGGCATCCTTCAAGAATATATCTTACGAATCAAGGAACTAATCGTGTCTTTCTCTATGGTGTCAAGATGGTGTCAAGGTCAGATGCGATCGCCTATCGGTTAGGTGAAAGCACGAAACTCAGCCTAATCCGATTGATGCCCTAACGGTAATGCCAACAAGTGGCGTTTGAGGTCACAGCACCCACCAAGACTGCCGGATTTAGCGTTAGATTTTGCTTTGGCTAAATCCAACTGACAAGGTGAAAGTATATCGGTTATTTAATTAGCGCTGCTCACAAACGGTTTTTCAGAATGTAAAAAATGTTTTGCACTGAGCAGTATCGTACCGATTACTGATGGATTGTACCATCAGGCATCGTGACCTCTTCTAAGCGTGCTTCGCTCAAATCGGTTTCAATTACAGCCGCATTGGTCAAATTTGTCTTCAGCAAAACTGCCCCAGCTACATTTGCTTTGAGCAGAATCGCTCCTGTTAAAATTGCGCCAAACAGAATGGTTTCGCAGAGATTTGCGTACCTTAAATTAGTTTGACTCAGGTTCGCTCCACCTAATACGGCTCGGTTTAGATTTACCTTTTTCAAATTGGCTCCCGTAAGATTGGCTCCGCTGAGATTTGCTCCCGCTAAATTCGCTCCCTCCAGGTTGGCTCCCGTTAAATCTGCATCCTTCAAGTTCGCCCTCATCAAGTGTGCTTGTTGGAGGTCTACTCCACGCAGATTTGCACCCCTGAGGTTGATCATGCCTAGATTAGCTTGACTGAACTTCGCTCCATCTAGACAAGCAAAGGTGAGTTTTTCTCGGTATAGATTCGCTTGCCGAAAGTCTCTTTGTCCTGCTGCATACTTGCTTTTGAGTGTCTCAGCATTCATATTCACTACTTCTTCCTAGGTAACACTTAACAATCTTGTTCTTTCCCTATCGAATGTTAATGTCGTGCAATAAGTTCCCTAGTTGTTTTTTGTGGGACTCCCAGAAAGCCGTTTTTCAACCACGCAAAGCAAGACAGCAAGCTCATGCTATTTTCTCTCCCTGTAGTATTTAGTAAATCTTTCATTTTACTTTTACATCTAATTTAGGGAATAAATCGTGAAGATTTTGTGTTGATGCTGAACCAAAAATTTTTAAATTGGACATTAAACCTTAAAAAGTTGTTACTTTTTAATAAAAAAACGGCTTAGTCTGCATTTATTTACAGATGAATTGTAACAAAAGTTATTATATCTGTTTTTTTTAGGGCACGGTACTGCTGGAACCCTGTGAAAATTCACCATCAGCCGCTATAAAGAGTTATGTCTATTTCTCTGAGTTTGCTTAATAAAAAACTATAAAAATCATTAGCCAAAATATAATAATTTTGGGTTTAAATTAAAGATTTACACAATTCGCTTAGGCACGGGTTTTGTGAAGATGCGTTCGTGCAGCGTGCCGGAGGCATATTGCCAATACTTCCCGCCAATACTTCCCGCCGTGCCAGCCTAAAGCCGGTTATGACAGGATTGGGACTAGCAACAGACTGCTGTTAAACGGAGATTGATACATGACAGAAAGTAGTCATCAGCCCTCGCAGGGGGGGCGTTTTGAGCCACCGTATGACGGGCACGCCGACCACTTGGAGACACCCATTGAACCCATTGAACCCGTTGAAGTTCAGGTGGAAGACGATCGCACTGGGATGACGGTCGTGACCCTGAAACGGGCGTTTGCAGATAACCTGTATTACCTGCTGGCAAAAGATGAGTATTGGGCGACGCCCCATGATTACTACATGGCGCTCGCTTATACTGTGCGCGATCGCTTGCTGCACCGATGGATTAACACCAGCAGAACCTACATTGACAAAGATGTCAAAACCGTATACTACCTATCGGCAGAGTTCTTGATGGGTCGTCAGTTGGACAATAACCTACTCAATTTAGGTTTGTACGAACGGGCACGCCAAGCTCTCCACGAGTCCGGACTCGACATCAACGACCTCAAAGTATTAGAATCAGAACCCGGACTCGGCAATGGGGGTTTAGGGCGTCTGGCGGCCTGTTTTCTCGACTCCCTGGCTACCTTAGAAATTCCGGCAGTTGGCTACGGCATTCGCTACGAATTCGGGATCTTTGATCAATGGATTCAGGATGGCGCTCAAGTCGAACACCCCGACAAATGGCTCCGGTTTGGCAACCCTTGGGAAGTTCGCCGCTCAGAATTAACCGTTGAAGTGAAGTTCGGCGGATATACAGAAGCTTACAGCGATGGACAAGGTCGTTATCGAGTGCGTTGGATTCCCGATCGGAAAATCTTAGGGACGCCCTACGATACACCCGTATCTGGGTACAACAATAATACGGTGAATACGCTGCGTCTCTGGCGGGCGGGGGCTTCAGAAGAGTTCGACTTCCAAGTTTTCGACAGCGGTGACTATGCCGGTGCCGTTACCAACAAGATATTTTCAGAAAATATCTCAAAAGTTCTCTATCCCAACGACAACACCTCTCAGGGTCGGCAACTGCGCCTAGAACAGCAGTATTTCTTCGTCAGTTGTTCTCTCCGAGACATTATCAATTCGCATCAGCGCATTCACCGGACTTTCGATCGGTTCTACGACAAGGTCGCTATCCAGCTCAACGACACGCACCCATCGATTGGGGTTGCCGAACTGATGCGGTTGCTGGTGGATGAGTACGAATTAGGCTGGAACCGAGCTTGGTACATCACTCGGCGCGTCTTCGCCTACACGAACCATACACTGCTCTCTGAGGCTCTAGAACGCTGGCCTGTGAGCTTGTTTGAGCATCTGTTGCCTCGGCACTTAGAGATTATCTATGAAATTAACCGTCACTTTCTCGATGAGGTACGTGCCAAGTATCCGGGAGATGAGGCGCGGGTGGGGAGATTGTCAATTATTGAGGAAGGTGCCCAGAAGTACGTCCGCATGGCGCATTTAGCTTGCGTGGGCAGCCATTCCATCAATGGGGTAGCAGCACTGCATACCGATTTGCTCAAAGCAGATGTCTTGCGAGATTTCTACGAATTGTGGCCCGAAAAGTTTAATAACAAAACGAACGGGGTGACACCGCGCCGGTGGTTGTTGCTGAGCAATCCCCATCTGTCTGAGCTGATTACCGAGAAAATTGGCAATGATTGGGTAACACAACTCGATCAATTCAAGCAGCTAGAAGCGTTTGTTGATGATGCTGAGTTTTGTTCTCGCTTCTCGTCGATTAAGCGCAAAAATAAGCAATCCTTGGCAGAGTACATTCTGCTCTACAACGACATTGAAGTAAATCCAGATTCTCTGTTTGATATTCAGGTGAAGCGGATTCACGAGTACAAGCGTCAGCTGTTGAATGTGCTGTACATTATTACGCTGTACAACCGGATCAAAAAAGATCCCAATGTTGATATCTTGCCCCGGACTTTTATTTTTGCAGGCAAGTCCGCTCCTGGCTACTACATTGCCAAACTGGTCATTCAGTTGATTAATTCGGTGGCGAAAGTCGTCAATAATGACCCGGATGTGCGCGATCGCATTAAGGTCGTTTTCTTGGCAAATTTCTCGGTCTCTCTCGGTCAGCGAGTTTATCCAGCCGCCGATCTTTCCGAGCAAATCTCCACGGCGGGCAAAGAAGCTTCCGGGACGGGCAACATGAAGTTCGCCATGAATGGGGCGCTTACCATCGGGACGCTGGATGGTGCCAACATCGAGATCCGCCAAGAAGTCGGGCCTGAAAACTTTTTCTTATTTGGCTTGACAACTCAAGAAGTATATGCGCTGAAGGCAAGGGGATACAACCCGCGAGACTATTACCATAGCAATGCCGAACTGCGACAAACGATCGACGCGATCGCTTCCGGCTACTTCTCACCCGACAATCGCGACCTTTTCAAACCAATTGTGGAATCGTTGCTAGACAGGGATGAGTATATGCTCTTTGCCGACTACCAAGCGTATATTGACTGCCAGCAAGAAGTCAGCCGAGCTTATCGAGACGCAAAGCACTGGACTCGAATGTCAATTCTCAACGTTGCTCGCACGGGGAAATTTTCCTCAGACCGCACGATTAAGGAGTATTGCCAAGAAATTTGGAACGTCCAGCCAGTCAAGATCGACTTGAAAGAGTATCAACCGCATACAGCGGGTTTGCAGGTGAAGGTGCAAGCCAAGCGCCCTGTCCTTTAACGAGCAACTCGTAAGTAGGGGACAGCGCGACAAGACAGTCAATGCAGTTGCATCTTAATCGTTAAAATGACGACCCAGGCTGCTGAAGAAACTCTGCCTCCTGGGTCGTTGTCTCTCGACCGAGAATCTGATTGCGATGGGGAAATCGCCCAAAGCGTTCAATTACCTCGAAGTGTCGAACTGCGTAGGAAATGTAATCAATACAGTCAGGATCGTCGCCCAATTGCTGAAATAACTCCACTGACTGACGCTGATGTTCGAGATTTTCACTATGTTCAAAAGGTAAATAAAAAAAGCATCGCTGGACTGGCAGCAATTCTCGATCGAAGCCATTGGCAACTGCGTGCTGTGCCGCAGACATAGCAAGGCTATCAGTAGCGAAAGCTTGGGCACTCCCGCGAAACAAATTGCGTGGAAATTGATCTAATAGCAGTATCAGTGCTAAACAGCTTTGGGGCGATTCCTTCCAGGGATTTAACTGACCCGCTGCGGCTAGTTCGTAGTCTCCTAAGAAGCGGGTTCGGATCTCCTCATCAAACTGCGGTTTTTTGGTAAACCAGACTTTACGGGGTTTCCCATAACCCGCCTCATCGGGTTTGCCAAACCAAAAATTCAAAATTTCATGGACTTGTGACATGAGTTTTGGCTCCAGCGCCCTCAATTTCGATCTCCCCAATCCTCCAATCTAATTCCCGCTTAAAAAAGGGGCTAAGGTGGGATCGATCCCTGCACTGAGCCGGATTGTCAGCACCCGGAAGAAGCGATTTGGTGATGCAGATGATAGCTAAAGATTGCATTTGGGCACCCTTGAAATAGAAGTCTCTAGCTGCATGACTTTCACTTCACGCTCACCCCCAGCCCTACGCATGAATTACACCGATAACCAAGAGCTGCTTCAACTGTTTATCCAGCAAGCGCCAGCAGCCGTTGCCATGTTCGACCGCAAGATGCGTTACCTGCTGTTCAGTCATCGATGGCTGACGGAGCAAAATCTTGGTGAGGATATTATCGGGCGCTCTTACTATGAAATTGAGCGTGGAGTAGCAGACCGTTGGCAGGCAATTCATCAGCGCTGTTTAGCGGGAAGCATCGAGAAGGTTGAAGAATCTTTACCCCGTACTGATGGAACTGTGGAGTGGGTAAGGTGGGAAGTACAGCCGTGGCGCACTGGCACAGGTGAAATCGGCGGATTGATCGTGTCGAGAGATGCGATCGCTGAGCGCCATCCATCACAGGAACACCTACACCTGTTGGAGAAGGCGATCGCTGCCAGCAATAACGGCATTGTGATTAGCGACGCGAGCTTGCCAGACAATCCCTTGATTTATATCAATCCCAGTTTTCAGGAAATGACCGGGTACTCCGAGAGCGAAGTTTTAGGGCACAACTGCCGCTTCTTGCAAGGAATCGATACAGAGCAACCGGCGATCGCTCAATTGCGAACGGCAATCCGGGACGGAAAAGAGTGCAATGTCACCTTGCGGAATTACCGCAAAGATGGGACGCTTTTCTGGAACGAACTGCGAGTTGCGCCAGTAAAGAATCCCCAAGGAAAACTCACAAACTTTGTGGGTGTCCAAACTGACATCACCGACCGAGTGGAAGCCCAAGAACATCTGATTCGGATTAGCAAAGCTGTTGAAAATGCGAGTGATGCCATCATCATTACGAACGCCAAAGGGCAGTCCCTCTATCACAATCCGGCGTTTGTGGAATTGTTTGAATACACCACAGAAGAAATCAATACTGCTGGGGGATCAGCCATCCGTTACTGCGATCCGAATGTCGCTCGTGAAGTCATCAGCACCATCACCCAAGGCAACTCCTGCTGGAGTGGTGAAGTCGAGATGCGTACTCGTAGCGATCGCACTATATCGATTTTGCTTCGGGCTGATGCCATCACCGATGACAATGGTAATGTAGTCGGGTTGATTGGGATTCACACCGACATTACCGCCCGCAAGCAGGCTGAAGCCGTTTTACGGCAGCTTCTGCGACGGGAGCAGCTCTTAGGAGCGATGCAAGAGCGTATCCGCCAATCCTTGAAGCTGGAGGATGTTCTCAACACTGCCGTGGCGGAAGTGCGGCAGTTTCTTCAGACAGACCGAACGATCTTGTACCGCTTTGAGCCGGATGGAAGTGGCACCGTCGTTGTAGAGTCCGTGAGTACCCAGTGGTTGGCGGTGCTGGGAAGCAATATCAAAGATCCGTGCTTTGGCAAAACCTACGCTGCGGCTTATCAACAAGGTCGTATCCGTGTCATTGAAGATATCTACACGGCTCAGCTCAACCCCTGCCATATTGAATTGCTAGAGCAATTTCAGGTGCGAGCGAATCTAGTCGTGCCGATTTTGCAAGGAGACCACTTGTGGGGGTTGCTGATTGCCCATCACTGTCGCTCGTCGCGGCAGTGGCAATATGAGGAAGTCGAACTGCTAGAGGCACTGAGCGTGCAGATAGCGATCGCCATTCAACAAGCCGCTTTGTTCGAGCAAGTAGAAGCGGAACTAGCGCGATCGCAAGCCGCTCAGACTGCATTGCGCGATAGCGAGGAACGTCTGCGGACTGTGGTGAAAAGTGCGCCCATCGTTCTATTTGCCTTAGACGATCGGGGTGTCATTACCTTTTCCGAAGGGAGCGGTCTGGATACTTTGGGACTGGAAGCGGGTAAGGTGGTTGGTCAATCCATCTTTGAGGTGTACCGCCGCTTCCCACAGATTCTCGAAGAGGTTCGGCAAGCGCTATCCGGCAAAGCCTTAACATCCCTGGTAAAAATGGGCAAATTGACCTTCGAGGTTCGCTATTCGCCCCTGCGAAACGCCAACAACGAAGTCATGGGCGCAATTGGCGTCGCCACCGACATCACCGAACGCATCCAAGTAGAGGAAACCCTCCGCCAAAGCGAAGTGCTGCGCCAAAGTGAAGCCAAAACTCGCGCCCTCCTCGATGCAATCCCAGATTCGATGTTTCGCATCCGTGAAGATGGCACCTTTCTAGACTTCAGAGCCGCTAAAAATGACGTTCGGGCGATCGCTCCTGCTCAAGTCATCGGTCAAAGTGTGCAGGAGCTTTTGCCAACCGAGGTAGCACAGCAAATGCTGCATTATGTAGCCAAAGCGCTGTCTGCTAACGAGATCCAAGTTTTTGAATATCAACTGCTCGCTCCCTTGAATCCCGCTTACCCAACCGGAGAGATAGGCTCTGTGCGCGATTATGAAGCTCGCGTTGTTGTCAACGGAGCGGATGAAGTGCTGGCAATCGTGCGCGATATTACCGAGCGCAAGGAGATGGAGCGACTGAAAAACGAATTTGTCTCCATCGTCAGCCATGAATTGAGGACGCCGCTCACTTCGGTGCGAGGCTCCTTGAGTTTAATTGCTGGAGGTGTGACGGGTGAAATTCCCAATGAGGCAAAGGCGCTAGTGAATATTGCTTATAAAAATACCGAGCGTCTGATTCTCCTGATTAACGACATTTTAGATATTGAAAAGATTGAATCCGGCAAAATGGATTTTCATCTCCAGCCGCTGGAACTAATGCCACTCGTAGAGCAGGCGCTGGAGGCGAACCGGGGCTATGGCGAACAGTTTGGGGTGCAGTTGGTACTGGAGTCTGAGTTGTCCGGTGTTCAGGTAAATGTCGATCGCGATCGCCTGATGCAGGTACTAACGAATCTACTCTCCAACGCCGCCAAATTCTCTCCCCCCAATGGTACCGTCACCCTCTCCGTTTCCCGTCCAACTCAATCGCCAAATACCATCCGAGTTGCCGTTACCGACTGCGGTTGTGGGATTCCCGAAGACTTTCGCCCCCGGATTTTTCAGAAATTTGCTCAAGCAGATTCCTCAGATACCCGTCAAAAGGGAGGAACTGGCTTAGGTTTAAGTATCTGCAAAGCGATCGTAGAAAAACTCGGAGGACACATTAGTTTTGAAACTCAAACGAATGTCGGGACGACTTTCTACTTCGATTTACCAGAATGGCAAGAAGCACGGCTCTCAAAGATTATGACTTCCCACTCGCCGGAAAGTCTCCCCATCCTTATCTGTGAAGACGATCCCGATATTGCCACGCTGCTGTCGCTGATGCTGAAACAAGAAGGTTTAAGTGCAGATATCGCCTACAATGCAGCCCAAGCCAAGCAGCTTTTGTCAGAAAATTGCTATGCAGCGATGACTGTAGATTTGGCGCTACCCGGTCAAGATGGCATCTCTTTGATCCGCGAACTGCGGGAAGATGAAAATACTCAGAGTCTCCCGATTGTGGTCGTTTCTGCCAAAGCCCAACAGGGGCGCGAACAACTCAGTGGCGGTGGATTGCCGGTGATAGACTGGCTGGATAAACCAATCGATCAGGCGCGATTGATGGCATCTGTCCGCCAAGCAGTTCGGCAGAACTCAGACAGTAAGCCTCATATTTTGTATGTTGAGGACGATCCGGATTTAACTCAGGTGGTCTCAACAATTTTGCAGAATATCGCCGAAATTGATTCAGCTAAAAATCTTCATGAGGCAAGACACAAGCTGTCTTCTAAAACTTTTGACTTAGTGATTCTTGACCTCAGTTTACCGGATGGTTCTGGTCTAGAATTGCTAGCGGATCTCAACAATCAGATTTTTTCCTCCATCCCCGCAGTCATTTTCTCCGCCAATACCGTTGGCATGGAGGCGGCACATCACGTAGCTGCGGCACTCGTCAAGTCCCGCACCTCCAATCAGCAGTTGCTGGAAACGATTAAATCCCTAATTGGACGCGGTAATTCCGCTTCTTAATTCTGTTTTTTTAAGTTTCAATAAATTAAATGTTTATTGAAACTTAAATTTTATTGAGTTTAAATAGTTGTTATTAAATTTTTAGTTTATAAACTAAAAATCAAAATATTTAGTAAGATGACCGAATTAAACCATGTCATATTGTAGACTGGGGAGCCATTCCCATCCTGCTTGGTTCTCCGCGTTGAGAGGCGTGGAGTTTGAGGTAAGGAACTCAACATGGCAAGGGTAAGACGGGGAGTAAAAAGCGCTTTTCCGAGCTTACTAATAATTTAGTCTTACTACTTTCTGGAGATAGGGAATGAGTTCGTTATTCGTAGAGGTAAGAACAATAAACCCTAAACTATCGCAATCCCAAATGAATTGTAGAATCTTCTCTTTTTTTATAGATATGCTTTTTCTTCCGACTCAGTTTAAATTAATGAGTAATCAATCAAAAGCAATATGACAACTCCATCTTTAACTCGTATCTTGTTGGTGGAAGATGATCCGGACATTCAGACCGTTGCCTGCTTGGGTTTGAAAGTAGTCGGCGGTTTCACGGTAGAAGTCTGTAGTTCTGGGAGCGAAGCGATTCAGAAAGCACCGATATTTGCCCCAGATTTGATTTTGCTGGATGTGATGATGCCTGGGATGGATGGGATGACCACCCTAAAGGCACTGCGGGAACT
The DNA here is from genome assembly GCF_039961875.1 of Trichocoleus sp. ST-U2. Taxonomy (NCBI): domain Bacteria; kingdom Bacillati; phylum Cyanobacteriota; class Cyanophyceae; order Leptolyngbyales; family Trichocoleusaceae; genus Trichocoleus; species Trichocoleus sp. ST-U2. The sequence goes on along the minus strand of NZ_JAMPJY010000043.1, from coordinate 36,983 downwards.
CCCGCAAACTTTAAGCACTCCGGTAATTTTCTTGACAGCCAAAGTGCAAACCCATGAAGTAGCTTATTATAAGCAACTTGGTGTATTGGATGTGATTGCGAAGCCGTTCGATCCCATGACCCTTTCTGCAACTCTCAATCGTATGTGGTTTCAGTACCATGATTGATGCGCTTCAAGATCCGCAAGAACAACTCAATGCCTTACGCCTTGCCTATAGGCAACAACTGCCGAGTCGAATTGAGCAGATTGAAACAATTTGGAATCAGCTGCTGGGAAGCCTTGAGGAAAGAGGGACCGTAGCTGGGGAGTCAGGATGTAGGGGCGGGGAAACCCTGCCTGGAGCAGGAGAGAATCAAGAACATCAACCCCTCAGCACCTCAAAGGTTCAGCCCCTTTCGCATTCTCCAAATCCGCCTCAGTCCCTGCTAGAAGCCGCTGCCTCACCTTTGGAAACGCTACACCACCTGATGCACCGTTTGGCGGGTTCTAGTGCCACGTTTGGCTTGCTGGCGTTAGGGAATGCGGCACGAACCTTGGAACTGGTATTCAAAGCGATTTTGGATAGTGGAAAGTTGCCAACCGCAGAAGAGCAAGCACAAATCTGCGTGCTGGTAGGAGGATTGAAACAGGCGATCGCTGTGGAGGACACTTGTGTACTGGATCTAAACCTCCCCCCGTTGCAGTCTCAAGAGCCTTGGACAGAGAATCGGCTGATTTTTTTGGTGGAAGACGATCCGCATCTATCGCAGGATTTGGCGTTGCAAATCAGTTGTTTTGGTTATCAGGTTCGCACTTTTGACAAAATTGCTGAACTGGAGGAGGCGATCGCGCAAACACCACCTGCGGCTGCAATTGTAGATGTTGTTTTCCCCCAAGACAGTCTCGCTGGCCCCAAAACAATTACTGCCATCCAGCAGCACCGAGAGCAACCGCTGCCAGTTTTGTTTATTTCTGCCAGAAACGATCTCATGGCTCGTTTACAGGCGGTGAGAGCGGGTGGAAAGGCGTATTTTCCCAAGCCAATTAACATTGGAGAATTGATTGACGCGCTGGATTTGCTGACAGTGCCGCAAGCACCAGAGCCGTATCGCATTTTAATTGTTGACGATGATGCGCCTTTGGCATCCTTCTATGGTTGGACTTTGGAACAGGCGGGAATGACGGCGCTGGTGGTGACAGATCCGTTGCAGGTGATGCCGCCGTTAATTGAGTTCAGACCGGATCTAATTTTGATGGATATGTATATGCCGGGATGCGATGGAGTGGAACTGGCAGCGGTGATCCGTCAGCAACCGGCTTATGTGGGCATTCCGATTGTGTTTCTGTCGATGGAGACGGATCTGAATAAGCAGCTAGCGGCGATTCAGCTAGGCGGGGATGATTTTTTAACCAAGCCGATTCAGCCAAATCATCTGATTGCGTCGGTGATGCCGCGAGTGCAGCGATCGCGTCTTTTACGTTCGGTGATGGTGCGCGATAGTCTGACTGGGCTGCTCAATCATACGACGATTAAAGAGCAACTCAGTATTGAGGTGCAACGAGGTCGGCGGGAAAAGACGAACCTTGCCTTTGCCATGATTGATATTGATGATTTTAAGTCAGTGAACGATACTTATGGTCATCTCACAGGCGATCGCGTACTGAAAAGTTTATCCCGTCTGTTGCAGCAGCGTTTGCGAAAAACTGATATCACGGGTCGTTATGGCGGGGAAGAGTTTGCGGCTATCCTCCCGAATACAGATGGTGCAACAGCCGTGCAAGTTCTCAACCGAATCCGCGAAGGTTTTGCACAAGTTCGGCAGCAGTCTGACGGCGCTGAGTTTTCGGTTACTTTTAGCTGTGGCATCGCTGTCTTTCCCAACGTAGATGAAGCGACCCAACTCAATGAAGCCGCAGATAAAGCTCTCTATGAAGCCAAACGACGGGGACGCAATCAGGTGGTTCTGTCTACGTGAACAAATCTCTGCGATCAAGAGATTACAACTGCTTTTAACGAACATTAAAGATTTAAAGCGATCGCAAATAGCCAATCCAATAATATTGGCAAGGCTCACCCTACACTGTTATCAGAGCTTTTCCATACAATCTATTAAGTGAGAACAGATGGCTGACATTGTTGATATTGCCGTTGGTGCGGGTTCTTTCAAAACTTTAGTAACTGCTGTCCAAGCGGCAGGGTTGGTGGACACGCTGAAAAGTCCTGGCCCTTTTACTGTCTTTGCACCGAATGATGATGCCTTTGCCAAACTTCCACCCGGAACGATTCAAACCTTGGTGCAAAATATTCCCCAGCTTGCCCGAATTCTCACCTATCATGTCGTTCCTGGCAAGTTAATGAAAGCCGATTTAGAGAAAGTAAGTTCTGTCACCTCAGTTGAAGGTTCACCTATCAGAATTGATTGTTCTGATGGTTTTGAGGTGAAAAATGCTACAGTTCTCGCACCAGATATCGAAGCGGATAACGGCGTGATTCACGTTATCGACACGGTAATTTTAATGGGTTAAATAAAAAAAAGGGAGCGATCGCTCCCTTTTTAAAAACCCTATTTGAGGTGTGTTGGAGGAATCAAGGAATCGGAGTGCGATCGCTCCTTTTAAAAGCCCGCCTTTTTTCTAGCGAAGCGGCACGTTAGCGCGGGGGTTGGGGGATCTCCTATCGATAATCCGACTGCTGAATATCCCGCAAACGAGCTTCAGGACGCTTAAAGCGATCCATCTGAGCTTCAAAAAACTCCCGATTTGCTTGTAAATGCTTCGGATTGGAGTCATCTAAAGGATAGAGAAGTGCCGTCCGCAATGCTTGGATAACAGCAGAAGTAACGCAGTACATCGAGCGTTGGAAAGTAATCCCTAATTGGATTAACATATCATCTTCACCGCGGCAGTGTTGGCGATAGTAATCCACGAGATAGGGTGGGAGGAAATGCAGCATATCCTGCATTAACAATGTCGGCGGAATGCCAGCAGTTCCCACCGGAAATACATCAGCATAGAGAATTCCATAGTGGAAATCTTTCTGATTTTCCGGAACTTGCTTTGCCTGAGCATTGTAAGATTTTGTACCCCGGAAGGGAGCCGTGCGGTAGAACACAGCTTCCACATACGGTAATGCTGCTTCGTACAGCCATGTGAAACCGCAAGATTTGGGGATAATTTCATACTTTTCACCCCGAATGTAAACGTGATGATAAATTGGACGACCCGCGATCGCAAAAATTCCATTTACCAGAAAATTCATCGCTTCCGGCACACTGGTAATTTTCCCCTCATCGTAGAGGTCGGACATCTCAAAGAAAACTGGAGCCATCACTTCCCAGAACAAGCCTAAATTACTGTAGTAAGACAGTTGGCGCACCTGTTCTAAGAACATATCAGGGAACAGTTTATACAATCCCAGCATCGCCGGATTGCCTTTGAAGTAAGCCTTAATTGCTCTATCTGCATTCGCTTTATATTCATCAGTATCCAGATAGGCATCGAATTTACCCCAGCCCATATCTCTGCCGTGCCAAAGCATTGCTTGCATACAAGCTTCGGCAAATTCCATATTAATTCGGTCATGCCCTAAGTGATGGAATAACTTGGGCATTTTAGAAGTTTCGCCCTTCTCCATAAACTCTAGAAGTTCGGGATGAGCAGTGGCTTCTCCACGCCAGATTCGCAAATCTGCATCATCTCCAGCGTAATGATTATGTAACTCTAAATACTCCTTGGGCAGGAAGTATTTAAAGAAGGGAAAGGGATTTAAAAAGACATGCTCGGCAATATAAAGCAGGTCGCGCCAGTAGAAATCCATCGGTACTGCATACGCTTTATAAATACCGATAATTTGCATGAGATTTTCCGGCGTATCTGGCAGCATGGCACCACCAGCTTCTAAGCGGTGAATGATTTCGGCAAATTCATGATTAGAAGGAGGTAATTTTGTTGAAGGCTTAGGAGGAGTTTGTACCATTTTTAGTTCTTTTAGGTGAATTGCTGAATGTTTTTTAATGAGTCGTTATTTTGTTGTGAGGACGGTATTTTTAGCTGTCCCCCAACCCCTTCCCTAGCGCTTAAGGGAGCTGGGGGCTTAGGTTTCTCGTTTCCAGGCTGAGCGCCGTAACGAGAGGAATGAAAGTAATTTCTATTGCTGAACTGAAGACTGGTAGTGGATAGCAACTTGCTGAGTAGTAGTCGCGGGCATGGTAGCAACCATTGCAGCTGTTGTCGGTTCACTCCAACGCACCAGCCAATTGGGGAAGATTCCCAAGAAGAAGATTAAGGCTGCTAAAACTAAAGCTGGGGTACGCTCAACCCATTCAACTTTGGGATAGTAGGCTGCGGCATTGTTCAGTTTGCCAAAACAGGTGCGGTTAATGAGGATCACAAAATAAACTGCCGTTAAACCGCTACAAACCACACAAACTAGGGTTGGAATTGGAAATACGATGAAACTACCTTGCAGCACTAAAAATTCAGCGATAAAGCCTACCATACCGGGGATACCAGCACTCGCCATTCCGCCTAGAACTAGCAAAGCAGTGGTAAGCGGTAAGCCGCGTTGGGGACTCAACAAACCATTCAAGACATCTAAATCGCGGGTGCCAACTTTGCTTTCGATAACACCCACCAAATGGAAAAGGATGGCTAAGATGATGCCGTGACTAACCATTTGCATGACGGCACCGAGTAAACTAAGCGGTGTAGCAGCGGCGGCGGCTAACAGAACATAGCCCATGTGACCGATAGAGCTGTAAGCGACCATGCGTTTGATATCTTTTTGAGCGATCGCACTCAGCGCCCCGTAAGCGGCACTAAACGCTCCGATAATCGCTAACCCTGGTGCCACAATTGTCCAGGTTTCGGGAAACATTCCTAAACCAAACCGTACTAAACCATAGGTTCCTAACTTTGCCAGGATGCCACCTAAAAGAATGGCTACGGGTGGTGAAGCCTCGACATAAGCATCTGGCAACCAAGTATGCAACGGAACTAGGGGAATTTTGATTCCGAAACCCACTACCAGCATTGTTAGCAGGATTAGCTGCGCTTGTAACGGTAAACCTTGAGCAATGTTGGCATTGTAATCAAAATTAGGAGCGTTACCCAGCCAAGTTATACCCAAAAATGCCGCCAGAATTAAAATTCCAGAAAGCGCTGTATAAATGAGAAACTTCATCGCTGCGTAGCCACGCTTTTCAGTTCCGCCCCAGATGGCAATTAACAAGTACAGCGGAATCAGTTCTAGTTCGTAGAACAACACAAACAGCATCAAATTCTGCGACAGGAAGGCACCCGCAATTCCAGCATTGACCAGCAGCACTAAAGAATAGTAAAGCTGAGGACGAGTAATCTGCTTTGAGGTGCTGTAAATAACAATCCATGTCAGCAGGCTATTCAAAGCCAACAGCGGTAAAGACAAACCATCAACACCAAGGCTGTAATTCAATCCCAATTTTTCAATCCAGGGCATAAATTCAGAGAATTGCATCCCGGCATTGTTCAGGTCGAATTGGGTTAAAAGAAATCCTGTCTCTAATAAAATTCCACTGATAATCGCTAATGCAAGTAAACGGAGTTGACTAGCAGATAAGTTAGGTAAGAATCCGACGAGAGCGGCACCTAAAAAGGGTAGCCAAATAAAAGTGCTGAGCATGGTTTGTTATTTGCTGATTCCTGATTGCTGATTTCTGTTGACCGGCTGAATGAGAATCATAGAAACGGCGGTTTGGCTATATAGCAATCCCAATTTATGTAGGAGATATTCTTCTCTCTTTTTTCCCTCCGTTAACACGCGATCGCGCTTCGTTAATCGAAGACATCTCACCACTTAAATAGGATTGCTATAGCTCTACCTAACTCAGTAAGGTGACTTTGCCAGTGTCCAAATCGTAATAACCACCTACAACTTTCAGTTTATTTTCCTGAATTAACTGAGAAATGACAGGAGAGGTTTTCAATTTTTCTACTTGAACCAAAACATTCGCTTTGCTAGCATTCTCTAGCCGATCGCCGGGTTTGCCTTTTGAATTTTCTACACCAGGTTTTATTGCCTCAATTAAGCTACCAATTTGACCGGGTACTTGGGCACCTTTAATGGTGGCATCTACCGCCCCACATCTTTTGTGCCCCATGACCATGATTACCTTGGTTCCTAATATTAAACCCCCAAATTCTAGGCTCCCGGTTTCCTCCGGAGTTGCGATATTTCCTGCCACGCGGCATACAAACAAATCTCCAAATCCCCGGTCAAAGATAATCTCAGAAGGAACCCGCGAATCCGCGCAACTGAGAATCGCCGCAAATGGCTTCTGAGTTTTCGCAACGGCGGTCAAACGTTGAAAATCTCGGTTGATATTTTTAGTTTTTCTGGTAATAAACCGTTGATTCCCCTCCATTAAACTTTGCAGCGCTTGATCGGGGGTCATGTCATTCTCTGCAACGGCTTGGTCGGGGAAAACCAACTTGGTTCCGAGTCCGGCAGTTACGACCCCTGCTCCTACTGCGCCTGCGCTAAATTTCAGCAAATTCCGTCTGGAGAATTGTCCTTTCTGCTTTTTTGAATTCATTGGTTCGTAGCTTCCTTCCTAAGGGTTAAAGACTTGATCTCTTTGTATTTTGTCATTAGTTATGTATCCTTTGCAATTTAAAAAGGACTAATGACAAAAAGTTCTAAACCAACCGGGTTTTCAGTTAGTTTTGTAGGGCACCGCTCGCCCACTCTTGACCTATTGAGCGAGTGCTACAAAGAGTGGTGAAGCGGCATGAAAGAAGCGCCAGTATAATAGCATTCCTAAGACAATTATTCCCATTACTATCGTCATCGCATAAGCTTGGGATTGTCCGGAAGTGCTGTATTTCAAACTTTGTCCGCCGAAAAGGGAAGCAACTCCGACAAAATTAACGAAGCCATCCACTAAGTAGCGGTCAAAGGCAGAGATGAAGCGGGAAACTAAAGCAACGCTGAAAACAATACTCACGCGGTAAATTTTGGCGGTGTAAAAGTCATAAGCCAACAAATCTTGCAGGGGTTTCCAAGGAAGTTGGACGGGTTTTTTCCACATTTTATTCAGATAAATTATCCCGCCAAGGCTGCAACCAAAAATACTAGACCAAATCAACAGCAGCGCCATATCTTTATTGAGAGTTGCCCAACTCGGCAGTAGCGACAAGCTTTGTAACACTAAGGGGAGGTGGAGGGTGAAGGCGGCCAAAACTATCATGGGGAAAGTTAAAGGCCAAAATGCTTCTGGCGATCGTACAGTCATTGGCTTGGGTTCTCCGCCAAAAATCAGCCCAAACACTCTCGTTAAACTGAAGGCTGTCAAACCATTGACCACCAGCAATAACCCGACTAGCCAAGATTGAGTTGCCCACAAACCATCTGCCAATTTCAGCAATGCCCAGAAGCTGCCTAAAGGCGGAAAAGCGATTAACCCCAGCGTCCCAACCAGAAAGGCTAACCCGGATATGGGACGGCGCGACCATAAACCGCCGAGTTGGGTTAAGTCTTGGGTGATGTTGTTCCAAATAATTCCACCAACACTCATTACCAACAGCGCCATTGCGATCGCATGAGTCAAGATCAACAACAAAGCTGCATCATCTTGTTGAGTGCCTACAGCGATAAATACCAATCCCATGTAGGCGCTGACGGAATAGGATAAAGCGCGTTTGATATCAATTTGCGCGATCGCAATCAAGGAAGCGCCAACCGCCGTCACACCACCGATCGATATCAGCGCCAACGACACTATCGGAGAAAGGGCTAACACAGGTTGCAACTTAATCAACACCCAGGCACCTGTTGCCACGACGACCGAGTTCCGCAAAATCGTGCTGGGAAGCGGCCCTTCCATTGCCTCATCCAACCACAAATGCAACGGAAATTGAGCGCATTTACCCATCGGGCCAGCAATTAAACCTAAACCTAATAGCGCGGCTAGTGTAGGGTCTAAATCAGCGGTTTTTGCCCATTCTGCTAGATCGTTAAAATTCCAACTTCCTGCCAGGGGATACAAGGCAATGACTGGCATCAGCATGATTAAATCCCCAACCCGCTTGGTTAAGAAAGCATCCCGCGCCCCCGTCACCACTAGCGGCTGGCTAAACCAAAGTCCTACCAGCAAATAAGTCCCCAAGGTGAGGATTTCCAGGATTACATAGCTAAAGAACAAGGAGTTGCACAAAGCTAAAGCACACATCCCTGCCTCAAAAAGCCCCAGCAAGGCATAAAAGCGTGCCCAGCCCCAGTCCATCTCCATGTAGCCGATCGCGTATATCTGCGCTAGCAGGTTTAACCCGGTTACCAAAGCGATCGCTGCAACGTTAATTACTGAGATTTCTAGGGGGAAATTTAAATCCAAACCCGCTGCCGACAGCCATGTAAACGTTATTTCTTGAGACGGCTGGTTCCAAATCGCTTGCAGAGTCACTAAGCTATGAACGAATGCCAAAAAGGTCATCAGCAAGTTAATGTAACCAGCGGGGCGCGGCCCTGTGCGGCGGATGACACCGGGCGACCATAATAGCCCGGAAATAGCACCAATTAAGGCATAGCAAGGGACTAACCAAATAGTATCGATGAGAGCCTGAACCACTGAATTCCCTCCAAACTTGCAGCAAAGCTAGGGTTGCTTTCAGCCAACCCGTAATTTCCCTAACCAACCTATGCAGTAAGGCGAATGCCGAATTAATAATTTCTTAAGCGTTCTGCTTATCTTAATGGTTCAAGTAACCAAAAGGGAATAATTGATTTAGAGAATTAAGCGATAAATCATCTAAAAAAAACTTATATAACTCTTTGCTATCATAGGTTTTTATGCCTAGAGCAGTTGTCATCAAGAATTCATATGGTATTAATAGATAAATGTCTATAGGTAAAAATATTTTTTAACAAATAAGTTTTTTGATTTTTAAGTGTATTTTAGAAATTACCATCAAGGCTTTATGTGGCATCTATAGATAAACATCTATAAGCAATTCTACTTAGGCTACTATAACAGTTCTATTTGAGTTGTAGGCAAGATATCCAATTTCGAGAGAGAAATTGGATATCTTGCCTTCACGAATCAAAGAGAACGCTCCAGAGACACAAGGGAGAGAGTTTTACAATCCATTTAGGATTGGTATCGGTGGGATGCAAGGATGTTGGATGATGCAAAGTGTTTATCGAATCCAATGAAGACTGTCCTGAAGCATCTTTACAGGCGATAGGATTTTGTTATGGCAGAACACAACCCGTCTGCGATTCATTTCACTGCCCTACCTGTTACGAGCGCCGATGTGGAAGCTGCGGCGGTGCGGTTGGCTGGAATTGCCCGCTGCACGCCGGTTGTGACCTCCAGAACGGTCAACGAGCGCACCAATGCTCAAGTATTCTTTAAGTGCGAAAACTTTCAACGCACGGGTTCGTTTAAGTTTCGGGGTGCTTACAATGCACTGGCACAGCTATCTGAGGAACAAGCATCACGCGGGGTTCTGACGTATTCATCAGGGAATCATGCTCAAGCGATCGCACTCTCCGGGCAATTGCTGGGCATCCACACCACGATTATCATGCCGGATGATGCCCCAGTCGTGAAGCAAGCGGCAACTCGCGGTTATGGTGCTGAGGTGATTTTGTACAATCGTCAGGAAACCACGCGGGAAGCTTTGGCGCAAAGTCTGGTAGATCGGCGCGGTTTAACTTTAATTCCCCCTTACGATCATCCTCATGTCATCGCCGGACAAGGTACATCTGCTTTAGAACTCTTTCAAGAAGTCGGTTCCCTCGATTTACTTCTAGTTTGCTGCGGAGGCGGTGGTTTACTATCAGGATGCGCCCTCGCTGCCAAAACCCTTTCACTGAATTGCCGAGTGATTGGGGTAGAACCAGAACGCGCCGACGATGCGACACGCTCTTTTCACAGTAAAACGCTGCATACTACGAACAATCCTGACACGATTGCTGATGGGGCACGCACTCCTTGCCTGGGAAACATTACCTTCCCACTCGTATTGCACTACGTCGATGATATGGTGACGGTATCGGAAGAAGCCATCCGCACCACGATGTTTTTCTTGTGGGAACGTCTGAAAATCGTAGTGGAACCGACGGGTGCCTTAGCCGCCGCCGCTTTGCTGTCGGGAGTCGTGAAAGAACCGGGTGCCCGAATTGGTGTGATTATCACCGGGGGGAATGTAGATATTCGGCAAATCTGTAAATTGTGAATGCGATCGCTTAACCTGGTACAACTCTAAATTGGCTATCATCGCATGAGAACGATTTTCAGGCACAATCATGAGTGGATCTGCGTTTACAGTTCCAGAAAAAGTAAGCTTTGAGAGTGCGATCGCGCTGACTCAATCTTTGCTTTCCCAGATGCAAGCGGGGGAATTATCCGAAGCAGAAATAGAAACAGCCATTGCAGAATTAGTGAAAACTGAAAATGGTGCGAGAGGCTTTTTCGTCACCTACCTGACATCAGAGGGGACAATCGCAGATAATCCCTCTGCTGCTGTTATACGGGCATTGCAGGCAAATCCAGACACCGTTTCCGAATTATTAGTCAAAAATGTAGCCATGTCTGCGGTGATGGCAGTTGCCCATCATCGCAATGGTAACGAAGAGATGGCACAATCATCCCAAAGAGTGCGATCGCGTACCACTCGAATTATCGAACAGGTGGAACTTCCTTCTGTCTACGAAGTGTCTCAAAAGTTATTGGAAAGTGCCGTCACTGGCGAAGGTAGCTACAAAGCATTTTTAGAACGCCGTGGTTACGATTCCGAACAACGGCAGGTTCTCTCTGAGGCATTGGAACAACTTATCAAGCGGTAATGGTTAATCGCCAGTAGTCCTGAATCCTTGGTCTGTTGCTAGTGACCAATTACCAATTACCAATTACCAATTACCAATTACCAATTACCAATTACCAACAACTATGGTAAATTCCCCTACTCAGTTTTCTGATATTCAAAGTCATTGGGCACGCTTATTCATTCAAGCTTTAGCTCAGCGTCGCATTATTAACGGGTTTCCCGATGGGACTTTTCGCCCAAATCAATCCATCACCCGCACTGAATTTGCAGCCCTCATCAGTACAGCATTTTCCAGACCGGCAAAACGACCGTATATCCCCTTTATTGATGTTCCTTCTACTTACTGGGCGGCGAGTGCCATTCAAAAAGCTTACGAAGCACTATTTATTAGTGGTTTTCCCGATAACCGCTTCCGTCCAGCAGACAGGATTACCCGAACGCAAGTTTTGGTTTCTCTAGTCAGCGGCTTGCAAATTGCCGCGAACGTAAAATCTGACCTAAAAACGGCACTGCCACAGATATATCAAGATGCCGCTGGAATTCCTAGCTATGCCACCGACGAAATCGCAGTCGCGACGAAAGCAGGGCTGGTAGCAAACTACCCGAATCTAAAATTATTCAATCCCAATCTGGCAGCAACTCGTGGCGATGTTGCAGCTTTTATTTATCAAGCTTTAGTGTATCTAGACGAAGCGCCTCGGATTGAATCTCCCTACCTCGTAGTGCCTCCAAAAACCATTCCACCCAGTCAGCCTCAAACTGTCAAAGTCAATCATCAGCGGGAGTTTCGGGGTGCCTGGGTGACAACGGTTTGGAACAGTGATTGGCCTTCTAAACCGGGGCTGACGGCTGCACAACAGCAAGCCGAACTTATCGGTATCCTTGACCGGATGCTAGCGATGAAAATGAATGCGCTAGTCTTGCAAGTACGACCGGAAGGGGATGCTTTTTATGCTTCGCAATTAGAACCTTGGAGTTATTGGCTGACCGGAAGCCAGGGAAAAGCACCAGAGCCATTTTACGATCCGCTGGAGTATGCGATCGCCCAATGCCACAAGCGCAATATTGAACTTCATGCTTGGTTCAACCCTTACCGCGCCAGAGTCTCTATCAACAATTCCCCGCCAGTCCGTCCTCACATCGCCGTCACTAACCCCGAAGCAGTTTATGTATGGGGTAATCAGATGTGGATGGACCCCGGATTGAAAGTGGTTCAGGACAGGGCATACAATGTCATTCTCGATGTGGTGCGTCGCTATGACGTAGATGGCATCCATTTGGATGACTATTTCTATCCCTATCCCATCGAAGGCAAATCTTTTCCCGACAATAAAACCTACGCCGCTTATACGGCGGCTGGCGGGAAACTTTCTTTAGGTGAGTGGCGGCGGGACAATGTAAATCAAATGGTTCAGCGCCTATCGCGGGGAATTCAGGCAACCAAGCCACACGTCAAGTTTGGCATTAGTCCTTTTGGCATTTATCGTCCCGGACAACCATCTCAAATTCGGGGACTAGATGCCTACAGCGTACTTTATGCCGATTCCAAAAAATGGCTAGAGCAAGGCTGGGTTGATTATCTCGCCCCGCAACTCTACTGGCGCATCGACCAAACCGCACAAAGTTATCCCGTATTGCTGAAGTGGTGGACGGAGAATAACCCTAAAGATCGACATATTTACGCCGGTAATAATTTAGGACAGTTGGATGGCAAGGCTTGGACGCTTGCGGAGATAGAAAAGCAAGTTGACATTACTCGCAACTTGAGCGGGAATTTGTCTGTGGGGAATATCTTTTTCAGTATGGAAGCCTTCGTTGAAAATCGTCAGGGCATCTATGAGAAATTCAAAACCTCGACTTATACCAAACCCGCACTAGCACCCCCGATGCCCTGGCGAGATACGACACCACCCCCGCCCCCAACAGCACTGGGGTTGAGAAATGGCAAGCTGACATGGAATCTTGCTAGCACTCCCGATATTCGTTCCTGGACGCTTTATAAGCAAACTGGCACAACTTGGACGCTGCAAAGAATCCTTTCAAGAGAGACAACGTTTGCCACAGTTGAGCCGGGAACTTATGCTGTGTGCGCGGTAGATAAGATGGCAAATGAAAGTGGGGGAGTCGTCGTCATCGTCTAACTTGTCACCGTCTAGGTATCCGTGGAAAGCACTTTTTTGAACCATAAAGACACTAAGAGAAATAACAGGGAAGTAACTTTGTGTTTCCTTAGTGCCTTTGTGGTTAATCCGGGGTGTTTTAAACCACCCAACTCAATAAGTTTGTGTTTCCAGTCCTTATAAGTCTAAAGACTCGGTTTTAGAGTTCAGGCGCTTGGAAATTTGGCTGATTATCCCACTCAAGATTGCCCCTCCCATGAGAACCCCAAGCGCTGGGGTAAACAAGGGTTGCCAGAGCTTGTACCATAAATCAAGACCGAGGGGAATGCCGACTGAGTGACCGACAACAGCGATCGCTAGCCACCCAAAACTGAGGAAGACCAGGAACACATCCGCGACTAAAATCAGATTGAGCCAATTGAGGAGTTTATCTTTCATCAGAGTTCTTCAAATTTGTCCGAAAATTTTCGTTTAACAACGTTTGTTTGAGGTTGTTCATCCGCATCTGAAACATTGTCTCTAAACCCCAGCGGATTGCGGTACTGTCCAGAAACGGGTTCAGTTCAAAATTAATGACATCAACTAGGCGTGTCTCTGTGTCAGAAATGGGAATGAACTGATGGATATGTTCCCAGAATTGGAACGGGCCGCGCAATTGTTTATCAATAAATCTTCTCGGAGGTTCCCAGCGAGTAATTTGCACTTGCCAGTCGATTCCTATCTGCTCGAAAAGTTCTACTCGGATTGTAAAGCGCGTCCCTAAACCACAAATAATGTTTGAATCCAATACCCTGACGACTGGAAACGGTGGAGAGATGCGTTCTAGCAGATGTACATCCTCGTGAGCTTCCCAGACGGTTTCTATGGGGAGGGAGACGGTTTCGCTAACCTCAAAGTGTTCCAATTCTCTTCACCACCCAAGTCATTTGCTCGTTGGTAAATTTTTTTTCGCAATTGACGCTTCGGAATCTGCTTGCTTTGAAATTTTATCAATTACAAGACGTTTTTGATGCTTTTTACTAGAAAATTAAAATTAAAGAGATTTTTTTAAGGGTTTATATTACTCTGGGAATTTCTTAAGTTGAATATCAAACCGCTTCCTATATAGCCTGAGTGCGGATTGTGGAATCGCACTCAGGCTAACAGATGAAGCCTACAGGCTTCATGAGGCTACGGTTGAATTAGACTTTCAGCACCCAGTCTTTGCGAGTATCAGCACTGACGAAGGATGCGGGAACGATTTCGATATCAACGCCTAGTGACTTGAAAGCGGCGCGAATTGCTGTCGCGTGGGCAGATTCATCGGAACCAATGCTTGCGCCTGCGGTAATTAAGGCTGGGGTTTTTAGCTTTGCAATTTCCCTGGTATAAGCGATCGCTGCGTCAGTCTCCAGAGCGAGTGCTAGCTTGGCAATATTCACATCTGAGTCGATGTTGCCTTCTCCTGCCTTAATGTAGGACGAGAGATCGTAGCTAGATTTTGCCGTCACTGGGGTAGCACCCAAACTTTTCACCACCGATGCTAGAGTATCCCGATGCGTTTTGTGATCGGCTTGGTTGCGGAGTGCCAACGCCAAAACAGCTTTGCCCACATCTGTATCACTCAGCTTCGTTGCCGCAAAACCATACGCCCAGATGGCTTGATGCTCGAAAAATAGCGCTTTGTTGAGGATGGCAGCATCATTTCTTTTATCGTCTCTAGAGGCAGCACTGGCACGGTCAGCGATCGCGGTCAACCCTAAGGCACTCGCTACGCCAGTTACAGTCCCCGCCACCATAATCCCACGCCGTGAGAATGTTTTGCTGGGACGCAAGAATCTTTTGGCGAAGGTATTTTCCCTCTCCATGTTGGTGTCTCCTCATTCATAAATCAGTAACTTACAGTTAATACGCGCACCTCATTCGATTGGATTTCAGTAGGATTACGGATGAGAAAATTATTTACAGGACTTATATACTGAAAGCTTGAAACCTATATCCTCACTCACCCCCAATTTATCGGGGAGTTAGTGGGATCTCTGCGTTAGTCCTAATTTAAAAGCTTTCAAAATTTGAGAAGGGACTAATTCTTCTGGCAAGTTATTCGATGTGCATACCGGAAGAAAGGTGAAGTACAAGTCAAATGAGAAAGTTTGAGAGACGGTGAGCTTGACTAAGCCTCAACACCGTGTATAACAAGTAGTGGGATTGCCAATCAGCTAGCCTCTCATAGATTTGGTATGCAGGCGGTCGTTCAACCCCAACCTGAAGGGTCTAGCGGTAATTTCAAAATTGTGGAAACAACTGAATGATTACCATCTTCTATTCAGATAAATTTCTTCAGCATGAAACAGGATATATGCATCCTGAACAGCCAGAGCGACTCACTGCTATTGTCGATAAATTGCGAAGCTCAACTGTAGCCGATCAAATCCGATGGCTGAATCCTTCTAACTCAAGAAATGTTATCGCTGCGATCGAACAAATTCATTCCTCTGATTACATTCAGGAAGTTCGTAGTTATTCTGAGCGGGGTTGGGGGTGTTTTGAATCAACTCAAATCTCGCCTCAAAGCTTTGATGTTGCTTGCCTTGCAGCCAGTGCTTGGTTAGATGGTATTGATGTGGTTTCGCAGTTAAAACGTCCAGCTTTTGTTCTGGCAAGACCACCTGGACATCATGCCCTCAAAGATGAAGGAATGGGTTTTTGTATTTTCTGCAATGCAGCGATCGCTGCCATTTACGCTCAATCCATAGGAATTCAGCGAGTTGGAATTCTTGATTGGGATGTACATCACGGGAATGGAACCCAAACAGCCGTAGAAAATATCCCTAACATGGCTTTCTGTTCCATTCATCAATCACCTGGCTATCCCCATACTGGAAAGCCTGATGAACGGGGTAAGTATAACAATGTATTGAATCTTCCGATTGCTCCAGGCAGCAATATACAGAATTACTGTAAGTTATTCGAGGAGAGCGTCATTCCCTTTTTCAAAGATTTTTGTCCTGATATCTTAATCATCAGTGCTGGGTATGATGCGAATGAAACAGACTTGCTTTCTAAAATCAATTTACAGCCCCAAGATTACAGCATCATCACTGATTATTGTTTAGAGATTACACCCAAAATATTATTTGGTTTAGAAGGCGGCTATGAATTGGAGAGCCTTTCTTCATCGGTACTTGAGACTGTTAAACGATGCGTAGACGCATTTATATGATGACCTCCAATGGGCGGGGCTAATGGCTCAAAATTTGGAATTGCTCAGAATTTATCCGCCCTGCCTCGTACAGCGTTTCGGCAACTTCCCCCATCCGTAGCACTGAATGACCCCGATAGCCGTTTTCCTGAAGCCGATCTTTGACTCCTTTTTCATGGTCGATCAACACCACAATATCTTCGACATTTAATCCAGCATCTTTGAGTTTCATTGCCCCTTGCATAGCGCTCTTGCCGCTGATGAGAATATCATCGACAACGACAATGGTTTCTCCCGGTTGGAAATGACCTTCGATGACTCGTTGGGTGCCGTGAGATTTTACCTCCTTGCGCGGGAAAATCATCGGACGGTCTAGGCGCAGCGCTAACCCTGTAGCGGTGGGTAAGGAACCGTAAGGGATTCCAGCTATTCGGTCAAAGTGCAAATTTTTGAGAATCTCGGCGTAAGCACTCAAGATTTGATGGAAGATTTGCGGTTGGGAGATGATGACGCGCAGGTCGATGTAGTAGGGAAAAATCGCTCCAGAGGCTTGCACGCGATCGCCAAACATAATGCAACCCAGGTCGTAAAGTTGCAAAATCAAATCTCGGTTGGGAGAATGTTGCAAGAAGCAGACATCCGGAAGCCACAAGTCACAGGTGGGGCTTTCCTGGACAATTCTGAGCCGTTCTTCATTAACACTGTCGCGTAAGGCTTGGACAGCCTCAGCGGGGTGTTCGGCAGTTAATAAATCTAGAGGAACTGGCAGGAGTAGCCCTTCTCCATAGGTGTTTAAGCCAGCCTCTAGCATTTCAGTTAAGTTTTGGTTTTCTGACCATCCCTGCACGAATATGAGGCGTTCTGGTGCGATATTGCGGATGCGAGTCAGAGTTTCCGGAATTGCAGCGCCTACTTCTAGCCCTAGTTGTTCTTGGGTGCCCCAAGTTTGCGCTTCTTTTATCAAATGGATGTAAAAGGGTAGCCCGGTGCCTGGATATTCTTGCAACACGGCGGCTGATGGGTTGTCAGTGGTACAGACCACAAAGACGGCTTTGCCAGGATAGACCAAAAAGGGAGCCGCTAAATCAAGTCCTGGGTAAGGACTCAAGGTGACAGCATCCACTTTCCAGTCTTCAAAGACGGTTTGGGCAAAGAGGGTGCTGGTGTTGAGGTCGCTGTGCTTGGCGTCTAAAATTACTGGAATGTCGGCGGGGATAGCGGCTAGGGTTTGCTGAAGGAGTTCTAAACCTGTTGCCCCCAGTGCTTGATAAAAGCCAAGCGTGAGTTTGTAGGCGCAGACTAAATGGGCGGTTTGAGCGATCGCAAATTGTAGGCGATCGCCATGAAGAGTGCGATCGACCAAAGGGACAATGGCGCTAGCCCCATCGCGCTTGGCGAGATTCTCGATGTCTGGGTCGAGTCCTGCGTACAGTAAGCTTTGATTGCGCTCGATTGCTTTAAGTAGCTTATCGAAGAAGTTCATAGGTGTTTTTTTAACGCAAAGATACGCAAAGGTTAGCGCAGAGGTACGCAAAGGAAGACGGGGGAGATGGTTACATGGATTGTTTGTATTGTTCTAAAATTTGGGGAATATAATCGTAGCCATCAACACCGATAAGGGCGATGATTTGTGGGCGCGATTGTTGCAATTTTTTCTGGAAGGCTTCTGCTCCCAGTTGTCCCTGTAAGATGGTGAGTAAGCCTGCGGTTTTCCGCCACTCTTCCGCAGAAATTTGCTCTAGAAGATACATTCCCAGGCTACCTGTAAGGATTGTTTTATCGATGTTTTGCAGACTATGGTGAGCTTCGGATAAGTAAGCTAAGTTTCGTCCTTGCAGGTATAAATCGCCGGAAAATTGAGCGGCTTGTAAGCCAGATTCTAGGTATTTAATTGCTTCTTGGGGTTGTTCTACTATCAACAAAGCAATTCCCAAACTACTGCAACAAAGGGCTTTACTTTGACCGTCGCCTAATCGTTCTGATAACTGCAATCCTTGTTGCAAATAGTTGATGGCTGTCTCGTAAATTTCCGGTTCTATTTGTTCTAATTGTTGAGCTTGGAAGACTTCACTGTAGCCGAGATTGGCGAGGGCGTTGGCTTCTCCTAATCTATCTCCTGTCTGACGAGAGAGAATTAATGCCCGTTGGCTATAGCTGATGGCTTCGGCATAGTTCTTTTGCGCGACGCAGGTGCGGCTGAGGTGATTAAAATTGGCAATTTCACAAGGGCGATCGCCTGCATTTCTGGCGATTTCTAAGGCTTGCTCGTGAAATGCGATCGCGTCTGCATATCGACCTTGCGCCCGCTGGGAATAACCCATTAATGTCAAAATCCGAGCTTTTTCTTGCGTGCCTTCCACTTGTCGCAGCGGTGCATCTAGATAGTCAAGGGTCGTGCGGAGATATGCGCCGGAAAATGAGGCGAAAATGCCACCGTAGAGGGGGAAATACTGGCGCTGGGAAAAGGTTCTGAGGATTTGTAGGGTAATTTGAAAACAGCCATTCACTAAGCGATCGCGCGAAGTAGAATTGAGAGTTGTCGCCTGATTCAAGCCATTCGCTAACTGCGACCAAATCACGGCAAAAGTCAGAAAAGTGGAAATCGACAGCCTTGCGCCCACTTTGGAGTCGTAAACCAGTTTGTCAAACCAGTTCACCAACCCCCGCTGCAAGTATTGCAAAATTACCGCTAACTCAACGAAGGAAATCAAGTCAGGCGGTTGTTTTGCGACCAATTCGGTTAATGATTCGTTGAAGGCAAGTGCGTGGAATAATCCCTGAGGATAAGGGCTATTGACTTGTTTTTCCCAAACTCCCCAAGGGCCACTTTGCGCCGGTGTGCCTTCAAATCCTAAGGAGCGATTTTGGTCGTAGATCCAGCTTACCAGGTGCCCTTCCAGGCGTTGCCAAGATTCCAAGCCACGGGTAAGACCTTCAGCAAGTTGCTGCACATCTCGATCTTGTTCGGGATGGGTAATTTCTGGCGCTTGTTGCTTCAGTGCAGATGCCAACTGCGGTAAGTTCAAAACTTGCGCTAAATTAGGGTCGATCACCCGTAATAAAGCCGCTAGCTTGTCGTCTGGTGGGGAAGCGATAATTTGTTGAACAGCGGTAGCGATCGCATCCGTCGCCCGATTTTTTTCCTGCGCCCGTTCCCATTCTCCCCGAATCGTCTGCATTG
Source organism: Trichocoleus sp. ST-U2 (assembly GCF_039961875.1). Classification (NCBI taxonomy): domain Bacteria; kingdom Bacillati; phylum Cyanobacteriota; class Cyanophyceae; order Leptolyngbyales; family Trichocoleusaceae; genus Trichocoleus; species Trichocoleus sp. ST-U2. Next base: position 17,716 of record NZ_JAMPJY010000043.1, on the reverse strand, counting down.
CCCTCAAGGTACGAGTCGCCTTGGCAAGCTTCATTTCATCCTTTTGAGTGTCCACCTGTTGCTGGGTGGCGCTTAAGGTTTCTTCCAAAACTCGCTCGAAAATTTCGCCCGTACCCGGAGTCACATCCTTGACGAGCATTTTATACACCTGCTCTTTCGAGCGAATCTGCCCTTTGAGGGTGGTTTGTACAATTTGGTCGATTAATTGTAGATAGCGATCGCGCAAAGGCAGAGAGTCTGTCATGGGGAGTGGTTGAGTGGAATTGTAGGCAATACTGTTCGGTTCGCTTCTCCCCTGTTTTGCTCCCGCTTCCCTTGCAGGGAGAGGGGTTAGGCTTACCTTCCTTTTTTAAGAGGGGAGAAAATAACTTATTTACTTTGCAGTGTACTGAATAAGTTACTGAGTTCGCATACTACAAAGTGTGGAGAAACACTAACGCTGATGTTTGCCGATTTTTTACCCTCCCAAGTTCAGCAGTTGCGCGAGTCCGCATCCATCGCCCTTGCTCAAAAAATTGAACGTCAGGCGATTAAAACTCCTCTCTCGCCACAACCGATAGCTACAGCTTACGTCCATCAGGGGAACGGTGGCACCCCAATTCTATTACTACCCGGTTTTGATAGTTCGGTGCTGGAGTTTCGCTGCTTGCTACCACTACTCGCCGCCCAAAATGAAACGTGGACGGTAGATCTGTTGGGATTTGGCTTTACAGATCGAGTGCAGGGAATTTTGTATAACCCCGACGCCATCAAGACGCACCTGTATTACTTCTGGAAAACTTACATCCAAGTGCCAGTCATGTTGGTAGGCGCTTCGATGGGAGGTGCAGCGGCAATTGACTTCACCCTCACTTACCCGCACGCTGTCAAAAAGCTGGTGTTAATTGACAGTGTAGGTTTCAGCGGTAGCTTCCCGCTTGCCTCCTATCTCTTTCCTCCCTTAGATTTTCTGGCAGTCGAATATTGGCGTCAGCGCAAACTCCAAGCGCTGTTATGGGGCAGCACTTTTGGCAACTTGGAACCGACTGCTATTGAGGCGATTCGGTGTGCGGCGCTGCACATGGAAATGCCCGGTTGGCACGAAGCAATCATCGCGTTTATGAAAAGTGGTGGTTACTGGAATTTGGCAGATAGAATTCCTCAAATCGATAAGCGGACGCTGATTCTGTGGGGAGAGGCGGATGATATGTTGGGTACGGACGATGCCGAGAGGTTTAAGAGAGCGATCGCTCATTCTCAACTCATTTGGATCGCCAATTGCGGGCACGTTCCTCAATTTGAACAGCCAGAGATTACTGCTAAGCATATTTTGGCTTTTAGGTAATTGTAGGATTTATTGTTAACGCAAAGGTACGCAAAGGTTAGCGCAAAGGTACGCAAAGGAGTTTTCAGGGTAGCGTTAAAGTTATGAATCAGGATTCTCTTGCCCATCGATGGGTAGTCAGTGCAGAAGAAGCGAAGGAATTGATTAAGCTGGATGCGACACTTCTGGATGTTCGCAATTCAATTTCCTGGTTGCTTGGGCATATTTCTGGTGCTGTTCATGTCACTTGGCAGCAATTCTCGCAACAACAATCTCCGAATAAGGGAAAGTTGATTGAGAATACAGAAATTTTGCAAGAAAAACTTCGCGCTGTCGGCATTTGTAACAATCAACCTGTCGTTGTCCTTGGCAATCCAGCGCACAATTTTGGTGAAGAAGGGCGCATTGTTTGGATGTTACGCACGCTAGGACATTCACAAGCAGTCTTTGTCGATGGGGGACATTCAGCACTTGTTAAAGCAGGTGTCCCGATTGTTTGGGGAGTGACTCAACCCAAACCTGGTGATTTTCTTGTACAGCGAACTTCCTTATGGGAAATTCAGCGCGATGAACTCAAAGCCAATCTTTCCGCTAAAGAGATATCCCAAGATTTGATTGTCATTGATACCCGCGAAGCGAGGGAATATGCAGGAACTCCCGCTTACGGCGAACATCGGGGAGGACATCTCCCTGGTGCGGTGCATTTCTACTTCCAAGATTTGAAAGATGCCAAGGGGAACTTGCTGCCTCGTGACCAGATTATTGATAAGTTGGAAAGATTAGGAATTCAGCATCATACTCCCATTATTACTTATTGTACAGGCGGCATCCGCTCAGCTTTCTTCACGGCTGTACTTGTTGATTTAGGATTTAATCATGTAAAAAACTATGCAGGTTCGATGTGGGAATGGTCAGCTTCGCCAGAAAATCATTATCCTCTAGAATCTGAACCTAAGTAGGAAAATAAATTAAACAAAATCAGTAACTATTTTACAAACAATCAAGCTTCTTTTAATTGCTCATGAATTCAATAATAAACAGTAATTATTTAGGCGATTTTATTGCTTTACCAATATACATAACTGAAGTATTGTTACTAATTTCTACTTGAAATTTTTCCGTTTTTTTGTAGTGAATATAAGCAAGCACGTTTTGGTAAATGCTTTCACCAAATATATTAAATCCTTTAATTTCTATACTGTTAAATCCCTGGCTATGCATTAAGCTTGTCAATTCTTGCGGCTTAATAAACTTATTCCAATCGTGAATACCACGAGGAATTTCCTGCAAAATATTTTCTAATAGCCAAATCATTATTAATTTGGAGGCGAAAGTTTTATTAATTGTGTCAAAAAGAAACAAGCCGTTTGGCTTTAAAATTCTATAGATTTCAGAAAGTGTCTGACGTAAATCTGCAATATGCTCCAAAACATCAACACAAACAACAATATCAAAAGTATTAGCACCATAAGGGAGGTTTTCAGAATATCCGTGTTGATAGTCAATGTGAAGTCCGCTTAGAGATGCGTGATCTTGAGCTTGTTGAATACATTTAGCAGATTGGTCGATTCCTGAGACTTTTACTCCTCTTTTCGCCATAAATTCGCAGGTAAATCCGCCGCCACATCCAACATCTAAGGCTTGCAATCCCTGCCAATTTGAAACATAGCGGTCAAAAAAATCAAATCGGGGTTGATTGAGATGATAGAGAGCATAGATTTTCTCATCTTCCTGCCACCACCTATCTGCACTCAAATCATAAAATTTTAAGTCGTTTTTTTTCAAGTGTTTGCTTTGCATCCTGTATGTGGGAAGGTTGATAGGACAAACGCATCTAAGGTAATTTTAGTCGCTGCTTCAGTAGGAAAATTATGCTGACATTGCGAACTCAATCATTCCACTTCTAGCCTATCGGCATCTAGTAGGATGTCCTTTATGAAAGGTAGCGATCGCTATCTTCGCTGCATCTGAGCGATAATAGCTAGCGTATACTGCCCGCAGCCACGCTTCTCGCTTTGTCTCCAGAAGCATAAATCTTATAATCTAAAATCAAAAATATTATCACAAGCCTCGTACAATGAAATATTGCTGGGAATATTGCTGGGACTCAAGGAGCTGATTTTATGCCACAGGCAGTGGGAACGATTGAAACGTTAGGGTTCCCAGCTGTACTAGCAGCAGCAGACGCAATGGTTAAAGCTGGTGCAGTCACGCTGGTTCATTATGCACTTGTAGAAAAAGGGAACTTTATGGTCTCCGTTCGGGGAAAAGTTTCTGAAGTCAACATCGCTGTTGAGGCAGGGATTAAAGCCGCAGAGACAGTCTACGGAGGTCAAGTGATCTCCCACTACATCATCCCCAATCCTACGGAAAATGTTGAAACTGTTATGCCCATTCATTTCACCCAAAAAGTTGAACAGTTCCGTATGTCGTAGTTGGTTAACAATCGGAACTTAATTGCGAGTAGACATTGCCAGCTATCCCAGCAATTATTGGGATTTTGTTTACTCGATTGTTTGGTCTTTTGTCAAGTCAAAAAGTGGGAAAGTAAAGGCAAGGGGCATTTCCATCCAAAGGTGCATCGAAAATTCGTACAATTAGTTCTTAGCTCTACGTAACTCAATTAAATTCAAATTCAGGAGATAGCCAATGCCACAGGCAGTTGGATCGATAGAAACGAAAGGCTTTCCTGCTGTCCTAGCAGCGGCAGATGCGATGGTTAAAGCTGGAAGAGTTACCCTAGTCGGATATATCCGAGTTGGTAGCGCCCGTTTTAATGTCAATATTCGGGGCGATGTTTCAGAAGTGAAAACCTCAATGGAGGCGGGAATTGCCGCAGTAGAAAAAGTTTATGGTGGCGTTGTAGAATCCTGGGTGATCATTCCCCGTCCCCATGAAAATGTCGTGAGTGTACTGCCAATTGGCTTCACTGAAGACGTGCAACAGTTCCGAGATGCTGTCGAACAGCCGATAGTACGCAGGTAGTGGAAACATCTGTTAGCGAAAGGCGCGTAAGCAGCGCCTGCTGAGTAGAAAGACTGCCTGCAAGAGAGCGTCCAAAATCATAGCTGCTGTTACAACCCGTTTTCTTCAAGAAAATGGGTTTTTTTAGCAATATTTTTTGAATAAGACTCACTTTCCCTTTAAACCGGAGAAAACCTCTCTCTTACAAGTGGTTAATGGTGTTCGTTTTTCACCTCACCCTAAAGGTAATTTCTTAAACCCTTGATTCGTCAGGGTTCTAAAATTTGGAGTTTCTCGTCTCGTGAAAATTTCGTGACGCTAGCATCGTACAAATACTGACAAAAACTAGAAATTACTAAATCTTTACTAAAATTTCCTATATTTTTATCAGAACTATACAAATAATGCCGTAGTTGTATATAAAAATTGATGAATTGTGAATATTACTACCAGACTTAGCTAAATTTAGTGGAGCCAGATATTGCAAACATTACTTGCTAAAGCTTCATCGGTAGGTACTCGCCCTGAAATCGAAGTGCTGCTAATCTGTGCCAGCACTCGGATGGAATTGGAAAGAGTTGAGCGGCTAGTCACTTTACTCCAGGAAAATCATATAGATTGGGCAGAACTGATGCAAATGGCGACTGAGCATAGGGTGATGCCACTTTTGTATTGGAACCTAAACAGCACCTGTCCGGAAGCGGTTCCCAAGAATATTCTCACTAAGTTGCGGGCTGATTTTCAAATCCTCACTCGACGCAGCCTATTTTTGAGCGGCGAACTGGTTAGACTCGTAAATCTATTTGAAGCACAAGGAATTCCGGTTCTACCTTTCAAAGGGCCAGTATTAGCCGCTTCTGCCTACGGTAATTTGTTGAGAAGACAGTTCTGGGATTTAGACATTCTGGTGCAAGAAAGAGACATCGAAAGGGCAAAGGCGCTGTTTTTGTCTCAAGGATACCAGATGAAAATCGAGCGCATCGAAGTGACTCAAGAACAGGAAGCGGCTTTTGTGCGATCGCCTCATATTCATCAATTTGTACGCGAAGCCGCCTATCCATTTAGAAACCACCAGAAAGGAGTGTTGGTGGAACTGCACTGGGGAGTAATGCCAAAGTATTTTTCTTTTCCCATCGATTCTAAAGAATTGTGGGATGACCTGGAGCCAGTCTCCATTGCTGGAACGACAGTTCCCAACCTCTCGCCAGAGAATTCGTTGCTAACGATTTGCGGACACGGAACCAAAGACTGTTGGACGCAACTGGCAAGAATCTGCGACGTAGCCGAACTTATCCGCAGCCATCCGCAGCTAGATTGGGTCAAACTGATGCAGCAAGCTAGCGCTAAGGGCGGTCAGCGAATGTTGTTTCTAGGTTTAATGCTGGCACATCGTCTTCAGGGAACTGCCCTGCCAGATGATGTTTGGCAAAAGATTCAGGCTGACCCAACGGTAGAATTGCTGGCGGCTGAAGTATGCGAACAGCTTTTCCGTTCGTCGGACGGATCTGTTAAAGACGGGACAACCACCCGCTTCCATTTAAAAGCCAGAGAACGCCTGATTGACAGGCTGCGGTACTCTCTGAAATTAGCAATCACTCCGACTACTACCGACTGGTTGCTACTACCTTTGGCGGAATTTCCAGCTTTCCTTTACTATTTGCTGCGACCACTCAGGCTAATAGGAGAGCAAATATTAAAAAGATTCAAGCTGAGTAAAAAAAACTTATGATTTTCATGCTTAAACTATAAAATTTATTCCTTAATCAAAATGGTAGTAAGTAAGGAATAAATCTTTTTCAATTTTAAACCGGATACATATTATGAGCTTTAAATTCAAACTAAATCAAAAGCTCATAATATGTATTGTTTGATAATTAATATTATTTAAAAGCGTTAGTTTATAATATAAGCGGAATCATTATAAAGTCTATAAATTTAGTAATAAACCTAATTGGTTATACCTTGACATTAGAATATCTCAAGGTTAGCTTAGGGTTAAGAAAAGCGAAACAAAGCTTGATAGTATAGCAAAAAAATCATGAATCATTCAGAGATATTTAAGGCGAATGCTCCTAAAGTTGTCCACGAAACGATTGATGGTGAAGTTGTAATCGTCAACTTGGATAAGGGAGATTATTATAGCTTAGTAAAAGTTGGGGCTGATATTTGGGAAGAAATTATTAAAGGTACTTCCAAAAGCAATATTATCCAAAAAATAATCCAGTGCTACGATGGCGATCGCCAAAATATTGAAAATACTGTCAATGATTTTATTGCCAGATTGCAGCAAGAAGAACTCATTACTCTTGATGGCACCGAAGATCCTAAAAATTTAAATATAGACAGCGCACCAAGCACCACAAACGACAATCCTGAAAAGCTGAGTTTTTCACCCCCAACTTTAGAAAAATATACAGATATGGAAGAATTGCTAGCTTTAGACCCCATTCACGAAGTGAATGAGGTGGTGGGCTGGCCTAATGTTAAAGTTGAAGCCTGATTGAATCAGCATTTGGCATCATTATCAGCAGCTTCAAGGTGTATTGGGAAGGGGCAGTCGTCAGGATTTGCCCCTAGGTTTCAGCTAATTCCTTAAGTTTTTTCAACATGATGACTAACGAGTTGGCATCTGAGATTGCTACCAAAACAGAACGGAAAGACTCTTTAGCTTTTTTTAATACAGTTTATGAATTATACGAAAAAGCTGAGGCTGCATCTGGTTCTATTGACCGTTTTTATTGCTTAGGCGGGTTTAAAATTCGGTTGCGTTTTGCTGGTTCAGCTTTAATTTCCTACATGACACCTGCTTTAGGACATTTAGCTACAGAACCCGTTTCAGATCCAGCGCTGACAGTTTGTTTGTGGGATAGCGCCTCGACAAACACCGTAATGCCACCTCCACCTTGGCAAATAAATCATCATCATCCAAAGCGTGGGGAAATTATCGGGTTTACTAATGAGCGCATTCATACCAGTTTCCAATGGGGAGCGTTTGCGTTAAGTATTTTAGATAGCGATCGCAACCTGGGAATCTATTGGGTTGAGACAACTGAACAACTTCCTTACTGGGAAGCAGGTTCTCCCCTACGGACAATTTTTAACGTCTGGATGAGTAAGCGGGGACTGCAACTGGTTCATGCGGGTGCAGTTGGAATGCCAAGGGGCGGCGTGTTGCTAGTGGGAAAAGGGGGGTCTGGTAAATCAACTACAGCTTTAACCTGCCTTAACTCTGAGCTTTTCTATGCCAGCGACGACTATAGTTTGATTACTTCCGACCCCACTCCAACTGTTTTTAGCATTTACAGCACTGGCAAAAAAAATGCCGATGATGTTCAAAGATTGCCGTTTCTCGCTAAGGCAATTAGCAATAGCGATCGCTTAGATTCGGAAAAAGCGCTTTATTTCATCAACGACCATTTTCCCGAAAAAATCTTGCCCAGTTTTCCGCTTCAAGCTATCTTAATCCCCCGCATTACTGGGGGAAGCAATACCACCTTGAAAGCTACCTCATCAGCGGCAGGATTGGCAGCACTTGTTCCTAGTACAATCCTGCAATTGCCCGGTGCAGGTAAGGAAGCTTGTGAGCTGATGACAAAAACTGTTAGCCAGCTACCTTGTTATTATCTAGAACTCGGCACTGACCTGAAGCAAATTCCTGAAGTCATTTTAAGCTTACTTTCAAAGCAATAGCCCATGAATAATAAGGAATTCTTCGTTAGTGCGATCATCCCTGTCTATAACGGAGAACAGTTTCTAGCAGAAGCTATTCAAAATATCCTCAATCAAAACTATCAGCCTCTAGAAATCATTGTTGTTGACGATGGCTCAACAGATAAAACGGCGGAAGTTGCTGCTCGCTATAAAGATAGTATTCACTATGTTTATCAGCCTAATAGCGGGCCATCAGCAGCTCGTAACCGTGGTTTAAAGATGGCAAAAGGGGATGCGATCGCTTTTTTAGATGTTGACGATTTATGGTCAGAAGATAAACTGAAACTGCAAGTAGGTTATTTAGTAGATAACCCCTCAGTAGAGATTGTCCAGGGATTAATTCAACAAATGAAGCTATGTCAAATTACAACGAACAATCAGCCCCTTTTTGAACCTGCTTACAATCCTTATAGCTATATAAATTTAGGAAGCGCAATTTATCGGAGGTTAGTTTTTGATAAAATTGGCTTATTTGATGAAACACTTAACTATGCTGAAGATGTCGATTGGTTTATCCGAGCGTGGGAAAATGGGATTTCAAAAGTTGTATTAGAACGGGTTAGTTTGTTTTATCGCAAGCACGAAGATAACATGACCGTTGGAAAAAACTTAGTCGAGCTTGGATTTGTAAGGATTTTCAAAAAACATTTAGATCGGTGCCGAAAACGAGGGAATTATCAAAAGGCTTCTTTATTAGATATGCCAATTAATGAGTACCTTGGCACTTCTCCTGAAATTCCTAAAATAATGTAAAATCCTCAAAAAAATAATACAATGGAATATTTACCGCTAGTCAGTGTAATTATTGCTGTCAAGAATGGAGAACATCGATTAGCAGATGCTATCGAAAGCGTTCTATCGCAAACTTATGAAGACTATGAAATTATTGTTGTTGATGGTAAATCAACAGATAATACTGAAAAAATTGCCAAGTCTTATGAACGAGTTCGCTATATTTGGCAAGCTGGTCAGGGCCTTGCTGACGCTTGGAATCTTGGGATTGAGGCTGCGAAAGGAGAATTTATTGCTTTTCTTGACCACGATGATGTATGGACACCCAATAAATTAAGTCTTCAGGTTGATTACCTTATCAACAATCCAACAATTCAATATGCGATCGCTAAATTTAGGTTTATTTTAGAGCCAGAATGTCCTATCCCCTTAGGTTTCAAGAAAGATCTATTAGACAAAGATATTGTTGGGCCTATTCCTGGAACTTTAATAGTGCGGAAATCCCTATTAAATTCAGTTGGTAAATTTAACACTAACCTGGTGATTGCTAGCGATGTCGATTGGTTTGCTAGAGCCAAAGATGAAAATATACCTATGGCTGTTATCCCCGAAGTTTTTCTATATAAACGAGTCCACACCCAAAATCTCTCATCCAATGCTGAGATAAACAATCAAGAATTATTGCAGATACTTAAGCAATCTGTTAATCGTCAACGTCGTGCCAAAATTAAAAAAGATGCAATTCAACAATGAAGCGATCGCATTATTTAGAGCCAACAGAGTTTTATAAAACCCAAATACTTTTTTCAAAAGTGTAGATTTACTAGAATCTGCTTAAACTTTTGCAAATGAAAAACATCAAAAAGATTCAATTCAATGGATTTATTTAAAGATATTGCAACTTAAATTAGAAAGAAAGACTTTGATTAAGAATGAATAATTCTTTTTTAGTTAGCGTTATTATCCCTGTCTATAATTGCGATCGCTATCTGGCTGAAGCGATTGAAAGCGTACTAGCTCAAACTTATCAGCCACTGGAAATCATTGTAGTAGATGATGGTTCAACGGATAACAGTGCAGAAGTAGCAAAGCACTTTGCGTCATCAGTGCGGTACTATTCCCAAGCCCAAAGCGGTGCGGGTGCTGCCCGAAATTATGGCACAGAATTAGCGCAAGGAAATTTCTTTGCTTTTCTCGATGCAGATGATTTTTGGGTCAAAGATAAATTGACTTGTCAAATGCAGGTTTTTGAGAGCGAACCCGATATTGATATAGTCTTCGGATACGTTCAACAGTTTCACAGTCCCGAATTAGATGAAAGCATCAAGAATAAAATATACTGTCCTCCTGAATTAATGGCGGGATATCACCCTGGAACCATGCTGCTTAAACGGGAAGCTTTTCTTCGGGTAGGAAAATTTGAAACCAACTTACAAATGGGAGAATTTATCAGTTGGTATGCGCGTGCAACAGAGCTGGGATTGCGTGAAAAGATGTTACCAGACCTCTTGATGTCAAGGCGGTTGCACGAAACCAATCTGAGCATTCGCCAGCGTGAAGCGCGGACTGATTATGTCCGGCTGATTAAAGCTTCACTCGACCGACGCCGCGCCGCAACTTTGCCAGAAAATAATTCTTCATTTTCTCAATAAATATGAGTTTGAAAACTCGCCTTAAAGCTGCCTTAACAGCCTTCGTGAATCCGCCCACAGCTCCAAAGTTGGTAGTTACAAAACCAGCAACAGAGCCTTCGGTAGTTATCGATAATCAGCTTTTAGCTGGAAAAAATGTTCTGATAACTGGAGCAGCCAGAAATATTGGCAGAAGTATTGCTCTTGAAATGGCAAAACAAGGCGCAAACATTTTCTTCACTGACCTAGTTCGGGAAGGATGTGAAAATTTAGAAAAAGAATTAAGGTGCTATCCAGTTAAGTCAAGAGCCTTTGTGTCAGATATTTCTAAGACTGAAGATAACGATTATTTATGTAATTATTTATTAGAAAACAAAATAAATATTGATGTTCTTGTCAACAATGTGGGAATCCAATTTGAGACGAGCCAGATAAAAAACCTTGATTTAGGAGAATGGCATAAAACCTTTAATACCAATGTTTTCGGGCCAATGTATCTCACAAAGCTTATTTCTCAAATGATGGTTAATCATCGCATTCATGGCTCGATTATATATATCACGTCTATTCACCAATGGGAACTTGTACGTTGGCCTAGTTACAGCTCCTCAAAAGCTGCATTAGGAATGATTATCAAAGAATTGGCTCTAGAATTGGCAACTTCTGGGGTAAAAGTTAACGGAATCGCTCCCGGCTGGGTAGCGGAAGATGAGCAAGGAAACTCCCTCCGTCACAGCTATACTCCACTGCATAACAGTTCAATCAATCCTTGTTATATTGGTCGGGCTGCTGTTTACCTAGCCTCCGACTATTTTTCAAAATTTACGACTGGAACCGTTCTCAAAATCGATGCTGGGTTGTCATTATATAATCATCGTTATGCCGAATATCTGAATCAATAAAAAAGCTTGTTATTTTAAAGAAAGCCAAATGTTTCATATCATAAAATGGGTAAAAAGAAAAGTAGAAAAGCAATTATTTTCAGGGCACTTGGAGGCGAAATGTCAAGCAGTTAAAAGTCTTTTCCCTAAAAATGCAACTTTTGAGCGTGTGGCTACGGGATTTGAATTTACAGAAGGCCCTATTTGGTTTGCTGAAGAAAAGTATCTCCTCTTTAGTGATATTCCGGGTAACAAAATTTTTAAACTGACTTCCAATAGTGAGGTAAAAGTCTTTAGAGAGCCTAGCCATAACTCCAATGGTTTGACTAGAGATAAGCAAGGACGACTCATTACTTGTGAACACGGAACGCGCCGCGTCACCCGCACCGAAAAAGATGGTTCGATTACCGTCTTAGCTGATAAATTTCAAGGTAATACACTGAATAGTCCTAATGATATTGTCGTGAAAAGTGACGGTTCTATCTACTTCACAGATCCGCCTTATGGCATCAAACCCGAACAGCAGGAACAACCAATCCAGGGGGTTTACCGCCTCTCGCCTGATGGCAAAGAAATTATAGTCGTAGCCGATGATTTTGATAAACCTAATGGACTAGCATTTTCACCGGATGAAAAAAAGCTTTATATCGACGATTCTGAACGCCGTCATATTCGCGTGTTCGACGTTCAAGCTGACGGTAAACTTGCTAACAGCCGCATCTTTTACAAGATGAATGGTAAGAAACCTGGTTTACCCGATGGGATGAAAGTAGATGTGCAAGGACATCTCTACTGCACAGGTGCAGGAGGCGTGTGGGTTTTCGATCCAGAAGGGAATCATTTAGGAACAATTCTTACCCCGGAGGTGCCAGCGAATTGTGCTTGGGGAGATGATGATTTGCAGAGTCTTTATATTACTGCTGGCACTTCTGTTTACAAAATTCGAGTCAATATTCCAGGCATCAAAGTGCCTTAATTGATTACCATCGTTTAAAATTTTAAATTACAAAAGATGCGTAAAATGAATCTATATAATAAGGATAGCTGTGACTGGCTTAATTCCGAGCAAAAATTGCTTTTGCGGGCAGCACTGTTGCAGGGAGAAGAGGCAATTGATTCTTGGAATCAATGGAAAGCATCTGCCGATATTGAGAATCTCGATGTAGAATCCTATCGATTGCTGCCTTTACTTTATCGCAACTTATCCGCACATGGCGTGACGGATCTGCATATGGCAAGACTAAAGGGAGTTTACCGACGCACATGGTGTGAAACCCAAGTTTTGTTGCAACAAGTCGCAGCTATTATCAGTTGTTTTCAGAATGATGGTATCACAACAATGCTGCTCAAGGATGCAGCTTTGAATATACATTATTACAAAGATTATGGCTCACGAATGATACATAATTTTGATTTTTTAGTTCATCCAGGAGATGCTTTAGCAGCCGTAAGTCTGTTACAAAAAATTGGCTGGAGAGCCAAAGGAAAAATACCAGTTACAATTACGCCCTTCTCTCATACTCTAGGATTTGACAATGAATTAAAACAACAGTTTAATCTTCGCTGGCATCTGTTCGCAGATGGTTTTCAAGAAGATGCTGAAAAATATTTTTGGGATAGTGCGATATTAACCAAGCTGGATGACTTATCAACTTATGTTTTAAATCCTACCGATCAGCTATTGTACGTTTGTGTATATGGAGGAATGAGTAATTTTGTTTTTCCAATTAGTCGGCTAGCTGATGCCGCAATACTTCTCAACTCATACCAAGCAGAAATTGATTGGAACCGACTGGTAACTCTGGCACAAAAATATCGCTTAATTTTGCCCATACAAAATATACTGACAAAATTACATAAAATCCTATATTCCCCAATCCCTCTGTCGATTTTACAAGAAGTACAGAGTATACCCGTTTCTAAATTTGAGTGCAGCGAATATCAGCTCACGAGTAGAAAAAGAAAATCATTTTCCGAGGGTTTGATAATGAGATATATACAATATTCAAGAGCAGTAAATACGGATAATTCTAAATTAGAATTTTTAGGTTTTCCCAGATATCTACAATATATCTGGGGTTTAGAACATTTATGGGAAGTTCCATTGCAAGCAATGATGCGGGGTATAAAAAGGCTCGTTTGGTAATCGCGATCGCTTTCACCTGAAAAGAGATGAAGACAACCAGGGTAGAAGCGATCGCCATCAATGCACTAGCAGATAACTATAAGCGTCTCCTAAAGCCCTTTACACATTTCCCTACCAGCCGGAAGAGGCAAGTTTCATACATGAGATAGAGCCTAGACACTCCAGAATCTGAGAACTTAAGAACAAATAAAGAAAATTCTCAACAACTGCTTTCTAATAATCATGATTGGAAATCAAATCAAGACAGCAGCATTGCTGGGACTCCTCAGCGGTCTTCTGGTTCTGGGTGGCTATTATCTGGTCGGCAACGAGCAGGGGCTATATTTAGGTCTGGCTTTTGCTGCATTCAGTAGTTTTAGCTCCTGGTACTATTCTGACCAAGCCGCCTTGATGGCGTATCGCGCCCAACCACTAGAGCGTCAGGAGGCTCCAGAACTCTACGATATGGTAGCTTCTTTGAGCCAAAAGGCGGGGATTCCCATGCCGAAACTGTTTTTAGTGCCAACCAAATCCCCCAATGCTTTTGCAACCGGACGAGATCCGGATCATGCTTCTGTGGCAGTGACTCAAGGGATTATAGAATTACTCTCCCGCGAAGAACTTGAAGGTGTTTTGGCTCACGAACTTACCCACGTCAAAAACCGCGACACTTTAACTCAGGCAGTTGTAGGCACCATCGCTGGAGCGATTACTTTTGTCGGACGGATTCTCACTTTGGGAGCGCTCTACGGCCCTGTCACCCGCGATGACCGCCGAGGTGGAAACGCTTTGGGTGCCTTGTTTCTAATCGTTTTGGCTCCTATTACTGCGGCGCTAATCCAGTTTGCGATTTCCCGCACCAGGGAGTATTCTGCTGACTTGGGTTCGGCTGAAATCACGGGGAATCCTTTGGCGCTTGCCAGTGCGTTAGAGAAGCTTGAGGCAATGGGTCATCAGATTCCGATGAACGGCAATCCCACGATGTCACCGCTACTGATTGTCAATCCTATCTCGACAAAAGGGTTGCAATCTCTTTTCCGTACCCATCCCCCGACTGAGGATCGGATTCGTCGTCTCGTAGAATTGGCTCAGCAACAAAAGCAACAAAAGCAAATGACTCCAGCGATCGCATAATGTGCAAGCAGTGCTGGTGATGCTTGATTTTAGCCGGTGGTAACGCCGGTTTTTTATTGAATGAGGATGTTAAACCGGAGATGTCTCGCGTTTCGATTATTATTCCCACGCTGAATGAGGCGACGTGCTTGGAACGCACGCTGCGCCAGTTGAATTTGCTAGATCCTCCAGCTTGGGAAGTGCTGGTGGTAGATGGGGGAAGTGACGATGAGACAGTTGCGATCGCCCAGCGGATCTTACAAGCGATCGCCCCGTCATCTCAAGCGCGTGTCCTCTGTTGTGATGTTCGCGGACGTTCAGTGCAGATGAACCGAGGCGCAGAGGCGGCGACGGGGGATATCCTGTGCTTCTTACACGCAGATACTTCGGTTCCAGATGATTTTGTGGCAGTGGTTGAGCAAACTTTAACCGATCCAGCCGTTGCTGGCGGCGGGTTTATTTCTTTGATGACAGGTTCCCAGACAACGCGCTGGGGAGTTTCGCTGCACAATTACCTCAAAACTTACTACGCGCCGCTGCTTTTCCGACCTCGTTTGTTTTTTCAGGGGTTGCGATTGTTATTTGGCGATCAGGTGATGTTTTGTCGTCGCGCTGATTTCTGGGAATGTGGCGGATTCGATCCAGCATTGCCGATTATGGAGGAAGCAGATTTGTGCCTGAAGCTAGTGCAACGAGGTCGGATTCGTCAAGTGAATCGAGTTGTGCAAAGTAGCGATCGCCGTGTGGCAAAATGGGGTTCGCTGAAGGCTACCGCGATATATCTCTACATCGGCTTTCTTTGGGGTATCGGCGTTGAAGCAACTTACCTGAAAAAGTTTTATGAGGAAATTCGCTAATTCGTTATTAGTTATAGAATCTGTTTAATTTTCCATAATAAAAGAACCCCACCCCCCAACCCCTCCCCGCAAGCGGGGAGGGGAGCCAGAGCCGCAGGCGTTGGCGGGGTGGGGTTCCGGGGAGTGGGTAATTACTGAATTTGATATCAAAGTGCATCTGCTGTCGCTCAACTAACAACTAATAACTCTTTTTTTCATTCAGATTCCAGTCGTAATAGAGATAGGAAATCGGCGTTGAAGCGTCAAGAGGCACGTCGGTTTTTAAATACAAGCGGATGTATTCAGGAATTGAAGGTGCGACTTTCAGTAAATCGCTCTTGTACCACTTGAAAATTTTGCTACAGTAAAGCGTTCCCGTTTGGAAATCGTAGCGAACTTTATCGGGATTATTGATAAAACGACTGGCGTCATCCTCTAACTGAGTCCGCACCGATTCAGGAAAATATGCACCGTTTCGCAACAACGGACAACCGATGGATGCACAAACAAGGGCGAAGTGGATGCGGGGTTCGTCAAATTCGCGGCGGAGGATGCCATGTTCGATTTGGTTGAGGCTGTAGCGTTTACCTGCAAAGGAATAGACGGGACGGATGAAGAACAACAGGAAGATAAGCCAGTTGGGAATTCCTAAAATCTTCGGTCGGATGGATGGGATGGGATAGCGTGCTAGAACTTGATCGATCGCGATCGCATTATATAAATTCAGCCACAGCGCTAACCGTTCATCTAGGTTGGGATAATCCCCCAAATCTACTTCCTGCAAGGAATTCAGCCATTGTGAAAGCGCTTGCGATCGCTCTGAAGACCAAGCATGATAATCGACGCGACCTTCTAGATCCACGTATCGGCGCAGTAGCTCATCCCAAACTGTAAAGTCGATCATAGCTCAATACTTTCTCCGAGCGGACAAATCTAACCCCATATTAAAGTTCCTGACCTCTTGCACTCTTCAAGGGTCAGCCTCAAAACCCACCCAGAAATTTATTTCTCGGCGGGTTATTGCAATGCAACTGGTGCAAGATGTGTGATTCTCGATAAGGGAAGGGAGAAGAATTGAACTCCCCTCTCTTTTTAAAGGATGCTTTAAAAGGTAGGGGTAGTTGTAAAAAAGCTCACAAGGCTGAAGCTGAAATTGCAAATATCAGTACCACGCGCACGCGAATGACTAAAGCATACTAAGCGCAACCTAACGTGTGTTTAGCTGGCGATTATCAAAGACTACCCGAAACCTCGGAGGTTTTTATCTATATAGCCATGAGGGGAATTATGATCAGACAATTGACATGATTTTCAACTGGTTTCGGTTTTAATAAACCCATTTTTTATAAGCCTAACCTTTAATAATTAAGCGATTATCAACTTGTCTGTTATTATTTTTAATGAAGTTGAAAAGCCAACAATCCATCTGATTAACAAAAACTATTATTAAAAATTATTTAAGCGAGGGGAAACTGAGACAAACCCAGACCAAAATATAGTAAAAGTATCTCGTTGCAAGGGGGTTAAAATTTTGCTCTGCTGATAGTGGCAAAAAAGCGTTATAGTGCTTCTCGATTGAGTCAACTACACTCAATGCCTAACTTCCAACAGAGTTCCCGGAATCGAGCAAGGGGCTAATTTCTAAGCCTATCTCTGATTCCAAACAAAGAGCAAAAGTGTACTGTATACAAATGAGAACTGCTATATTATTTTTCTTTTATCTAAAGTGACACAAAAGAACTACTCACTGTACTTATAGTCTCATAATACCCGCAGAATATTTGTTTTCCGACATCTGGAGAGCGAGAAATAATCACAAGGAAATGACGCATGAACGCCTTTGAGTTCGAGATTACCATTCAGAGCAAGTCAGGTGTTAGTAGCTGGCCTATTGTTGTCAGGTGTAAGCAACCGGACGGACTAACTATCCATTCAAAAGAAACCCTACAGCTAAGTCAGGATAACTTTCACCAACTCACCCAACAGCAAGAAAACGAGAAAGAATACGGTACCTTACTAGGCAAAGCCCTGTTTCAAGGGGAGGTGCGCGAAACATTTATTCGTGCTTTATCCAAAAGCAGCCAGGACTCCCCCTTGCGAATTCTGCTATCGATTGAAGCGGCTGAAAATGACGAACTCAAAATATTGCATTGGGAAAGGCTGTGCGCCCCGATTGATACTGACGGAAGTTGGCATCTCTTAGCTCGCGATCAGCGCGTTCCCTTTTCCCTGTACATTCCTACTATTATCGATCGCCGCTTCCCCCCGATTGGACGGCGTGACTTACATGCCCTTGTGCTAGTAGCAAGTCCCTCTAATATCGGTAAGTTTCAATTAGCACCTTTTGACGTTGAAGCTGTCTTATCTGGAGTCAAGGAAGCGCTTGGTGATATTCCTTACGAAATTTTGGCAAATGATGT
>NZ_JAMPJY010000042.1:0-51876 GCF_039961875.1 Trichocoleus sp. ST-U2 | reverse complement strand
ACGACAATCATCAAGTTAGGAAAGTCTATGCTAGTCATCGGAGAGATGAGTTTCATGGGTGGTACTTTGATTCTCAATCTCTCCCGTTCCTTTGTCTAATTCACATTAGACGTGAATTAGTGATGGAAAGAGGAACCAGCAAGGGATTAGAAAAGTTTCTCTTGCAAGCAGGTACTTTTCAGCATAGCTGTAAGCAAAATTCGGAAAAAGGACATCGGGTGATAATTACAGGCAGACTTTTGGCACTACAAGGTATCGAAGGAAGAATGCTTGACAACTTGGAGCGAGTGGAACTGTTGCCGATGGATGACGAAATCCAGCAGCAGTGGTTTACTAAATGGGAAATTCAAGTTGGCAGCGATAAAAATTCCGCATTTCAGCAGTTTTTGGCAGATAAACGCTGTCCGGATCGGGTGCGAGAATTAGCTAGAGAACCGCTATTGCTTTATCTATTGGCAATGATGCACCGGGATGGCAAGTTGACGGTAGAGATGTTTGAGGGTGCCAGCGGTGTCGGGGCAAAAATTCTGATTTACGAGCAATCTTTGGAGTGGGTACTGACGAAACAACGTAAAGACAGCCTGAATCAGATACTAACCGCACAGGAAACCGAAGGACTGCGACGCATCTTGGCAGAGGCGGGGTTGTGCGTCGTGCAGTCCGGCGGTGAATATGCCGAGATGAAAACAATCGAGTCACGGTTGAAGGGCGATCATAAAGCTTTTGACTTGATTCAAAAAGCTAGAGAAACACACGGCGACGATGCGCTGAAAAATGCTTTAGCGGCTTTTTATCTCCAGCCTGCGGCAGGTGACAAAGGCGGTTCGGTGGAGTTTACCCACAAGAGTTTTGGGGAATTTTTGTGGGCGGAACGGCTCAAAAAAAGTTTAGAGAATTGGACGCGAAAGGGAGAAAAGTGGCAGGAGTTTGCTATTTTCACTGACCAAATGGATCGAGAAATCTACGATTTATTTGGCTACGGTGGAGTGACTCCAGAAATTGTGGAATATTTAATGGCTTTATTAACTGCCAGTCCGGAGTTTCAGCCCGTAAAATTATGCCAACGATTGGAGAATTTTTATCTGCGCTGGTGCGATAGCGAATTTATCGATACCACTCCAGAAAATTTGCCGCAGAAGAAGATGTTGCAAATGAAAGAGCAAGCGCCAGAAACTAAGCGGCTGGGACTGCAACAGGTGGATATTTATGCGGGACTGAATGTGCTGATTTTGCTCTTTGAGTTGCACCGCTATGCTCAGTTAAAAAATAACTTAAAAGACAAAATTGCTTTCTTTCCCTGCGGTGAAAAAGATACTGATAGTTTTGATAATGTTCGATTGCTTCGCATCATCGGTTACAGCGAATGTATCGGTATTAGGGGCTTTTTAGCAACAGTTGGTAAATTCCTCAGCGGCGCAAATCTCAGCGGCGCAGACCTCAGCGGCGCAGACCTCAGCGGCGCAGACCTCAGCCGCGCAAACCTTATCGGTGCAAACCTTATCGGCGCAAACCTCAGCCGCGCAAACCTCAGGGGCGCACTCCTCAGGGGCGCAAACCTCAGCCGTGCAGACCTCAGCGGCGTAATCCTCAGCCGCGCAAACCTCAGCCGCGCAAACCTCAGCCGTGCAGACCTCAGCCGCGCAATCCTCAGCCGCGTAAACCTCAGCGGCGCAAACCTCGAACACATTTTTTGGGAGAAGTATACGAATTGGGAGAATATTCGGAATTTGGCAACAGCCAAGAACGTGCCAGAAGCTTTAAAGCAACAGCTAGGGTTGAGCTAAAGTTCTCGATCGCTCTTATTTGTTGTGGTGGAAAAGCGATGCGATCGCCTCGCCTCATCTCACAAACGCGATCGCCTAGGGGTCGGGCGAAGCATTCGGGGTATTAATCTACACTTTTCCCACAAACTAACTCGCCCGAATGCTTCGCCCCTACATCGAGAATGCGATCGCCCTCTCTTCCCCTCTTCCTTCGCGTTCTTTGCGTCTTGGCGGTTCGTAAAAAACGCGATCGCATCTTAAGTTAGAAACAGTTCCCGAATTCCAGCACTGCCGATTTCGATTGCCAGCGCTGCTAACAGAAAGCCTAAAAGTTGAGTAATAATCACTGCACCTTCGGCACCGAGCAAGTGGTCAATCCGGTTTGCCAGACGCACAATCAACCATGTCACCAGCATCGCAGAGACAATCCCGACCACCACGCTGAGATGAGCATTTGGAGATTCAGACATCAACAGCATCACCGTCGTTAGCGTTCCTGGCCCAGCTAACAGAGGCAATGCCATCGGAGTAATCGCGATATCGCGCTGCTGCTCGACAATCGGTGTATCTAGTTCTCCACGTAGCATTTGTAGGGCAACTAAGAGTAAAAGCAGTCCCCCAGCAACCCGCAAAGACCCCATACTGATTTCTAAGTAATTTAGAACTGCTTTACCCCCAAAAGCGAATATCAGCAGCACCCCTGTCGCTACAATACTTGCCCGATTCACCACATTGTCTCTTTGCTCCGGTTCCATGCCCTTCGTCAGGACTAAAAAGATCGGTGCATTGCCCAACGCATCTGCCAAGACAAACACAGCTACAAAAGTTTTAACCAGAACAGAGATATCCAGCTCCACAGTTGACCCTTAGAAAATATTTCCTCTAACCGTAACGTGGATGCCTTGCCGTTTCGCCATTCCGAAGGTTGATCTCAAACGAGTCAGATATCCCGTGCCAGCCAAGGACTCCAACTCATTCATAGAGTTGTCGTAGTGTCAACCAATAATATTCATTGTTATAATTTAAACCTCAATACAGTGAGAGAGCGATCGCTCAACCTCATCTGAGAAAGCGATCGCCCTGTTTTTCCCTCTTCCTGAAGTGCCTAGATCCAGTGAATACTTTCTTTAAGCTGCGGTGACAAACGCGCAAGTGTTGCGATAGCGCGTCCGCGTGGCGCTCTGCTAATGCAAAATAAGCGATCGCTCCCCGTTTAAACTAAGGCAGAAACACGGCTAGAATGCAGCAATTCACGAGACTCTTGACGAACCCGACCTTCCATCGCCTCTTTTTGTAAGGTAATGAAAGCCATAAAGTCATCAAAGTCATACTTGGTTTTTAAAAGCTGACGTAGCTGCTCTTCGGCTTCAACCGTTAGATAGCCGGTTACCAAAGCTTGTTGCACAATTTTACTAATCAGACTCATTGCCATTGCTACCAGAACACACGATGATTTCAAAACAGCATCTTTGTCACTGAAGACGCGCATCCGGATGATTTGTGTCCGCATTCCTACTTAGCTGAGTAAATATCTCTCTAAATAAGTACCTTCGGTATAATCCACAGGATTGCTCGAACCAACCCTTCATCAATGCCTAGACACACAACAAAGGAATAATATATATTCTGATGTTCTCAGCTTCACCAGCATTTAGACTGATTTAGATGAAATTACGAGAGTGATAATGAAGCCCTATCTCGCCGCCGCCATACAAATGACAAGCCTGCCAGATGTGGAAAAAAATCTGGTTCAGGCAGAAGAACTCATCGAGCTTGCTGTGCGTCAGGGTGCTGAGTTAGTAGGCTTGCCAGAAAACTTCTCATTTTTAGGAGAAGAAAAGCAGAAGATAGCCCAATCGGAGGCGATCGCTACCCAGAGCGAAAAATTCCTCAAAACAATGGCTCAGCGCTTCCAAGTTACCATCTTGGGTGGTGGTTTTCCCGTTCCCGTTGATACCGGCAAAGTCTACAATACCGCTTTGCTTATCGATCCTTCAGGGGAAGAACTCGCCTGCTACCAAAAAGTACATTTATTTGATGTCAATTTGCCCGACGGCAATACCTATCGAGAATCTAGCACTGTCATGGCTGGGATGCGGCTACCACCCGTTTATCCCTCCAAGCATTTGGGTTCCTTGGGACTTTCGGTATGCTACGATGTCCGATTCCCGGAACTGTATCGGCACTTGGCGCAGATGGGAGCTGACATTCTATTTGTCCCCGCTGCTTTCACCGCCTACACTGGCAAAGATCACTGGCAAATCTTACTACAAGCCAGAGCTATCGAAAACACCTGCTATGTGATAGCACCGGCTCAGACTGGGCAGCATTACGCCCTGCGTCATACTCACGGACACGCGATGATTATTGACCCTTGGGGCGTTATTTTAGCGGATGCCGGAGATACGCCGGGAGTCGCGATCGCAGAAATTAACCCCTCTCGCCTAGAACAAATCCGCCGCCAAATGCCCTCCCTGCAACATCGGGTTTTTATCTGAGCCTTTTGGGAAAAAAATAGACCGGCGATGGCGCAAACTAATATCATTTTTCAGATTGAAAGATTTAGAATTTTTCAATCTTGTTTTAGCTTTGGTTTTCTAATCAAAAATCCCAAATCTAAAATCCAGGAATGTATAAAAGAAGCCCTCTTGTTAGACATTGCGCCAACCGCCGGTATTACCGAACGGCAAAGAAGCCGCATCGGGCACCTTACTTACCAGTATTCTTGCGCTTGGGAGGACTACTCTTTGGATTGCCAGTGACTTTAGGGGCGCTACCATCGCGTCTGGCGGGCTTACCTAAATCGGGAGAAGGTTTAAATTTATTGTTAGCCATAAGATTGACAAACTCTTAAAAAGCAACGCTATGCATTTATACAAAGCAGCTATTCCCTGTTCCTGAAAGTTTGCCAAAAAACTCTTCTTACACACAAAAAAACGGGTGGCTTGGAAGCCACCCGACAAGAAAAATTTCAAATTTTAGATACTAGATTTATCCAAAACCTAAACTTTTCTTAGACAGTTACAGTCTTCTTGGTAACAGCATTCAACTCGCCTTTGGCATACTTAGCAGCAAACTCATCCAAAGTCATCTGCTTAATCTTGGTACCTTGACCAGCAGCACCGAACTGGTGATAGCGATCGCTACAAACCTTCTGCATATACTTGATGGAAGGCTTGAGGAAGTGGCGGGGGTCAAATTCCTTAGTATTGCTAGCCAAGGCTTCGCGCACCGCAGCGGTAATCGCCAGACGGTTATCCGTGTCAATATTCACCTTACGGACACCGCTCTTAATGCCTTTTTGAATTTCTTCAACGGGTACGCCGTAGGTTTCCGGGATTGTACCGCCGTATTGGTTAATCAGGGCAAGTAAATCTTCGGGCACAGAGGAGGAACCGTGCATCACGAGGTGGGTGTTCGGCAGACGGCTGTGAATTTCTTCAATCCGGCTGATAGCCAGAATTTCGCCAGTCGGCTTGCGGGTGAACTTGTAAGCGCCGTGGCTGGTGCCAATCGCAACTGCCAAAGCATCCACGCCGGTTTGTTCTACGAAGGCAACTGCTTCGTCTGGGTCGGTCAACAGCTGGTCGTGAGAGAGAACTCCTTCGGCACCGTGACCGTCTTCCTTATCACCCATGCCTGTTTCTAGAGAACCCAAGCAACCCAGTTCGCCTTCTACGCTGACGCCAATTGAGTGAGCGACTTCCACCACCTTGCGGGTGACTTCCACGTTGTACTCGAAGCTGGCTGGAGTCTTCGCATCTGCCTCTAAGGAACCATCCATCATGACGCTGGTGAAACCGTGGCGCATGGCAGAGTAGCAAGTGCTTGGGGCATTACCATGATCCTGGTGCATGGCAATTGGGAGATGAGGGTAAGTTTCAACTGCCGCCAGAATCAGATGGCGTAGGAAATATTCTCCTGCATAGTTCCGAGCGCCACGAGAAGCTTGCAGAATCACGGGGCTATTTGCCTCGTGAGCAGCCTGCATGATGGCCTGGATCTGCTCCATGTTGTTAACGTTATAAGCTGGGATTCCATAATCATTCTCAGCTGCGTGATCCAACATCAGCCGCATGGGTACGAGCGCCATAAATAGTCCTCCTATTGACTCGTCGTCAGTTACTTTGTTCTGGACAGCGAAATTATTACAATAATCTTAAGATAGTTTACCAGTCTCTAGGGAATTATCTTGATAATTCCGAGATAAGCAGCCAATACTGCATTTATAAGATTGCCTGATGGTGGAGGTTTAGCAAGAGCATTAGGCTTTTTAACAGGGTTTTGGTTTTGCTCTCGTTTCCAATTTATGTCTGGGAATGCTTTCTCTAGAAGGCTGTACTCTCAATAACGTAGATTCTCCTGGTTCCAGCTAGGAAATGAGAAAACTAATCGTTTGCCAGAGCGCTTCTCGCTTCTTGCCTTAATTTTCTTTAGGTATTTTTTTGAGTATTTTTTTATGGGTCGCCCGGGATTCGAACCCGGAACTATTCGGTTAAAAGCCGAGTACTCTACCGTTGAGTTAGCGACCCGAAAACTTCAGTTGTTTAGACAACGTTTACAACGGTAACACAGATTACTGGAATTAGGAAAGGGGTTTTGAAAAAAACTTTTTTATAAAAAAGTTACGGTCAAACAAACTGATGTCTCCAAACTGCCTCCCGGTTCTAGACGCAGTAGCTGCTCTCCGGTATTCAGAGCATTGCGAGGGGCACTCCAAGGCTCCATGCAGTAAAAGTCTTTGCCTTTGACCGTCCAGAAGACAAAGGTGGAATAAGGGTTGTCCCAACTAAGGGTGAGCTGCAACTGTCGGCTGGCGTCGGAGGCAGTGGCTTCTTGACCGCTCAGTTGCTTAAAGGCGACATCAATTTCATCTTGGTTAAAGTCAAAGGCACCCGTGAAGGGATGGGTTTGGCGGGTGCGCTGATCTTGGTATTCGGCGGCGGGAATTCCAAACTTGATTCCGGTTTTTTCGGGTGTCCAGAAGTAAGGATGCAGACCCGTGGAGAAGGGCATCGGCTCGGCTGAGTGATTGGTGTAGCGCTGCCGAATCTCTAACGTGTTACCCAACAGACGGTAAGTGAAGGCGAGTTGAAAGTCAAACGGGTAAACGGCACGTGTCTGGTCGTTGCTGTTAAGGACAAGGGTAAGGCTCACTAGGTCTTGAGTCACTTGGTCGGTGACTTCCCAAGGCATATCGCGGGCAAAGCCGTGTTGCTTGAGGGTGTAGGGCTGACCTTGATAGGTGTATTGACTTTCGGGTAAGTTGCCGCAGATGGGAAACAGAATCGGAATCCCGCCTCTAACGCTCAAGTCTGGATTGGCAAACCGCTCTGCATCTAGGTAGAGGATTTCTTGTCCTTGGATGCGTAGGCTAGTAACGATACCGCCTCGCTCTGGAACGACCTCTAGATGGGACTGAGCGGCTTGGTCTGAGAGGATGTAGGTTTTGTAGAGCTGCTGCTTAGTGGCGATCGCGTACACCCGTCTTTTTCCGTTTCTATTGAGGATTTGCTGATTGTCTCAAACTTTAACAAACATTTCTTGAAATTCCCATATCTACTTTACACATCCTTAACAGTCGCTGCACTAAGCTGTTTTATACGGTCAATCTATCTATAGGATTAAATCGACAGCTTGCTCGCTAGAGCAGCAACCGCAGTAAACTCTTCTTTTGTCAAGCATCCGCTTGGTTTTGCCATTTGTGACCTCGATCACCTAAAAATACGGTCTAAAATCACAAAAAATGGCGGATTACCATCAATTCCTAATCTTGGAAAGTATTTCATACTCAAATATAGATATCTCAGCAAATCAAGGATAAACAGGTCGCCATGATTCGCACACTTGTAAAGTCAGCTTTCCAAACAGGTTGCCTCAGCGTCGCTTCTGAAGGTCTGATTCGCCAAGTGTTAGTGATGAAAGGCTACCAATCGGCGGATTTAGAAGCCCTTGACACCCTACACCAGGCACTGAATGCCGGTAAGATTCAAAGAGAAGCACGGCAGAGCGTAGCGCTGATATCGCCTCGGATACAAGCCCTGAAACCGTTCTTTGATAACTACAAGGCATCGTAATCGCGGCACGGCTGCCAAAACGATAGAAAAACTTTGATCTCAGTAGAATTTTTATTTATTCGCTGCCGACCTGGGCCAAGAATTATTAGAATGATTAATAAGAACTACCAATCTCAGCTAGGTGCGCTTCCTAAACAAAGCGAGAGTTAGGATGACTGAATTGACTGCTACAAGGTTGGACTGGTTGCCAGTCAAGGCTTTTTGTCACCAGTTGCCTTCCCATTACTCATCTCAAAAGACTCATTGATACTCGTAGCTGCCTTGATTCAAGTTTCCCTTAGTGGTAAAAACCCTGAATGAGGATTGGAGTGCGCGCATTCTACCAGAGGGAGTATCCTACAATCCCTATCTTAAATGCCGCAGGATTCAAGCTAAACTTTGAAATTAAATCGGCAATATCATCTAGAACGCTCACTTTGAACCCTTGTCCCTACCCTCGATTTCCACATCTTTCCAAAAATTGGCACGGGGCTGACCAAGAGGCTTCCTTGCCTATCCAAAATCGGCATTCCCAGGCTTTAGGGATGCAAAGCCTTGCGCCCCTAAGAAACCCAACCCAAATCCCACATTCCAGGCTTTTGGGAAAAATAGGTAAAGATAAGGACAGGAGCCTGGGAGAATGGCAGGATTCAACCCCGATTACGTTTGAGAGAAGCTGGATACCTAAAAAAAGGTATGCAGGCTCCATGAAGAATTGCACAACTTATCTGCTCAGGAGAAGCAACCCATGCTACACCGCAAGATTTATCAACTCTGTTGCGATGGTCGTGAGGTCTGTATTTTCTTGCGGGACCAACAACGCTGGATCGAACGCGCTCGCATCGTTGACATTGAAGGAGATTTAGTCACGCTCCGCTATGAAACCGAAGAAGAAGATGAAGCTTGTTCTTGGGAAGAAATGGTTCGCCTCGAAAGCATTGGTGCTGTGACACAAAAGCTGGCTTCAGTGCCCAGAGGCAATGCTGAACCGCTTGTCTCTGACGATTGTCCGGAAGCCGAACAAATTCGTCCGCGTTTCCCCGACTCGAATCCAGACTGAGGAATTAAAAATGCAAAATCAAAAATTAGAAATGGGGGATGCTTCATTTTTAATTTTTGATTTGATTTCTTATCTTTTTCAATCTTCGAGGCTTTCTAGGTCGTCATCTGAAGGGGTTGGAGGCGGATGCGCCGGTTCAAAAACTGGACAGTATCCTTCAGGTGTCACCTTAAATCCATACAGGGGCGAGTCCTGATTCCAACAGCGCTGCCCCCGTTGGTGTAGGCAGTTGCCGCAGCACTCAACATTCATGGGGACTCTGGCGTCGCTGCTTTGGCTTAAAAGTTCTCGTTGGGATAATCCGCGCAATACCAGTTCCTCACCCTGCCACCGGGCTTCCACTAAACCAGTATCAGCAAAGTGTTGCCAACGGGGATCGGCAGCGATCGCCTCCGGTAGGGTGATGGTAACGACTGTTCCCAGTTCCGTCAGCTCCCCTTCGTAACTGGTTTCGGGTGCCGCCGGTTGCACAAACGTCTCGCCAATCGGGAGTTCTACCAGCGTCCCAGCCGGTGGAGAATGCAAGTGGTAACGGTTGTGCAACTCCTCCAACCCGGTTAAATCAGCCAGGTAGGTGGGAGAGGCATGAACAAAAATTACGTGCTGAGGACGGATATTGTGAATCAGCTGGGTGGTTCCCAGCCCATCAGAATGCTGGGCAAGCAAATAGTTTTGTATCGTCAACGATGAGTAACTAGGCTCTTGGGAGAACCTGGGTTGCTGGGGCAGTAATAACACCCACGGCCCGGTGCCTGGTTGACAGTATTCTCTAAGATCGTGGTTTTCCTCAGTCAGGATAATGCATGGAGACTGACCGACAGAGGGACGTTGTTCTGGAAGCAACCGACGCACTCTGGGACGCACCCGTTCATCCCAAAATAGGGATTGATGACGGGCAAAATTTTGCACAGAGGCTGGGAGGTTGGTGAGAATATCCAAATAGGCATCGCAGCCAGCTGCCACGTTACCATCTACCCAGATATCGAGGTTGCGACCCGTGAATAAGTGGTGACTCCGCAAGAGCATCAAGAGTTCTTGCCCCAGTCCCAAAGTGGGCACGGGCATCAAGACAGAATTCGCTTGAGCGATCGCTTGATTAATTCGCTCTGCCAGCTGATTTTCTTGGTTCCGCCGGTGGGGATGACGCGCTGTGCCGTAACTGCCTTCCACAATTAGCACATCTGGCTCTAAGCCTCGCAATGCTTCTAGCGGCAACCCCTCCACCAGCCGCGAGTTTGAAAGGAAAAAGTCACCTGTGTAAAGTAGGGTGTAAGAGCGGTGGCGACTCGTGTAGGTCAGCAAGATTGCAGATGCGCCTGGTAAATGTCCGGCTGGGAATAATTCCGCACTCAATCCCTCTTTGAATTCGACAGGCGATCGCATCGGCAATGCCTGACACAATTGCGGGAGATTCTGCGGAGCTATCTCAGGCCAATTCAGTGGCAGCAGCTGGGTTGTCAATTCACTTGCATAGACTGGCAACTGGGGGAAGCTTTCATGCAGCGCCAGCAATCCCCTAGCGTGATCCGGATGGGCATGGCTGCACAGCACTAAATCTGCTGGAGGAATTCCCTCACCTTTGAGCGAGGAAATGTCCGCCAAACCACAGTCTAGGAGAATGCGGTGTGGCCCCATCCGTACCAGCAAGCAGACGCCTTCGTCACCATGACCGACGCCATAGGGAAAATAGGCTAGCTCGTCATAGCCGTGAGAGGATACCGGGGGGGGTTGACTCATCATTCGATTTTCAATTTTAGATTTTGGATTTTAGATTCAATCCAAAATCATCGGAGGCTTAGAAACTCCGACCTCCGCAAACTCTAAAATCCAAAATTGACTGGCTAACAGCGATCTTAGTGAGCAGAACCGTTTCCGTGATAGTTGTCTGAATCGTAAAATCCATTCTTAGTGCCAAAAAATAGGCACGATACGGTAAAAACAAGTGTTAAGGCTGCTAAAACTAGCTTGACATCCATGAGTTTTTATGGATTGAACGGGGTGGGTTGGTATATCTTAAGTATATTTAACGATGAATCTTATTAAAAATACCCAAATTGTAGAAGTTTGTTGGCTAGATCGCCCATCCACTGAAGTTGCACCTAATTTGGTGGGCTGTACGTTGGTGCGACAGATGCCAGATGGAGAAATCATCC
Source organism: Trichocoleus sp. ST-U2 (assembly GCF_039961875.1). NCBI lineage: Bacteria > Bacillati > Cyanobacteriota > Cyanophyceae > Leptolyngbyales > Trichocoleusaceae > Trichocoleus > Trichocoleus sp. ST-U2. The sequence goes on along the minus strand of NZ_JAMPJY010000042.1, from coordinate 40,844 downwards.
GAGGGCTAATTGTAGAAACGGAAGCCTATGGCCCTGAAGATCCGGCTTGCCATGCCTATCGGCGACGAACCGAGCGCAACTGGGTGATGTTCGGGCCAGCCGGGAGAACTTATGTATATTTAATTTACGGAATTTACTACTGCCTGAACGTGGTCACAGACCAGGACAGCATTCCCAGTGCGGTTTTGATTCGGGCTTTGCAGCTAGAGTCTATACCGTCCTGGATCAAAGAGAGCGATCGCTCGAAACCCCATCGGATCGCCGCTGGGCCAGGTAAACTCTGCCGCGCCTTACAAATTGACAGCACATTAAATGCACAAGTTTTACAACCCGGTCAACCCCTGTGGCTAGAGCATCGTCAGTCACAATTTATGCCGGAACTTGTCCAAACAACTCGGATTGGTTTATCACAGGGAATCGATTTGCCGTGGCGGTGGTATCTACGCGGTTGTGCTGCTGTCTCCAAACTTTAATCGAAACTTTAAAGGGAGATGTCTTGGCCCTGCTCTGTGAAGCGGACATCTTTGATCTTCCATTGAGAATTCGCAGTGAGGGTTTTTCTGAGGCTACCGAACAGAGCAAATTGTTCGCAGCTCGAAAGGGAGACAAATTTCCGCTGGGAACCGGGTGCAATTCGCAAATCAACCGTGGCAACTCGATTGCTGGGATTCACGCTGACACGATACCCAGCTAAATTAAAGTCGGCTGTGTCCCGCTCCTCCAGAACTTTGCCTACCGCTGCTTGGACGCTTTCAACCGCTGAAACGTCTACTTTTTCCGGTACTAGCGCTTCACACTGAGTATCGGGTTGATAGATGGTGACGGTGACATTGTTTTTTGAGGAGGCGGTTGTTGTTGCTTGGCTAATCGCACTCGTCAACAATTGGCTGGCATCTGACGCTTTCGTCGTAGTTTTGCTGGCTTCAATAGCATGAGCGGGAGGTAAGCCAGCTTTGTCTCTTTCGCTGTTTGTCGGTAAAGAAGCGCAACTACTCAGACTGGCGACAATCGCTCCAGTTAATAGAGGAACCCAATAATTTTTTGTACGCCTCATCGCTTTTGAAATCTGTCTTTAGATAGATTTTTTGATAGCCCCCAATGGTAAATGGCACCTTGAGGGGATAGCATAGTTTTACTGATACTGCTGAGCAATATCAGTGTAGATTTCTGCGGAATTTATGGACCGAAGTCCATTAGGTGACAGTAGTAAGCTCCTCTAGCGCCTGGGCGGGTCAGTCTCTCCCAGCGCGGGGGGAGACTAGGAGGTTTCTATGCTCACTCAGGAAGGACGTGTTGCACTGTCGGATATTGCTGACTTAAATCAGCTTAAGTCTGAGCTAAATCGCTTACCGGCGGTTGATGTAGGGGATTACATTGTCGAACTGCCCCCATCCAAGCGAGCGATCGCGTTTCGCTTGCTTAATAAAGCTCAAGCCATTGATGTCTTTGAATATCTGCCTCCGGAAGTGCAAGAAGAACTAATTGGTTCGCTGCACGATAACCAGGTGTGTCAGATTGTAGAGGCAATGCGACCGGATGACCGGGCAGAACTGTTTGACGAGCTACCCGCAGGCATTGTGAAGCGGCTGTTGCAGCAACTCAGCCTTGAAGAACGGCAGGCAACTGCCAGGATTCTGGGCTATCCCGAAGGCACGGCGGGTCGGGTAATGACGACGGAATATGTACGGCTGCGCGAAGGCTTAACGGTCGGAGAAGCCTTGAGCAAAATCCGTGTCAGTGACGAAGATAAGGAAACAATTTACTATGCCTACGTCACCGACGACAACCGCAAGCTCGTTCGGGTTGTATCGTTGCGGCAACTGTTGTTTTCGCTTCCCAATGCCCTGATTGGGGATATTGCGAGCGATCGCGTTGTCAAAACTTACACAGAAACGCCCCAAGAAGAAGTCGCGCAACTAATGAAGCGCTATGACTTGATCGCCGTGCCAGTCGTTGACCGCGAAGATAGGTTAGTGGGGATTGTCACCATTGATGACGTGGTGGACATTCTAGAAGAGGAAGCCACACAAGACATTCAGAAACTGGCGGGAGTCAGTGGCGGTGATGAAGCCGCCTTGTCGCCTCCTTTGGTGACGCTTCGTAAGCGTCTGCCTTGGCTGTTAGGGAATATTATTCTCTATGTTGGAGCCGCCAATGCGATCGCGCCTTTTCAGGGAACGATTTCATCAGTGCCCGTTTTGGCAATTATCATGCCAATTTTAGCCAATAGTAGTGGCAATGTCGGCTTTCAGGTCTTATCGGTGACTGTGCGCGGACTAGGTGTAGGTGAAATAACACCACAGGATACGCTGAAACTTCTCCGTAAGGAAATTCTTGCTGGCTTAGGTACAGCCTTGTCACTAGGTTTTGCCTTGGGTGCCCTTTCTTTGATTTGGTCTCCTGCCAATGAGCGATGGGTGGGGTTGGTTGCAGGACTGGTGATGGCTATCAATGTCTTGATGGCTGCCACCCTAGGGACTTTGCTGCCAATGGGTATCAAACGGTTGAACTTAGATCCAGCACTCATTAGCGGTCCGCTGCTGACTACGACGCTAGATGCATTGGGGTTCTTGACTTTCCTGACGCTAATCTCAGCGGCTTTGAATGTAGTATCTAGATGAGCAGTCAGTTGTCTTCTGTTCGTTGTTCGTTGCTACTGACCACACCTAATGGCTACCACTACCTGGACTCGTCACCACGTTCTTTCCTTAGCTGATTTCACCCCAATTGAATACGATACTGTGTTGCAAACTGCCGCCAGTTTCCGAGAGGTACTGTCGCGACGCACGAAGAAAGTGCCTACGTTACAAGGTCAGGTGGTAGCCAATCTATTTTTTGAATCCTCTACCCGCACCCGCAGCAGTTTTGAACTAGCGGCAAAGCGTCTCTCTGCCGATACGCTGAACTTTGCAGCGGCAACATCTTCTCTAACAAAAGGAGAGACCATTTTAGATACGGCGAAAACCTATTTAGCGATGGGTGCGGACATGATGGTGGTTCGTCATCGGGAGGCGGGGGTGCCGCAAGCGATCGCTGCCGAAATGGATCGCTTAGGTTCAAAGGTGGGCGTCCTCAATGCCGGGGATGGTCAGCACGAACATCCATCCCAAGCATTGCTGGATCTTTTCACCATCTGTACCCTGTTAGACCCAGATCACCCGCGACTTGAACTGCTCAAAGATAAAAAAATTGCCATTGTCGGCGACATTCTCCACTCGCGGGTTGCCCGGTCGAATATCTGGAGTTTAACGGCAACGGGTGCGGAGGTTCACTTAGCAGGACCCCCCACGCTTCTCCCTCAGTTGTTTGCCGCCTATGGCACTGAGGAGGGGAGCCAGGGAGCCGATCGCCCGTTACCAAGCACCCACGACCAATCCCCCATTCCCAGCCGCAAGCTTTTTCTCCACTGGGATTTGGAACCCGCTTTACAAGATGCTGATTTTGTGATGACGTTGCGGCTGCAAAAGGAACGGATGACGCAGCATTTGCTGCCGAGTTTGCGAGAGTACCATCAGCGGTATGGGATAACACGCGATCGCCTGAAACTCTGCAAAACTGACGTTAAGGTACTGCACCCAGGACCCGTCAACCGAGGCGTAGAAATTAGCTCTGACTTGATGGACGACCCCCAGTTCAGCTTAATCTCTCAGCAAGTGACTAGCGGCGTGGCTGTCCGTATGGCGCTCCTATATCTGATGGGCGGTGGCAAGGTTTAGCAGCCAGGGTTCTGCAAAATCTTGGGGTACATCGACACAATCTGGAACAACACAATCTGGAACAACAAGTGCAAGGAGCGATCGCTTAGGGTAATGCGGGTGCTGGATCGATCAAAATAGATCCAGTTCCTTTCTCAGGATTTCAACGTGATGAATGGCGTCACCACTCTCCTAAACCTTCCCAATCAACCCTCCGCGAAAGATAGTTTTACGATTAGCTTCGCTCCCTTATCAATGGAGGAAGTCTACTCACTAGCGGACGATCCTGCCAACGGAGCCGTGGTAGTCATGAGTGGAATGGTACGCAATCAAACTGATGGGAAGCCGGTGGTTGCTTTGGAGTATCAAGCCTACGAACCGATGGCTTTGCACATATTTAGTCAAATTGCTGCCAATATCCGCCAAACCTGGCAGGATGTCAATCGAGTAGTGATTCACCATCGCATCGGACGCTTGCAGATTGGCGAAATCAGCGTGTTGGTTGCGGTTGGGTGTCCTCACCGCTCAGAAGCTTTTGAAGCCTGCCAATATGCAATTGATACCCTAAAGCACAATGCCCCCATCTGGAAAAAGGAACATTGGGCAGATGGTTCTAGCAGTTGGGTGAGTATCGGTGCCTGTGAAACCCAGCCAGAGGGGTGTTAAGTCGCCTTCTGCTGGTTCAGAAAAGAATGCCCTTGACCGATACTTTTTACAAAACTTTAAACTTTCAAGGGCTTTAGATTGCAGTTTGTAACTATTGCTTTATCCCAGGAAAATTATCCTTTAGACTGATCCCCAATTCATAATTTGGGGATAAAGGGGATAGGCTAATGCCAAATCTGAACTGGCACGAATATTTACTTTTTGTTTCTTTTGTGGGTAGTATTGCTGGACTTTTCTTACTATCCGTTGACAAACAAACTCAAGTGGATGAGCTTGAAGAAACGGAGGAAATGCTATTGACAATGAGCTTTACTTACTGGATAGTTTACTGCGTTGTTGTAGGTATCCTGAAGTTTAGCCACCCTGAGTGGGAGATTTTGTTGATGAGTTTGAAGTTAACGGCTGCTTTTTCTTACTTGTTGACCTTTACTTCTGTCCTGACTCTGCCGCTGCACCGGATGTCAGTTCGGCAAGTAGAGTAGTATAAATTTTGTCTGAATCCCTAAAATTAGTATCAGACTTCCCTGTGAGCCAATAGCTAATTGTTTAATGCTCAATTAATCGAGGTTGATTCCCTCATTAAAACTGAATCGTAAAATTGAATTCACGCTTAATAGAAAATCACCCCATTTCCGAATTTTGGCAATTCAAATGGGGTGATTTTGCTTTTATGGCTTTAGCTTAATAGACGATGAAGCCTAGCGACAAGTGCCGAGATTGGTCGAGTTTGAACTGGGAAACCCGTAAGAAATCCATCCGGCAACAGGGGCTGTAATCTGAACCCAGGCACGGCGTTCGGCGTCGAAGGTGAATGCTGGAGGACTGGTTCTGAGGGTGACTCTATCTCCAAACTTAACTCCGCCAACTCTAGTACCGTTTTTGCCGGGTGCGGTACGAATAGCCATCCCTTCAGCGCCCTTGTAGGTAATGACGCGGCAAAGGCTAGTTGTAGGATTCGGTCTGGGATTCGGGCTGGGAGTTGGGTTGGGAGTCGGGGTAGGGCTGGGAGTAGGTCTAGGGGTAGGATTGACTCCAGAGCAGGTTGTGAGGTCTCTTGCTTGGACATACCCGGTTACAGGGGCACTGATGGCGATAAAACCAGCGCTGCCATTGTCTGCAAGGGTAACTTGTTCGCCAGCAGCGAGCGTTCTAATTGTTTGGCTGGAGAGCGATCGCTGCGTATAGACAAAAATCCGCGCTTTCGTAGCGCGGCATTGTCCTACCAGACTTTGCGCTATTTCAAAGCTGCCCCCAGGTTGAACTGAGTTCTGTTCTGATTGTGCAATCGTGTTAGCAGTTGTGGTTGTGCTAATGGCAGGAGTGGGAAAATTCAGACTTCCCACGACGCTCAAGCCTAAACTAAAGAGAGCGATAGGCTTGCCCCAGCGACTCATCTTTTTCATACGGTCAACTCCTCATCTCACCAAAAAGTTTTTGTTAGAGACTTCAGCAAAGAAAAACCGATTGACGGTAGAACCAAGTTTTTGAAGATGGCTCGGCTTCAGTTGCCCAGCATCTTTATTCAGCTTTGACGCTACCGAACATCAGAATCGTTAATCTTTTAGAAGTCTCCTCGTCAAATAGCATACAAGTAAAGATTAATCCAAATCATCGGAAAGAAGGCAGAAATGTCAAGAGTAAGAGCGATCGCTCTTTGGGCTTCACCGCACTCAGTCTCCAGAAAGCGATCGCCTTTACTCCTGAAACCACGCCGTTAACGCTACAGCAAGGGCATCGGCGGCATCATCCGGCTTGGGAATGTATCCCAAATTTAACTCCCGCGCCACGGCTTGCTGCACTTCGGACTTATCCGCATTTCCCATGCCAGTCAGCGCTTGTTTAATTTGGGCAGGCGTAAACTCAACAAACGGAACCCCGTGCTGTGCCAACACCAACATCAGCACCCCCCGTGCTTGAGCCACCACAATCGTGTTTCCCATCCGATAAAAAAATAATTTCTCGATTGCTACCAGATGGGGTTGACACTGCTCCATCAGCGTGTGCAGATCGTCGTAAATCGTGCGGAGTCGCTCCCCCATCTCCGTCTTTGCCGAGGTCTGAATCACGCCAAAATCTAGTAAACTTACCACCTCAGACGCAGTTTTTACTTGGCGCTTCGCGCGATCGCCACCTGCCGCTGCGGCATAATCTACCTTTTGGCAGACAATTGTCCCAAATCCTAATCTGGCAAGTCCGGGGTCTAGTCCTAAAATACGCTTTTCCATCTAGCCTAGCTTTGGGGATTCACATCAGTGGGGAACTGCAATCGGGAAATTGAACGCGCAGAAGCAACAAGCGGGTCTAATCACTCAGTCGTAACACCTTGATTCCTGATCCAAGCAGCAAACCGTCGCAACCTATCATAAGCTGAGTTGAAAAATCCCCTCCTCTGTTTCTTAGTTTCGTATGTCACATCTGAGTGGCTTAGTGAAAATGTATTCTGATGGGCACAGCCTTAGTGTTGCTCAGTGGGTAGCAACTTCTGCCTTCCCCGTGCCAGTCCAATCAATCCGTAGAGACGATTCATCAATCGCGCCTTACTTGAGTGGATTCGCCGAGCAACGTTAAAGTCGAGTCTTGCCTTTGTGTCCCCTAGGAATCCGCAATGTCAAACGTTATTTTCAAACAAGCCTTACGCACGCTCAAACAAGATTCGCATATGGTCTGGAGTTTTAAGCCTAGGACGCCCCAACGAGTCAATAGCTGGTTTAAGTGGTTAGCGCCCGGACTATTGGTAAAACGCTGGTTGCTGATCAGTGTGGGAGGCGTGCTGCTAACCAGCCTAGGTTTGGCGATTTGGGTGAAACTGACCCCAATTTTCTTATTGATTCAGTTCATTGGGAACATTCTGGAAGCGATTACCACGATTATTCCCAATTATGTGTCCGGTCCAATCGCGATTGGCTTGGGTTTATTTTTTATTTTTTTAGGACAAACCCGCTCGATGGGAGCGATTACCGAGGTACTCAAGCCTTCCCAGGATGAAGAACTGATTGATGTGCTGTTGGCGCATCGCAAACTTAACCGGGGGCCAAAAATCGTGGCAATCGGCGGTGGCACCGGGCTTTCTACTTTGCTCAGAGGATTGAAGGAATACAGCGCCCACATTACGGCGATTGTAACGGTGGCAGATGATGGCGGCTCCTCTGGTCGTCTGCGGCGAGAAATTGGCGTCCTACCGCCGGGAGACATTCGCAACTGTATCGCGGCATTGGCAGACCAAGAAAAGTTATTAACTGAATTGTTTCAATATCGTTTTAAGGCTGGGGATGGTCTGAACGGTCATAGTTTTGGCAACCTATTCCTGACGGCAATGAGCGATATTACCGGAGATTTGGAGCAAGCGATCGCTGCCAGTTCTCAAGTTTTAGCTGTGCGAGGGCGGGTGCTACCGGCAACGTTGTGCGATGTTCGCCTCTGGGCTGAGTTAGAGGATGGACGCACCATTGAGGGGGAATCGAGCATTACAGAAGCCAATGGTCAGATTAAGAAAATTGGTTGCATTCCTAGCAACCCCCCCGCTTTGCCTAAAGCTTTACAGGCAATTGAGGAAGCCGATTACATTATCATCGGCCCTGGAAGCCTTTATACAAGCGTGATTCCCAATTTATTGGTGCCAGAGATTGCCGAAGCGATCGCCCAAAAGCAGGTTCCCCGCATCTACGTCTGTAACATCATGACCCAACCGGGAGAAACCCAAGGTTACACGGTTGCAGACCACATTCGCGCCATTGACGCCGCCTGCGGACGACCGCTATTTAACGCCGTCTTGGTGCAGCGGAAAGTTCCAAGTGCGAATGCCCTGATTCGCTATGCTCAAGAAAGTTCCCATCCGGTTTTTCTAGATCGAGAAGCCATTGGGCTGCTGGGGCGTCGCATTGTTTTAACCAACGTGATGGATGAAGACCCAGAGACGGGTTATGTACGCCACAATCCTGAGCGGCTGGCACGGGTGTTGCTGAGGTGGTATAGTCGCGCCCAGGCAGTAGAGTTTTGAGTTTTGAGTTTTGAGTAATTTGGAGTCAATTGTCATTTTTCTTGCCGATGCGGGGGCGACGCGATCGCTTAGGATTGCTCTCAGTCAATCCCTCCGCGCTGGTAGTGTACTTTTAAGCGTTTTAAATTTTGAGTTTTGAGTAATTTGGAGTCAATTGTCATTTCTCTTGCCGATGCGGCGGCGACGCGATCGCTAGGGATTGCACTCGGTCAATCCCTCCCCGCCGGTAATGTACTTTTATTAGAAGGCGACTTGGGCGCTGGCAAAACCACGCTGGTGCAAGGCATTGGCGAGGGTTTGGGCATTACCGAGCCGATTGTGAGTCCCACCTTCACTCTGATTAACGAGTACGCACAAGGACGCCTCCCCCTGTATCATCTGGATTTATACCGCTTGCAGCCAGAAGAAGTCGAAGCTTTGAATTTAGAAACCTACTGGGAAGGATTCGAGGTGCCCCTGGGAATTGTGGCGATAGAGTGGGCAGAACGGTTGCCATATCAGCCGCCCAGCTTTTTAAGCGTCCATCTAACCTACTGTGCGAATAATGGTCGCCAAGCCAACCTGATTCCAGCGGGTGAGTTTGATTTTAAGTCAATAAAATTTTAAACACAAAGGTTCGCTCTCGTTTAGACACTGATTTATCGCGTCTTTCCTTTGCGTACCTTTGCGCTTACCTTGGCGTACCGAGAGCGTTTAATTATTCGTTAAATGTCAAGGCTTCACCCCGCACTTCTAGATTCAGCTTCCCCCGCTCATAAACAACCTGACCGCCAACAATGGTGATAGAACAAGGCCATCCCGTCAAATTCAAGCCTTCAAAGGGACTCCAGCCGCATTTGGTTAGCAATTCTTCGCGCAATACTGGACGATAATTGTCCAAATCTACCAGAACTCAATCGGCATCATAACCGGGAGCGATCGCACCTTTTTTGGGAATCTGATACGCCTTAGCGACAGCCGCAGACATCCAGTTGGCAACTTGGGAAACACTACAGCGTCCCTGCATGGCTGAAGTCAGCATCGAGTAGCGCTTGCCAAAGAACTTCGTTGTCGTGGAGCGATCGCAATGGCGGATTCATCTGCGCCAGAGTGCCAATTTTCTCATAAGCACTGGTGTTCAGCAGCAAGTGTTGCGGCGTCACTTCTGCTTTCACTCAGCTCGGTTTATCTTGACGTAATAAATCGGCTTCTTGGGCTGTGGACAGATGTAAAATATGCAAGCGTCGCTGATACTTTTTAGATAAATAGAGCGCCAATTCGGTAGCTCAAAGAGCGGCTTGATTATCCTGAATTTGAGAGTGAATGGCTGGATCGTGAATTCCAGCAAATTCTTGTCGTCGCTGGTTTATCCGAGGTTGGTCTTCTGCGTGAACGGCAATTAAGCGATTTCCCTTTGCAAAAATAGACTCCATACCGTATATCCATCCACCAGTAATTGACCGTGCATCGATCCCATAAAAATTTTGATTGCAGAGGTGGGATGCGCTTCTATAAGATCCGACAGATATTCTCCGGTTGCCCCAATAAAAAAGCCATAATTAACTAAGCACTTCTGGGCACCTCGTCGCAACTTATCATCGAGAGCCGCTTGGGTAGTTGTCAGGGGGCGAGTATTGGGCATTTCCAGAAACGACGTTACCCCGCCTTTAGCACAAGCACAACTCGCCGCGAACAAATTTCTTTGTGTTCGAGTCCCGGTTCTCGGAAGTGTACCTGCGGATCGATGACTCCCGGCAACAAAGTCAGACCTTGAACGTCTATCTCTTTATCCACTAGTAGACTATCAGATGCTAGGATTTCCAGATGCTAGGATTTTAGTGCAACCCGGACAATTTCCCGACCCAAGGTTTGCACCTCCCCAACCAAAAATTCACCCGTAGGCGGGAGAATTCGAGCATTGCGAATCAACAGAGAGGGGACAGAAAACATGGTAATCAGTTGTTGATGCAGTAGTTAAGTGTGAGCGACAATTGCATGGTGCGATCGCGCTTTGTCGTAAGATGGCACTTTTCTAAACTGACCATCCAGCAACCGGGTAAACGACAGAAGCTAAATATCTGTAATATTAGCCGGATATATTTAGACAAAATTTGTACACAATATATATAGCTAATCATCCGTCTTCCTTAAAATAAATAATTACCTAGGGAATCAATTTCATTCATTTGCTTGAGTGATTAACCGTTTATGACTGACGTGCAGAATCAACAACCTGACCTCAACCCCCAACCAAAAGCCGAAAATCCTTTCATAGAGGGAATAAAAACGATTGGCTTGAGTGCCATTCTGGCCTTTGGAATTCGCTCTTTTGTGGCGGAAGCACGCTACATTCCTTCGGGTTCAATGCTGCCTACACTACAAATCAATGACCGTCTGATTATAGACAAGGTTAGTTACAACTTCCGATCTCCACAGCGGGGCGACATTGTGGTGTTTGCGCCGACCGAAGCGCTAGAAAAGCAAAACTTTCACGATGCTTTTATTAAGCGCGTGATTGGTTTACCTGGGGAAAAGATAGAGGTGAAAGGGGGACGGGTGTATGTCAACGGGAAACCCCTGTCAGAAAAATATATTGAAGAACAGCCACAGTATACCTATGGGCCGGTGACGGTGCCAGAAAACTCCTACCTGGTACTGGGTGATAATCGCAACAACAGTTACGACAGCCACTATTGGGGTTTTGTCCCCCGCGAAAAAATCATTGGTCGTGCTGTGGTGCGCTTTTGGCCCCTCCAACGTGCCGGAGAAGTGGATAGCGCTCCAGCTTATACCAAGGAATAGTAGGGAGATAGGGGCGAGTTTCACCAAGATATTTGTGCGTCACTAAACCCCTCGCTCAATCCGCCCCTACAGTTAGATATTTCTTCGGTTTGACTGACTAATTACCCATTACCCAAGTTTGTAAAACCCGACCCGTCAGCGATCGCCCTAGCCAAGGGGTATTTTCTGAGCGGGATTTCAGGGTTTGTCTGTCCGCTGTCCAGCTTAACTGGGGATCAAATAAGACCAGTTCAGCCAGTTGACCGGGCGCGATCGCTGGCGGTTTTTGCTGCAAACACTCCGCCGGATGGGTACTTAAAACCCGCCACAGTTCTAAAGCTGACCAGTCGCCAGTCGCAACAAAGGTGTGCCACAGAAGCGATAAAGCCAACTCTAGACCAATTGCGCCCGCGGGTGCTTCGGAAAAGGCGACCGTTTTCTCTTCGTAGGTGTAGGGAGTATGGTCAATCGCGATCGCGTCTAACACCCCACTCTGTATCCCCTGAATCAGCGCCGCTTGGTCTGAAGAATTGCCGAGAGGGGGTTCTAGTCGCAAGTTCGAGTCATAACTGCTTACCGCCTCCGTATTGTGCAATAAATGCATCCAGGTAGTACTGGCGGCGATTGGTAAATTCCGCGCCTTGGCATTCGCAATTAGCTCAACGCTGCGAGCAGTGGAAACGCGCATGATATGGACAGGGGTGCGAGTAGCTTCCACCACTTCAAGCAAAGCAGCCAGCGCCGATGTTTCTGCGATCGCTGGGTTTCCTGGCAACCCAAAGCGAATCGACGCCGAGCCTTCTCTCATCACCCCATTGCCGCTCAAAGCGCGATCGCAAGGCCACAACGCCACAGGTTTTCCTAACGGCTGGAGGTATTCCAACAGGCGTCGCAGCAGCGCCAGATTTTGCACAGGCTGACCATCTGCAAAGCCTACCACCCCAGCCGCCGCCATTTCAGCCAGGGATGTCATCTGCTGCCCTTGGATACCAACAGTCAGCGCCCCCCAAAATTCAATTTTGGATTTTGGATGTTGGATTTTGGCTTGTTGAAGGTAGGCTAAACCCCCTAAATTGTCGAGAACGGGTAGAGTATCTGGCAAGATTGCCAGCCGAGTAAAGCCCCCGGCTGCTGCCGCATCAACGAGCGAGGCTAAGGTTTCCCGCTCTTCAAACCCAGGCTCACCAGAATGGCTGTATAAATCTACTAACCCTGGCCCTACGACGAATCCCCGACAATCCCGGACAGTCGTGTCAGCGGACAAGTCAGAAATTTCAGTTTCGACTGCTTGGATATAACCATCAGCAATCAGAATATCGGCAATCTGGTCGGTTCCAGAAACTGGGTCGATGACCCGTACTTGTTGGAGCAGTTCATTCATAATCGTTTCGAGTTTTGAGTTTTGAGTTTTGAGATAAAAAGTTTCTTCATTCAAAACTCAAAATTCATAACTCATCACTCTACAATGCACCGGCAGCCGTTTGATCGAGAACGCCCCCACCTAAGTGAGTTGTGACATTCATCGCTTGCAGCACCGGCGTACTTTCTGGCCCTTGAAGATAGTCGATAACCGTCACTGCCCCGTTCCCCTGCTTAATGCTCCAGAAATTTTCTGGATTTAAACCCAAAAGGTAGCAGAGTAAGACTTTGTTCGTGGCGTCGTGAGCAACCACCAAACCTGTTTTCGGTCGATCTCCAGAATAAGACGCGACCATGTCTTGCCAAGCTGCGATCGCTCGATCCCAAACTTGTTGTAAGTTCTCTCCCTCTGGCATCTGCACCGTCTCCGGAAACTCTCGCCACTGTTGCAGCATCCCCGGATACGACAGCTCGATTTCTTCTTCAAATTTCCCTTCCCACAGCCCGTGACTAATTTCTGCCAAAGGTGCCTGTAGTTCAATCTGGACGTTGGGGTGATATTTCAGAATTATCTCGGCTGTTTCCTTGGGACGCAGCATCGGGCTAGTTACGGCAAAGTCAATCGGCACATCCTTGAGAAATTCCGCCGCCTTCCGGGCTTGTTCTCGACCGTTATCGTTGAGGGGAACATCAATTTGCCCTTGAAAGCGTTTCTGGCGATTCCAGTCGGTTTCCCCGTGGCGTACCAGCAACAAACGGAGTCCGCGATGACCCGGACGCGGCTTTGGCAGCACTTCTCCCACATGGGCAGTGAGATTCATCGACTCTAATTGCGCCGGTTTGCCCCAACCAGCGGCAAAATTTAGCACGCTGATGCCGCAATTCGACTGTTGAATCGAATGGTAGCGCTGTGGCGATATTCCAATTGCCGTACTGAGCAAAGCCCGGTTGATGCCGTTATGCCCCACAATGAGAATCGTCTCTCCCGCATGGCGGGATAAAGTTTCCTGCCAGAATTGCCGCGCTTGCTCGTAGATGGCTAAGACTGGGAAGTGTTCTTTTAATCCCTCTGGCGTCGGGACGCTCATCCGAAATTCCTGGGGACGCTCATGCCAACATTGGTAATCTTCAGGAAATTTCTCCTGCACTTCCACGGAAAGCATTTTCTGCCAAAGGGGTAAATCAATTTCCATCAAGTTATCGGACGCTGTTAAGGGGGCAGGCGTCGCCAAACTGGATTGAACGATCTCTGCGGTTGCTTTCGCCCGTTGCAGGGGGCTACTGTAAATCGCATCAATTTTCAAGTTACTCAGAGTAGCGCCAAGTTGACGGGCAGTCGCGCGACCTTTTTCCGTCAAAATTGATTCATCACAGCGGCCCTGAATTCTACGCTCACTGTTATAGCTGCTCTGACCATGACGCACGAGAATGACTCGAGTATTCAGGGTGATATCCTCCGTGGAAACTAGCACTGCAAAGACAGCAGCCTACATATTCTTGTTCGCTGGCTTAGCTAGAGAAGAATTAGGTCGGCTCTGCCTCAGTTTGGTAAGGTAAAGTTCCCCTAATGCTCTAGGCGAGAAATCCACGCCCATCATCAAGAGCAAAAAGGTTCAGGAGAATTTTAACCTGTCCCGGACACGCATCTAAGATATTCCTCATAGGTGCCGTGACACTAAGAGCCTACAGGAGTTTTCATGACAATTAAGCGGTTGCTGTTGGGGTTGCTGACAATTTTGGCTTTGTTTCTGATTACCCACTCATTACTGGATAGCTGGAATCAGCCTCAGATTCAAGGTCGCCTGGAACTGTACCAAACGAATTTGTTACTCCAAGCGAGTGAGTGGCAGGGCGACAAAGCTAGTGATGCCAATTTAACAAACGCCCGGAACGCTCTTTTAGGTGAAGATCCTTTAAAAACTGCCCAAAAGCAGTATGAGGAGGCGCGTTCGGAGGATCGAGCCACTCTGGAAAAGCTGCAAGGACAGCTCGAAAAGCTGAAATCGGAAGCCGATGCGAATCCAGATGCGGCTAAATCACCGCAGCAATTGCAGGCGTCAATCAAGAAGGTAAAACAGCTGATTGCTGAGCTTGACTTGCGGTTGGGAATTTTACAAGCTCAACAAGGACAAACAGACGCGGCAATTAAAACTTGGACGGAATTAATTAATCGGTCTAAACAGGAAGCGGCGAGCGAGTTACAGACTAAGCCAGCGGCGATTTTGGTGGGACTTTGGAGCGAGCCACCCAGTCTGATGTTGGATGCCCAGCCGCAAATTCAAGAGCATTTAGACGGCTGGTTCCGCGATCGCGCTTTGACGAAACTCTACCAAGTACAGGAACGTCAGGAGGAACTGGCGGCACTCCAGGCACAAGAACAGGAGCGCGCTGAAGCTGCAATTGTAAAATTAGCGATTGTCGGAGCAATCCCGCTAGTGGGAGTATTGGTGGGATTAGGATTGCTGATTTTTCTGCTAGCGGGAGTGCTAATTAAGGGAAAAGAAGCCATCCTCGCTCAAAATGCCGATGTCCCCTGGACAACGCCTTGGAATGCCGAAATTATTTGGCAGGTGTTTGTCGTGGGCTTTTTCTTTATCGGTCAATTTCTGCTGCCGCTCTTTTTTAGCTTACTGCCCCTAAATCGAGCCAGCTTTGATATTCGGACACAAGCTGCTTTTGTTCTGGTGAGTTATGCAACATTGGCGTTCGAGTGTCTGCTGGTTCTGTATTTATCCATCCGCTCTTTTTTACCGTTGCCAGAAGGTTGGTTTCGATTCAATTGGCGGGGAAATTGGATTCTTTGGGGATTGGGCGGCTATTTAGTCGCGCTGCCTCTGGTGATTGTGGTGTCGCTGATTAACCAAAAGCTGTGGCAGGGACAGGGGGGCAGCAATCCGATTTTACCGATTGCTCTAGAGGGGCAAGATAGTGTGGCGCTGGCGATCTTTTTCTTGACGGCGGCGGTGGCGGCACCGTTGTTTGAGGAGTTCTTGTTTCGCGGTTTTCTATTGCCATCTCTCACCCGTTATATGCCTGTTTGGGGAGCGATCGCGCTCAGTAGTTTGTTCTTTGCGATTGTTCACCTGAATCTCTCAGAAATCCTGCCCCTGGCGACTTTGGGGATGGTTTTGGGAGTGGTGTATACGCGATCGCGCAACCTCCTTGCACCGATACTCCTCCACTCTCTCTGGAATGGTGGCACTTTGCTGAGTCTTTTCCTCTTGGGTAGTGGATCTGCGTGATGTTTCCTTCCAGTCATTGTTAAGAAGAATCAATGCTTTCCGTCTTGTGATAGATGCGTTACCCAACTGGGAACACTAAAAGCGGAAAGCAAATTTTTCAAGGGTTCACACAAATGAGGGATGGAAACTCTACTGATGCCAGCAAAAAAATCGCCGCTGGAGTCTGCGGGATTCTTATCGGGGCTTTAGGTATCCATAAGTTTGTTCTTGGCTATAACACAGAAGGCATCATCATGTTGCTGGTTAGCCTGCTTACCTGTGGAATCGGTTCGCCAATTATGGGCATTATTGGTTTGATCGAGGGAATAACTTATTTGACAAAATCTGACGAAGAATTCGTCAGCACTTACCTTGTTAGCAAGAAGGGTTGGTTTTAGATCGACCCCTGCGAGAGCGCTTGGGTAGACGCTAGCTTAACTTGAGCCATGTCTAAATTATCTCGCTCTAATCTGTCTAGCAATGCTCGACGGATTCGCTGGTTGATATTAGGAATATGTTCAGCACCTCTAGTGGGAACCTACTTTTATAACCAAGGATATAAAGTAACGTTCCTAGTTTGCCCAATTCGGCACTTTACAGGGATTCCTTGTCCTACGTGTGGCATGACTCGGTCTTTTATGGCAATTGTGCGAGGAGATTGGAGTTGCGCCTTAGCAGAACACCTGTTCGGCCCGGTTTTATTCGCTGCCTTTTTGATTGCAACAGTTCATATTACACTTGAACTAATCGCGGGACGTAAAATCGCCGTCTTGTATGTTCAAATGCTTAGGACCCGAAAGCTACAGGTGCTGAGCCTACTTCTAATTTTAAGCTACCATGCGTTGCGCTTGTATTATTTATCAAAGTCTGGAGAACTATATCTCGCCTTGGTTCATTCACCCTTAGGTCAGCTATTTTTTTGAGGAATTCATGCTTGTATAAAAAGTTTTGTTTTTAGGTTAAATTATTTGCGATCGCTTGTTTGTATTTTGTCGTTTTTGCAACGATAAATTTAACAGATAGGGCGATAATTTATTCATGTTTAAATTAAGTTGCTTCTGTAAATCTTTCTCATGACTTAATATGCTAATACGCAAACCCAAAAAACTGATTTTACCCATGTTCCTAGCTTTGTTAGGTATGGGATATTTCAGTGTAATGTCTAGCTTAGAGATTAACTTCTTCTTTAGGGGCTATGCCGCGCTCATGCCAATGCAGGCTCTAGCACTGGTCTACGTGATGTATCTTCGCTGGAGTAGCCGTTGACCGTTCGCGGGTAACTAACTTAAAAAAGATTAAGAATTTTTGCGCGATCGCCCAGACTTTCGCCTACCCTCAAAATAGAGACGCCAGAACAATCCGGCGTTGAGGTGTCGTGGAAAGTCCCAAGATTCTCTATGCAATCCCCAGAAACCGTAGTCGCTAGCCCTGCATCGCCCGTAGAGACGATCGCCTTGGATGTCACAGGCATGAAATGTGCAGGCTGCGTGAAAGCGGTAGAAAAACAGCTAACCCAGCATCCAGGCGTCGTTTCCGCCCGCGTTAATCTGGTGACAGAAGTCGCTGTCGTAGAGTGCGAAGCGGGTGCGATTGACCCAGTTGCGTTAGCCGAACAGGTGACAGAAGCTGGATTTCCGACCCAGCCTCGTCTCGGCACCAACGCAGGCGAAAAAGCAAAAGAGACTCTGAGTCCAGCAGAACGGCACGCCCTAGAAAATCGCCAGCAGTTGAGGCAATTATTCATTGCGGGCGTTCTGATTTTGCTGTCCGGAATTGGTCATCTCAATCAACACTTCATCTCTTTTCCCGCTTATTTTTCACCCCTGACCAACATTTGGTTTCACTGGGGATTAGCAACAGCAGCGTTACTCTTTCCCGGACGCCAGATATTAGTCGATGGGTGGCGGGGCTTGCGGCGAAATGCTCCCAATATGAACACCCTGGTGGCGCTAGGAACGCTTACAGCTTACACGGCTAGCTGCGTGGCGTTGCTATTCCCTCAGCTGGGTTGGGAATGTTTTTTTGATGAGCCGGTCATGCTGTTAGGCTTTATCCTGCTAGGGCGCACCTTGGAGCAACGGGCAAGAGGTCGTGCCGCCGCAGCCTTTCAGGCATTGTTGGCGCTCCAGCCGAAAGTTGCTCGTTTAATTGCCAATCCTACGGCTGCTGGCTCTACGCCCACAGGAAGTGCTAAGGGGAGCGACTTCGGGGGCATTGAAATCCCCGTTGAGCAAGTCCGCGTAGGTGAATGGTTGCGGGTTTTGCCGGGAGAGCAGATCCCGGTCGATGCAGAAGTGGTAGCGGGTCAGACAACGGTGAATGAGTCAATGCTGACTGGCGAGCCAGTTCCGGTCATGAAGCAAGCGGGAGACTCGGTGGCAGCTGGGACGCTGAATCAGTCGGGAGCGATCGCGATCAAGGCAACTCGCACCGGCAAGGATACGACTCTGGCACAAATTGTCGCCCTGGTCGAAGAAGCCCAAATCCGGAAAGCCCCCGTGCAGCTATTGGCGGATACGGTTGCGGGGTACTTCACCTACGGCGTCCTGGCAGCAGCAACGTTAACGTTTCTATTCTGGTACTTTATCGGCTCTCAACTTTGGCCTGATGTCACGATGTTGAGCGCAGTGGGGATAGAAAGCCACTCAGCTATGCACGCAGTCATGCACCATGCCAGCGGCATGGGCGGGGAAACCCCACCTCTACAGCACTCAGCTTTGTTACTCAGTTTAAAGCTAGCAATTTCTGTCTCCGTCATCGCTTGCCCCTGCGCTTTAGGCTTAGCGACCCCTACGGCAATTTTGGTGGGAACGGGTCTGGGGGCAGAAAGAGGGCTGTTGATCAAAGGCGGCGACGTGCTGGAACGGGTACACCACCTGGATATCGTGGTATTTGATAAGACGGGTACTCTCACCACGGGTCATCCCATCGTGACTGATTGCTTGCCGATGGGGAATTTCATTCCGGAAATCCTCCTCCAACTGGCGGCGGCGGCAGAAAGTGGCACCACCCATCCCCTAGCAGAGGCAATCGGGGAAGAAGCGCACCGCCAAGAGTTAACCATCCCCCTTGCCGAGGAGTTTTATACGGAACCGGGACTAGGGGTATCGGCTTTGGTCGAAGGCGTGCGGGTTTTACTGGGGAACGCAGATTGGTTGACTCAGCAAGGAATTTCCCTCAGCGATTCCGAACAAAACCAGGCTCAACAACTGGCATCTGCGGGGAAAACGGTGGTTTATGTCGCCGCTGACGGTCAATTAGCGGGGTTGATTGGCGTCACCGATACCCTCCGTCCGGATGCGAAAGCAACGGTGTCACGCTTGCGGCAGATGGGATTGCGGGTGATGCTGCTGACTGGAGATCGGCTGGAAGCGGCTAGGGCGATCGCGTCCCAGTTGGAACTTAATCCAGACTCGGATGTCTTAGCAGATGTCCGTCCAGACGCCAAAGCAGCCGCAATTGCCCAGCTACAAGCTCAGGGTCAGCACGTCGCAATGGTTGGTGATGGCATTAACGATGCCCCCGCTTTGGCACAAGCAGATGTCGGCATTTCCCTCCAAGGGGGAACCGATGTCGCCATCGAAACTGCTCAAATTGTTCTGATGCGCGATCGCCTTCTGGATGTTGTCAAGTCAATCCAGCTTTCCCGTGCGACTTTCAACAAAATCCGCCAAAATCTGTTTTGGGCGTTTGCCTACAACACTATCTCCTTGCCAGTTGCTGCGGGTGTGCTGCTACCCACTTTCGGGCTTGTTCTCAGCCCATCTGCTGCCGGAGCATTAATGGCTTTTAGTTCTGTCAGCGTCGTCACTAACTCGCTTTTGCTCCGTAAATCTCTCTCTACCGATAACTGATTGAGTCCAGGCGCGTTTAATCAGTCGGATTGGTTTGTTACAAAAATCTTAAATTAAACCTGCTTTTCGATAACTGCCAACGAACAATTGACCGCTAACTCGGTGTGCCACAATATGATAGAGGAGATTATAACCCTCCAAACACATCAAGCCTGCTCCAAGCTGACGACACTGGCTTCAGGGAAGGCGAGGGTGTTACGCTGGAGTCCTGCCAACCTCCGCCAAAGCGCCTCTTGTTTTCCTCAAGATAATGCTCGGTCGAGTGTTGATATTCAGGGTGCAGGCACAGGCGCTTATCCCGCCGGTTGAGAATGGTGCCACTGTTAGTCTAAGTAACTGTTTTTCACAAACCAACCGCCCTCTCTTAAATAATTTTTCAATGGCTGTAAAACTGCATCTGAACCATATATTGATTATTGAAGATGATCAGGGACGTAAGGAGTTTCCCTTAGAAAAGCCGGAATATTGCATTGGCAGAGACCAGAAGTGCGATATCCGGTTGTACTCCCAATTTGTATCGCGTCGGCACGCAACTTTAGTGCAAAAATTGCGTGCGGATGGCTCTTACTATTATCGAATTGTCGATGGCGACAAAGGCAAGCCCAGCGCCAATGGTCTGTTGATCAATGGTCGAAAACTCCAAGCTCACGATCTCGAAGATGAAGATGAGATTGTGTTTGGGCCGCAAGTGCGGGCACGTTATTTCCACCTGAAGCGAGAATCCATTCCCACGGGACCTCCAGATGAGTGGGACATTACCCTGATTAGTCCCAATATGGTTGGCGATGGGGAAGAACCTTAATTTTCTCCATGAAAATCTCGCCTGAGAACTTCCCAGGGGGAAGCTTGTCTATCCGGCGACGCTTTCAACTAGTTGCCAATGGCGATTTTCCGCGATCGCCTGATGCACCTGATAGAACATCTGGTGGCAGTGGTTGTCCACTTGCAGGGGCAACTCTTCGTTTTTCACTACAAAATTCATCCGCACTTCTCGGTCGGTAGCGGTCGATTTATCGATGAGCACTTCCACCGTCACCAGCTTGGCAAAAGAGACGTGACCCGGTATCTCGCGAGCCATCAAGTAGTCTCCAGTGTTGTAGATAATATCGAAATTACAGGACTCCAAAACTTCTATGAGCACCTGCTGGAGACGCTCAAGGGGAACTGCAACGATAAATGAACAAGTATAACGAGCCATAAAAAATCCCCGACGTCATATCCCTCGACCCTCTTATCATACCGAACCTTCGTTTCGGGTCAGAAAGGAATGCTTGCTTCTAAGGCTAGAGCCATCACCCAGCCTTTATCAGCTTCCAGCATACCAGTCGCTCCTCCGGAAGAACTAAGTAGGGAAGTTACCAAAAGCACGGGGTGGGGTTGACTGATACTTTGGAAGAATGAAGGATGAGTGGGTAGTGGATTCATCGGTTCTGGTGAGCCACATCCCGATCTTGAGCAAGAAAAAAGGGCTGTGATGATAAGGATTGGGGAATGCAGGGCAAGCTGATTGTGTTTGAGGGAGTGGAAGGAAGCGGTAAAACAACTCAGATGCAGCGATCGCGCGATTGGCTTCTGGAAAAGATGAAGGCGGAATCTCCGACTTTCTCGCAGGTAGCGATTACCAGAGAGCCGGGGGGTACAGAATTGGGTAAAGCTTTGCGCCGCTTGTTGCTCGAAGGGACTCTGAATCACCCAATTCAACACCGGACAGAACTATTGTTGTATGCAGCAGACCGCTCGCAGCACGTTGAGGAGGTACTAAAACCAATCCTGACGGCGGGAGGAATTATTTTGTGCGATCGCTACACCGATTCCACCATTGCTTATCAAGGCTATGGTCGAGGTCTTAGCCTATCTTTAATCGAGAAGATATGCCAAATGGCGACAGACGGACTGGAAAGCGACCTCACCCTGTGGCTAGATGTTGACGTTGAAATAGGTCTAGCACGCGCTAAAGCCAGGGGAGCCGCCGACCGAATGGAGCAAGCAGAATTGGCGTTCCACCAACGGGTACAGCAGGGGTTTAGAGCCTTAGCAGCAGCCCATCCCCAGCGGATTGTGCGGGTGGATGGCAGTGGCACTGAGGCAGAAGTCCAAGGGCAAATTCAGGCTATCTTGACTCAACGGTTTCGGGAATGGTCTCTAGAAAATTAAAAATCTATAATTCCCTGGCAGTGGGGATTAAACTATCAAGACAATTTTTGAGGGTTGGTTCCAGACGCCATATATCGCGTCTCCAGGGTAAATGGTACTGCTTGCAAATTTTTTGAGTTTTGCCTTTCTTTGCGGTTAAATGGATTTTTTTGCGGAACTTGTCGGACAAAACCGAGCGGTTGAGTTACTAACTCAGGCAGTGGCTCAAAATAGGATTGCTCCTGCCTATCTATTTGCGGGTCCCGAAGGCATCGGACGCAGCATGGCGGCTCAGTGCTTTGTAGACCTTTTGTTCTGTGCCAACCTACCCACAACTGAGCCAGACGCCCCCGAATCTCCTGTGATTAAGGAAGCAAGCAAGGGGAGTATTGCGTCTATCAAAAACCGCTTGCGGCAGGGCAATCATCCAGACTTATTTTGGGTGCAACCGACCTATCTGCATCAGGGTCAACGATTATCTGCCGCCGAAGCCGCCGAAGCGGGTGTCAAGCGCAAGGCTCCGCCGCAAATCCGGCTGGAGCAAATTCGGGAAATTACCCAATTTCTGGGACGTTCGGCGCTGGAGGCACCGCGATCGCTCGTTGTGCTGGAACAAGCAGAAACAATGGCAGAATCGGCTGCAAATGCCTTACTCAAAACCCTGGAAGAACCGGGACGGGCAACACTGGTTTTAATCGCACCAACTCAGTCGTCGTTGTTACCGACGCTGGTATCGCGTTGTCAGCACATTCCTTTTTATGGTTTAGACTCGGCGGCAATGGAGCAGGTGTTGCGGAAGACGGGTCACGAAGAGATTTTGGAGCATCCGACGGTGTTAGCGATCGCGCAAGGTAGTCCGGGAAATGCGATCGCTTCCTGGGAGCAACTCCAAACGATTCCCCAAGACTTACTTCAGGACGTTATCCATCTGCCAAAATCGTTTCGTGACGCCCTTGAACTCGCCAAACGGATTGATAAAACTCTCGATACAGAAGCCCAACTGTGGTTAGTTGATTATCTACAGCACACTTACTGGCAGGAATTCTTGAACGGTGTAATTCATAAATTGCCCCTCCAGCAACTCGAAAAAGCCCGCCAATCTCTCCTGAGTTATGCTCAACCGCGACTTGTCTGGGAAGTAACGCTATTAGAAATGATTTAAGCCACCATTTGAGAGGAAAAAATTGCCTTAACTCTCTTCAGATGAGGGCTTAAATTCAGGGGAATGGGGGCTTTTAATTTTTTCTTTTGCGTCTGGTTGCTGGCAGGCAATCATGGTTGTGATGTGTTCTTTTTCGTCATTGCGGATGGCAACGAACACATCGTAAAGATTCTCAATTTTTGGGCGACGCTCCCTTGGTGTATGAGAGATTTGAAAATCATCAAACATGTAAAGATCGCCCTCGTGGTAGTAATCAATTGCTATCTGTGGAGCTGGCTGAGTTTTGAGTTCAGCCTCATGCTCTGTTAGAAATTTATCGTAGGTGTGGTAAGCACCTTCTTCGACTAACTGATTAAAGTAGTAAGCCGATCTGGGAGCAATCATGTATACAAAGACTAGAATCCAGTAGTAAGCCAGGACGCCAATCCGAGCAATCATGCGATCGCTCCACGATTTCCCCCCACCCAATGCTTCGATGATGCGGAGATGATGCAACTCATTCCAGGACTCAGCAAAGTGAACCTTGATCCAATCAGCATAAGGCCACGCGCCGAGACTTTCATAGAGATGAAGAACCGATAAATAAGCAAAACAAGGAACGCGAGCGATCGTTTCCAATACATAAAATCTTGCATACCATCGCTCTTGGTAAAAAGTTTTTAAAATAAATTCTAAGAAACTAACGAGTAAACGAATCATTCTCCTAGTCTGCTTTTAAAACGACTAATAATTATAAACTCATGGATTAAGTATAAATAAATGTAAAATAATTGACAAACCAAGTAACCCGATTGATGTATTGCAGGGGGTTAGCTGATATTGAATTTTTATACCTACCTAATACTCACCTACTGAGACTGCCGGACATCTACTGTGCGGACAACACTTATTGACCAGATTGTTCCACTAATTTTCTCAGACGCAGATATGCCTCTTCTGGGGTGAGCGGTTCAGATTCGGTTTCGTTAGGAATATAGAATTGGCTGCTATCTGGAAAGTAGCGGACGACAAAACTAGGGATAAGACCTAATTTTAGAGCTTTTTTTCCAAATTGTTCTGCTGTTTCCGAAAGGGTCAATTCATCATGGAACTGAGGTTGAGTCATAATCTTTTTGTCTCCTCAATAGTGTTTATAAATATAAACTAATAGGGACGCTAAGTTACAAAAGCTCAGGCAATAGCGCCACCAAGTGTAATTTACAAACAGTCCCTTAAAAGGGAAGCTGGGAGTTTACTAAGCAGAGGGTTCGACAAGGAAGGGTTAACAAAAGCGCGATAGCGTTAGCGAAGCGAGGCGTTAGCCTCGCGCTGACTTGTCAGTTCGCCATCCGACTTAGCGTTTCCGGAGGATAATCGCTGTTTCCCTGACCGTGTAGTACCGTGTAGAAACTCCCAGAGGGAGATTGCCATTCATTTGTTGTCCTTATTAACCAAGTTAATGCCTACCCCTTCCCTGAACTTCTACCGGAGGAGTGGGCATTACGTTAAATCTCTTGGTGATCTTATATACCAACCACTGAATGGTAGATTTCGGACAGTTTTCTTAGTTGACTTCTTCCTCACACATCGTCAACACGCTTGGCTTGCAGCGTTTGATGGTGACTTCGATCCCGCCAGCTTTTTCACTTTGGATATCTTCAATATAGCCAGGGCACGCAGTTGCTGCTTCAGCGGAGTTGTGAAAGGGACCAAAATAGTAGATACAGCGAGGCTCAGTAGTGGCAATTTCCACCCACCAAGACATTCGGAGACCTTGTGCAAATCCTGTCAAGACCTCTTTGATTGTTTTGAGCAGTGCCATAGGAAGTGATAACTAAGAGAATTAGGGATTAGACAAACTAGACAGAGGCATTGAAATTCTCGTTTGAACTGAATGACAGTTCTGCCCAGCTCGATAGGATAACCTGGCAGTCGGCTCATAGTTGTACGATTCTGCTTTCATACAACTGCGTTACTGTACTCAGATGCGATCGCCAAATTGATATTTTATATCTTTTAGAAAACCTCAAAGAATATAAAAGACAAAATTTGTTCTTGAATTCTAGTTTAACGGATGCAACTTGGCACAAGTGTATGCAATACAACCTTAAAGTTCAAGATATTGCTGAATAATCAATAAACCCTGACATTAGCAGCGTAACTGTTGACCATATCACTAGCTTTCTGTTTTTGGGATATTTGCTCCCACGCCTAGTTCTTTTTTACTTGTCTTTAACTGCTTCCACAGAGACTTAATATCCTTGTATGCCTGTTCGGAAGAAATCTTACCTCCGGTTTGCAACGCAGATATATAAGAAATTTTTTGTGCAAATTCCTGTAAATTCGCATTAAAAGCTAGCTCCTCTGGAGTGAAACGACCCCAATAACGACTCTGGGGGTTGAGAAAGCTTAATTTATTGATATTCTCTGGCATAGTACAACCCTCTATAACTAATTTTATAGTTAATTAACAGGTAGGCTAATTAAAGATTAATTGCCTCCGCTCAATTATTTATAAATAGGTAACCAAAAATCATTACTTATTCCCATCATTCACAAAACATCTTGATTTTTACAACATTCTTTAATGTTTTAGCTTTATAAAGTCTACTGTTATTTATATCCCTAGTTTTAGCAGTCTAGGAAATACTGATATTTCGCGAATGCGATAGTGGCGAGGTAAGGTGGGAAGCTGCCAAACACAAAGCGAACTGTAATCTGGGTGGGGGAAGGTTAATCGCTGGCGTTGATTGGTATCTTCCTCTGTGGCTAATGATGAGGAAGCCTGGAAGTTTTTCAAAACGCAATGGGGCGATGACACAGATAGGGAAACTTCTTGTTTTTGCATACAAAAACTGCTAGGGCAGTTTGCCCAACTCCGTAAGAATGCACCTTTGGAACTTTACCCGTTACTGTTTTACCAAACTTCTACCACAGGGCTGGGTTGAATGTTAAATTTATCTGTGATTGGAAGCACAAAACCTATGGTTAGGAAAAATGGCGGTATCGTGGATAGAACACTAAGGTTGTCAAAACAAGCGTAAGAGCCACAGCTTTGAGACATCTGTTTTATAAAATATAAGCAGTTTTAAACGGCGAGCGCGACGATTTCTTTGCACTTCTAAGATAGGATGAACAGAAGATAAAATTATCACGCGATCGCGCATCCAAAAAAACCTTCTATTGCAGTTTCTCAGGAGGTTTTTATTTGTGTTTGCGGCAGATTACAGCTTAGAGAACTTCCAGAAGACGCTGCTACGCGATCGCATACATAACGGTTTCAGTATTTCTAGCAGAGTTTTTAACTGTTTAGCTAAAATTGTATCGCTAATAAATAAACGAAATTATTCTCATTCAACCTGATTTTTCGCTTACACTAGAGGAATCAGCGAACCTTAAATCTATTTGCAATTCTGAATACAAAAAGCCCCTATCAGTTGCTTTCTAGGGGCTTGGTGTTGTCTGTCAGTATATCCCGTTGCAGCTTCTTGCGGCAGGATAACGATTATCTAAGGCTTAACTTTTATTCTCTTCGCCTGCATCCATCTGAAGAAATAGATTGATGTAAACTCATTAAATACTTGTATTAAAAATCACAAGCAATTTTAATTAGGTTCTTTCAAAACTTGTCTTTTCATACCCCGCGTAACTGAACTCTTGATTGCGTTCGTTAACGAAGCGGTGCTTAGTGCAAAGCAACTTTGTGAAGCGATCGCAAAGCGTATGCAGAGAGTGATAGAATCTCCCTTGTGCTTTACTCACATTGCGCTCCGTTCCGCACTACAGGGTGTTGTACATCAAAGATTTTCCAATCGCTAAATATTTAGTTAGAAAACCCTAATTATTTCCATAATCTCAAAAAATAAGCTTGAATATACATTAGTTAAATAAAATTTACTTTTTGCCGCTATTTGCATATTTAATTTATTCATTTAATAAATAGATAAATAGGGGGAGCAAGGATTGCCTCTTTTGGAAGGGCGCAATTAGAGAAAGGAATGTTAAAAGGAAAAAAGCAGTGAACTTGATAGAGGGTAAGAAGTTCTCAATCATGCCCTTAGTGAAGGTAAAACTATGAAAAATGAAATAAATGTGAACTTATTTGCCCAACAAATTCAGCAAATTAACTGGCGATTAGCTGAGCTGTACAAAGGGGCAACCATCGCTCCGCCTAAAGAGCCAGAGCTACTGCCAGTCGCCTTCAAGGAGTTGGGCATCGCCTCGGAAACGCTACAAGTGGCGCTAGAGGAACTACGCCAGCAGAATGAGGAACTTGTAGCCGCACGACAGGCGTTGGAAGCCGAACGCCACCGCTACCAGGATCTGTTCGAGTTAGCACCGCAAGGCTACCTGGTGACGGATGCAGAAGGGACAATCCGAGAAGCCAACCGCGCTGCTGCTAAACTGCTCAACGTGTCGCCAGAGTTTTTAGTGGGCAAACCGTTTGTCATCTTCATTCCTCAAGAAGAACGTCGAATCTTTCGTAACGAACTGACTCGGCTGCATGAGCAGCAACGAGTATATGAGTGGACAGTACGCCTACAGCCCCGTAAAGGTGAGATTTTTGACGCGGGGATAACAGTCGCCACTACTCATAATAATGGGGAAGGCAAAGCCGTCACATTGCGTTGGCTGATTCGCGATATCACTGAGCGCAAGCGGGTAGAGAAGGCGCTAGAAAAAAATAACTACGACCTCAAGCAAGATCGCCCTGTACAGGCTTACTCCAAAGGAGAAATCATTCCCCTCGACCCTCAAAACCTGTGGTTAGTGTGTCGGGGTTTGGTGAAGCTGAGTACGATGAGTGACAATTGTGAAGAGGTGCTGGTAGGGTTAGTCGGTCCTTCGATGCCTTTTGGCTCTTGTTTAACCGCCCTGTCAACCTATCAAGCAACTGCCGTCTCGGACGTGCAGATAGTTAACATTTCCCTCTCAGAGATAACAGCCTCCCCTCATCTTGCCCAGACTATTTTACCGAAAATTAATTTGCGGTTGCGGCAGACAGAATCGCTTTTGGCGATTTCTGGTCAGCGACGATTGCAAGACCGCTTGCAGAATCTATTGTTGCTGCTGAAACAGGAAGTTGGCGAACCTGTGCCGCAGGGAACTCGTTTGAGCGTTCGTCTCACCCATCAAGACCTTGCCAATGCCTGCTGCGTCACCAGAGTGACAATTACCCGTTTGTTAGGGAAGTTACAGCAAGAAGGAAAGATTTCCTTTGACTCCAAATACCACATTATCCTCAAAGAGGGAAGCTTCTAGAGTAAGCGGTTAGGGGTGAGTTATCAGTTGTTGGTTGATTAACAAGTGACAGTGGGTAGCTTGAAATCAAGTCTGAAGACTGTCTATGCCAACGGCGTCAGAGAGGGACGCTAAGCTGTGTTCCTGCAATTTTTGCAACAGACCCTCCAGAATGCGGCGTACCATCCAAGGACCTTCATAAATCCAGCCAGTGTAAACCTGGATCAGGCTAGCACCCGCCGCGATTTTCTCCCAGGCATCTTGGGCAGTGAAGATGCCGCCGACGCCGATAATGGGCAGTTGACCTTGCGTTTGCGTGAAGATAAAGCGAATGACTTCGGTAGAACGTTCTCTTAAAGGGGCACCGCTGATGCCACCGGCTTCTTCACTCACGGGTTTACCAGTTGGGGAAAGTATCTGGGTTTTTAGATGATCGCGCCGGATAGTGGTGTTAGTGGCGATGATCCCAGCCAGTTGGTAATTTTTAGCAAGTTCAATCACAGAAGCGATCGCTTCCCACTCCAAATCTGGGGCAATCTTTACCAGTAGAGGTTTTTGTCCTTGATTTTCCTGTTGCAGGGCATCTAGAATCAGACTCAGCTGATCCGAAGACTGGAGACTTCGCAATCCCGGTGTATTGGGTGAGCTAACGTTAACGACAAAGTAATCTCCCAAATCCTTCAAAAGGCGAAAACTACCCAGATAGTCAGCAGCCGCAGCCTCTAGTGACGTTATCTTAGATTTACCTAGATTAATTCCGAGGGGAATGTTGAAGGTTGAAGGTTGAAGGTTGGAATTTTCAGCTTTTAACTTTCCACTCCAGCTTTCCAACCTTTGCGCCATTGCCGCTGCCCCTTGGTTATTAAATCCCATCCGGTTGAGGGCGGCTTTGTCCATCGGCAAGCGAAACAAGCGAGGACGGGGATTTCCCGGTTGCGCGTGTAAGGTTACGGTACCGAGTTCCGCAAAGCCGAAGCCGAGACTAGGCCAAATCCCAGCCGCGACGCCATCCTTATCAAATCCAGCGGCTAGACCCACTGGATTGGGGAACTTTAGCTTCCACAAAGTTTGTTCTAAGCGAACATCTCTCTTGGCGTAAGATTGCTGTAATTGTGCAACAATCCAGCTTTTGGGGGGATGAGAAGGCGAACCGGCAAGAGTGCTGAACAGATGGAGCGTTTGTTGATGCAGCCATTCTGGATCGGCTTTCAATCCAGAAAATAATGCCGGACGAATTGCGAGTTGATAGATATCCATAATTTAATCATTCGTCGTTAATCATTAGTCATTGGTAAAAAAGAAAACAAAAATAACTAATAATTGACAACCGACTATCCTCAAGTAAGGGCATTCTAGATATTACAAGCTTTGCAAGAGACACCCACGAACAAAGTTCATACCAAAAACATGAAAGTCTCTTTCCCGCACGCCCGACTTCCGAGTTTTAAGACACTCACCGATGAGCAAAGTTTCACAACGAACAAGCTGAAAATCTTTCTTTTTGAGACGCTCTGGTTTGGTCGGGCAATCCGCGAGTAGAGCGCCGCTACGCTAACAGTCCTACTTTCAAGTGAGAAATCTGACAAGCGACAAGCGATCGCAATGAGTCGGGTCGCGGTTGAATAACATGGATCAACACCACACTCCAGACCAAAGTCCAGCGGACTACGAAAACCAACTTGTTGCCTTGGGGCGCGTCCTTCAGACCATGCGGGAAGAGGAGAATGTTGACGTTCTCATCGAAACCACCCTGAATTATCTCGCCTCCGAGTTTGACTATCGCCTGATTTGGATTGGCCTCTACGATCGCTTAGATCACCGTTTATTTGGCAAAGGCGGCGTCACTCCCACCGGCGACACAAAATTTCTTAAAAGTAAGTTTACCCTAAGTCCCGGCGACCTTCTGGAGCAGGTAGTCATCCAGCAGCGCTCCTTAGGCGTCCCAAATCTCAGCGAAGAAGTGCGGGCTGGAGAATGGCGTCGAGCAGCTCAACAATTTGGAATTCAGGGTGCGTTTTTTTATCCTTTGCGCTGCAAAGACCGTTGTTTTGGTGTCGTGCTACTAGGATCGTCCTTGTGGGGTGCCACTCCTCGACCGGGAGAAAAAGCCCAGATGTCAATGCTATTTGGGGGATTAGCTGCTGCCCTGTACCAGATTGAACTTGACTGGCAGCACTCCTCGACCAAGCGCCCCGACCAGCCACTATTTCAGGTGCTAGACCAGATGGCGCGGATGCCTGCGATGGATCAACGCCTAGAGGCTGTGGTAGCCATGACGCAGCAATTTATTGGACCAACTCGCACCAGCGTCTACTGGTATTCCCCAGAGCGACGCTACTTTTGGCACCGAGTTGGCAACCGCCAGACATCTAGGGGACTCGCTTCCTCAGCCGCCAGTGCTGCTGCTGGTCTTACCGTCCAAGAAGTCAGCGAATTTTATCTAGCTCTGAATGAAAATCGGCTGATTGCCATTGGCGCGGGTAGAAGCCCCCTAAAAGCCGAAGTAACCGGGCGCTTGCTCTCCAGGTTGCGGGCACGCTCCCTTTTGGCTGCGCCGATTCGGGTAAAGCAGGAACTGGTGGGCTTTCTGGCAGTGGAAGGCAATGAAGCTCGCATCTGGGAAGAAGCGGAAAAAAACTACATTCGTGCGGCTGCTCAGTTGATCTCCCTAGGGGCAGGAAGTGAGGAGATAGAAGGAACGCTTGAGCGTACCCAACAGGATGCCCAACTGGTAGCAGAGTGTGCCCGTATCCTCGCCGACAACACAAACGCTGAGAAAGCCTTAGATGAGTGTGCCCAACTGCTCTTGAAGCGGCTGGGGGCAGAACGTTTTTTGGTACTGCAACAACCCAGAAGTGGTCATGGGTCATGGTTCGGGAATGGGGGACAAGACTCATTCCCGATTACTCCAGGTTCAACTGAAAACTCAAAACAGAAAGCTGAAAATTATTCGGTTGTTTACCAGCGCCAGCCACTGAATAGAAGACCCCTAACAACTTCCCTCAGTGCTGTTACAGGTGCTGACCGGCAGCTAATTGAGGAAAGTCCTGAAGCCGTGGCGATTGAAGATTGGGAACAAGACCCGCGACTGGGTCGCTGGCGGGAGAGCTTGGCGGGTTTAGGCGTGCGATCGCTTTTAGTCTGCCGGATGTCCAGTCGCAACGCCTCTGAGCTTGACCCAGACCTGAAAGAGAACTTACCCCTTGTTGTCATTGGTCATAACACCCCCCGAACTTGGAACCAAACCGAGCGCCAATTACTAGGCATCGTCAGCCAACAATTAAGTTTGGCAGTCCGCACCTTGGAGATGAGAACCTCCACCCAACTCTCAGAGTCAGCCCAATCCTTCTTCCAGGCTGGCTTGAAGATTCTCTTATCGGCACCGCCAGACCCAGCCGGGTTCGATCGGGCTTGGGTGGAATTCCTCTCTGAGATGCTGCAATCTCCTCTAGCGCTCTTGCTTACTTGGGGAGGCACTCGGAAAGATTCTCGGATTGAAAACGCCAAGGTAGCGGCGGCGGTGATGGCAAACTCGCGGTTTGCCCTTCCCCCCGACCTTTCGGTTCCACTCAACGATGCATTGATTCAGGAAGCTCTAACGACTGAGGGTCTTCTAGAAAAGCGGGGCACGCAAATCCCCGGTAGATCCCGGCAATGGCTGAGCAGCGCCAGTATCGGCTGCTTGCTGGTCATGGCTCTCCCCCAGGATGAAGGCGGAAGGACGAAGGAGGAAACAACTCCCCTTCATCCTTCCGGTGGTCTGGTTGTGCTGGCAGACAGCCCCCAGCGTCAGTGGCCCGAACACTTACTTCCGGTTGTGGAAACCTTGATAGGACAGTTCGCTCGGATTCGCCAGTACACCTTGGAAAACGCCGCTCTCTATGGGCAAGTCAGAAACCTAGAACAGCTGAACTGGTATAAACATCGTTGTATGGCAAGCTTGCATTCCTCTGCCGCCGATCGCCTTAACCGCCTGAATCAACTTGTAGGGGGGGGATTATCAGACATCCCGCTGGGAGAACAAACCAATCGTGCAGAGAGTTCTGTACCTTCTAAAGGGCATCCTCCAGATAAATCTTTAGCGCGTATGCATTCCTCACAACTCATCCGCGAACTAGGGAATATCCTTGGGGAGTTCGCCCCGCTTGTGGAGGAGGAGCAGTGGCAGCTGAAGCGCCGACTGACAAAGGTGCCGTTAGTGAATGTGTTGAAGCGATCGCTCTGGTTCGTTCAACCTCTCTACCATCAGCGCCAGATTCAAGTATCCATCGGAGGAGTGGGTAGCAACCTTCACGTATATAGCGACCTGCTTAAGCTGGAATGCGTCCTCTCCGAACTGTTAGCGATCGCAGCTCGTAAGGCAACCGCAAACAGCCGGATTCATCTCAAGGCTGAAGTCAAAATTCCCCAAGAGGACAGCGCTTCCCTCGTGGAATTGTTAATGACCGATTCGGAACGTTTTGATTTGACAACACCCGTAGGAGCGGGTTTCCATCTCGAACCAACCTTGAAGATTTGCCAACGCTTCGTGCGCTCTTTTGGCGGCGATCTCCAGTTTTACCAGATGGAAGGACACCGCTACTTAACTCGGTTGTTACTACCAATGGTCTAATTAAAAATTAAAAATTGAATGCCCAATTTTTAATTTTTAATTCTTTTACACCGCTTGCGGCTGAACCTGCGGCTGGAACTGGAACAACGAATACACCACATTACGGCGGATATCCGTCATCATGTCCAGAAACATCTCATATCCTTCCTGCTTGTACTCAATCAGCGGGTCTTTTTGACCGTAGCCGCGCAAACCTACCGACTCGCGCAAGGCGTCCATTGCTTGTAGGTGTTCCCGCCAAAGGGTATCAATTTGCTGCAAGATAAAAAAGCGCTCGGCTTGGCGCATCAAACCAGGCTGAATTTGATCGACAGTGGATTCTTTGAGGTCGTAGGCTTTTCGCACTTCTTCTTGCAAGAAAGTTTTGATTTCCCCAACGCTCATGTCTTCTAGATGGGACGGCTCCAAATCTGCCAACAGATTGACAAATTCCTTCACCTTGGCGACAAGGCTGTTTAAATCCCATTCTTCCGAAGGTAATTCTGGATTGACGTAAGCCTCCACAATGTCATCCATTGTCCGCTCGGCATACTGAATCACCTGTTCTTTCAAATCCAGCCCTTCTAAGACGCGGCGGCGTTCGGCATAGATAGCGCGACGCTGGTTGTTCATCACCTCGTCGTACTCAAATACCTGCTTCCGGATGTCGTAGTAGTAGGTTTCGACTTTTTTCTGCGCCCCTTCCAGACTCCGGGTTAGCATCCCGGATTCAATGGGCATATCCTCCTCGACCCGCAATCGATCCATCAATCCCGCGACGCGATCGCCACCAAAAATCCGCAACAGGTTGTCTTCCAAACTCAAGAAAAACTTCGTCGAGCCTGGGTCTCCTTGCCGTCCGGCGCGACCCCGCAACTGGTTGTCAATCCGGCGCGACTCGTGGCGTTCTGTGCCGATAACGTGCAAACCGCCCAACTGGATCACTTCTTCGTGTTCGGCGCTCGTAAATTGTTCGTACTCTTTGTGAATTAAGTTGTAAACCTCCCGCAGCCTTTGGATGACCGCGTCATCCGTCGGTGCTTTTTCTGAGGCAACGGCTAGCTTATCCTCTGCCTCCAACTCTGGCAGGCTCCGCTCTCCATATTGCTGTACGGCAAAATCTACCGCACTTTTCAGCTTTTGTTCCGTATCCTTGGATAACTGAGTCGGGAAAATTTGTGGGCTAACCTTCCAGCTTTTCACCTTCTTACCGGGAGTAAACCCCTGCGCGGGGGCACGTCCTGGCGCTCCCGCCACCTGACTTAAGGCAAAACTATCTTCTTCTTCCGGCTGCACAATCTTGGGCATCAAGTATTCCCGCAGCTTCAGGCGTGCCATATAGTCCGCATTCCCGCCCAAAATGATGTCGGTTCCGCGACCCGCCATGTTCGTCGCAATCGTCACTTTCCCTTTGCGACCGGCTTGAGCGACAATTTCCGACTCCCGCTCTACATTTTCCGGTTTGGCATTCAGCAGGTTGTGCGGCACTTCTCGCTCGCTCAACAAAGTTGACAGGAGTTCTGATTTTTCTACGCTGGTTGTTCCCACAAGGACGGGTCGCCCAACTTTGTGCATTTCCGCACACTCTTCAGCGATCGCCCGCCACTTCCCTGCCTCTACCTTGTAGACCACATCGGGCATATCTCCCCGTCCGCTCGGTCTATTAGTGGGAATTTGCGTAACTTCCAGTTTGTAGATTTTTTCAAATTCGGCTTCTTCTGTCTTTGCCGTTCCGGTCATCCCGCCGAGCTTTTCATACAGCAAGAAGAAATTTTGATAAGTAATCGTCGCGAGTGTTTGCGTTTCATTCTGAATTTCTACCCGCTCTTTCGCCTCAATCGCTTGGTGGAGTCCGTCACTCCAGCGACGACCGGGGAGTACCCGCCCCGTAAACTCATCCACAATCACGACTTCCCCGTCGCGGACGATATAGTTTACATCTTTTTTAAACAGCTCTTTTGCCTTAATCGCATTAAAGATATAGTGCGCCCAAGGATCGTTGGGGTCATACAAATCCTTGACTTCCAGCAGCTGTTCTGCTCTGGCAAACCCTTCATCCGTCATCAGAACGTTACGAGCTTTTTCATCTACCTCGTAATGCCCTTGCTTATTCCCGTCGCTCTCAACTTCCTTTTCCAGGGCCGACGCGATCGCTGCCGCCTTCATGTACTTCTCAGTTGGACGCTCGACTTGCCCGGAAATAATCAACGGCGTCCGCGCCTCGTCAATCAACACCGAGTCTACTTCGTCGATGATGCAATAGTTCGGGGGACGCTGTACCACATCCGCCATTGAGGTTGCCATGTTGTCGCGCAGGTAATCAAAACCTAGTTCGCTGTTCGTGGCGTAAGTAATATCGCAGGCGTAATTTTTCTGGCGTTCGCTTGGCCCCATTCCCGATTGAATCAGCCCTACGCTCAAGCCCAAGAACCGATGCACCTGACCCATCCACTCAGCGTCGCGCCTCGCCAGGTAATCGTTGACCGTGACTACGTGGACTCCCTTGCCAGTCAGGGCATTGAGGTATGCCGGTAGGGTTGATACCAGGGTTTTTCCTTCCCCAGTTTTCATTTCGGCGATTTGACCTTTGTGCAGAACAATCCCACCGAGCATCTGCACGTCAAAGTGGCGCATTCCCAAAACTCTCCGCCCTGCTTCCCGCACGACTGCAAAAGCTTCTGGGAGCAACTCATCCAACAGTTCTTGGCGTTCCCGTGCTGTCTTGGCTTTCTCCAATTTCTGTTTAAATTCTGCCGTTTTGCCCGTCAGTTGTTCGTCGGACAGCGCTTGGATGTCTTCTTCCAAGAGGTTGATATCTACAACATAAGGTTGGTATTTTTTGAGCTTGCGTGCGTTAGGATCGCCCAGTAATTTTTTAAACATAGCAGCAAAAGGAAACTTTAGAAGGATGAAGGATGTTAGCGATTCGCTGTCGCGTATAGCGGTGCTTTCTTCGCAGGATGAAGGATGAAGGATGAACTTAGGAGTCAGAAGTCAGAAGTCAGCGGAGAAGTCCTACTTGATTCATCTTTCTGCCTAGCGGTTTTATGCCTCCAACGACCTTCGGCATTTATCAATCATCGTATCATTTCCACTTAGGCTGAGATGGTACGGGCATCCCGTCTAACTTTAGGGTGAATTTTCCCATTCAGCAGTCAGATCCCGGAAGTTGTATTGATTAGCGCCAGGGTGACAGGTGACGCAACTAGAGAGTTTTACGGGCTGGGGCAGTTCGACGCGAGGATGAAGTGCTTTTAAATAGCGAGATTCTGTAACCCGATAGGGCACGGTTTCTTTTTCTAGTTGGGGACGAGAGTAAGTTCTCACGTAATCCCAAATCAGTAAAAGCGAGGGAGTGATGATGCGCGGCAGATGCGTCCCGTAATGCTGGTGCGTCTCTTGCAGCAGATTTTTCCAGGTTTCCATCGGCAGAACGGCTGGGGGAACGGCAATGTGACAGGTGGAACAGTTATCCCGGTAGAGTTGTTGTCCCAATTCGAGGCGACTGATAACGGGATCGACGGTGCCAATTGTTTCTGTCGCTGTGTTGGCAGTGGTTGGGGACATTTGGGCGATGGGGACTTTGCTCTGAACGTCCATCGCCATTGCCATTCCCCATCCCAGGATGATGCTCCAGACTAAGAGCAGCAAAAACAAAGTAAAAAGCGATCGCTTGCGGATGCCCTTAGGCGCGGCTTCTCGCCCAGGGAAAGAGCGGGAGCGGGTTTTTGACCGGACAAGCTTTGGCATAACGGATGCTTGGGTAATGGGTAATGGGTCGTGGGTTGTGGTTTGTGAGTTACACCGACTACCTGCTACCTACTACCTACTACCAAAAGACAACTGACAAGGGACAAAAGTCTATGGAATCGGAATCGAGCGCAGCAGACGCTCCACAATCGTCTTAGCACGGCGACCGCCCGATGGAATGAGACGATGGGAAAGGACGTGAGGTGCCAGGAACTTCACATCATCGGGAATAGCATAATCCCGCCCTTCCAAAAAAGCCAGTGCTTGGGTACTTCGCTGCAAGGCAACGGTACCGCGAGGACTGGCACCCAGGGTAATTTCTTCATCTTCCCTCGTCGCCCGCACCAAGTCGAGAATGTACTGTTGCAAAGACGCCTCTACCTTCACGCCGCCACACAGACGCCGTAACTCCAGCACGTCTTCCAGGGAAATACAGGGCTGTAAATCTTCTACCCTAACGCCTTCAGCGAGCCGTTGCAGCATTTGGAGTTCTTCTTGCTCGCTGGGATAGCCCAAAGTTAAGGAAACCGTGAAGCGATCCATTTGGGCTTCTGGCAAGGGAAACGTCCCCTGATACTCAATTGGATTCTGAGTTGCGATCGCAAAAAACGGATTGGGTACGGTGCGAGAAACCCCATCAACGGTGACTTGTCGCTCTTCCATCACTTCTAATAAAGCAGATTGGGTGCGGGGGGTGGCACGGTTAATTTCGTCTGCCAGCAGCACGTTTGCAAACACGGGTCCCGGCAGAAATTCAAACTCGCGTCCGGCGGGATTCCAGATATTCGTGCCGGTGATATCAGTGGGCAAAAGATCCGGAGTACATTGAATGCGTTGAAACTTTCCGTCAATCGAGCGTGCCAGCGATTTAGCCAACAGGGTCTTACCAACGCCAGGGACATCTTCCAACAGGGCGTGACCACCGGAAAGGAGGGCTACTAGCACTAAGCGAATGGCATCTGCTTTGCCGACAACTGTGCGACCCAGATTTTGCGTCAGCTGCTCAATACGTTGTCTCATAGTCGTTATTTTTTAGTCATTCGTCAGTAGTGAATTCGTCCATTGTCCGTCGTCTGTTGCCTGTTGTCTGCGAACAGTAACAATGACTGATGACGATTGAGTATGGACGAATGAGACCGCTTAGCCATTCACGCTTAAAAAGGCTCTTGCTGCCTCGCAGTCTGCCTGTATTTGTATCTCACCTCACTCTATTGCAGTCCTCAGTCCTCAACCCTCACTCTTTGGCTCCTCACTCTTTGGCTCCTCACTCTTCGACTCCTCAGTCCTCAGTCCTCAGTCCTCAGTCCTAAATAAGGCTCTTGCTGCCTCGCAGTCTGCTTGTATTTGCGTCTTTAGCGCGTCCAGGGAAGCAAATTTTTGTTCGGGGCGCAAAAACTGTTCCAAGCTCACAGTTAAGGTCTTTCCATATAAATCTCCGACCCAATCTAACAGGTGAACTTCTACGGTGGAGGTGGTACCGTCTACCGTGGGGCGATTGCCAATATTCATCACGCCGATGCCCTCTATTGGCAAGGAACAAGCGTCCGCCGCTACTTTGGCTTCCCCGTTCCCTGTTTCTGTTTGCCCGGTGGCTTCCGAACCATCCTCGGTTTCGCTATAAACTCTGACACAATAAACGCCCTGTCGGGGTAAAAACTTTTCTGAAGGAAGTTGTAGGTTGGCGGTAGGAAATCCGATGGTTCGGCCTAGTTGTTGTCCTTTCACGACTAATCCAGTGAGCGTGTAAGGACGCCCTAGTAGCCGGTTTGCCTGCTCTAAGTCTCCTTCTTGGAGCGCCTGACGGATGACTGAACTGCTAATCCGTTCGCCCTCACAGGTTTGCAACGGCACTAAGATAACACTGATGCCATAAGAGTGCGCGATCGCTTTTAAGTCCGCCCCCGTACCCGCTCTTTGGCACCCAAAGCGAAAATCCTCTCCGACACTCACACTTTGCGCTCTGAGTTGTCCCACCAAAATCTTTTCTACAAACTGCTGCGGACTCAAAGCAGCCAGTTCCCTGTCAAAAGGCAACAGCACCAGCTGTTCCACACCCAATGCCTCTAGTTGTCGTACTTTTTCGGGTCGGGGTGTTAGCAGTCCTCGGCGTTGACCTGTAAAAAACTCTCGCGGATGCGGATTAAACGTCACCACTGTAGCGATGGGATGTTCGTTGGAACTGAGAATTTTCGTCTCAGGCGACCGTCCCGTGTCCTCACTTTGGCTTTGCCAATGGTATTCTAACCGCCGATGCAGGGACGATGGAGGAAGCGTTGGTACACCCGGAACGTCAGAAGCCTTCAAAATTGGTTTGACGACCTGTTGATGCCCGCGATGCACACCGTCAAAGTTTCCCAAGGCAACAGCGGTTGGTTTTAGAGCAGTGTCAGGAGAAGAAGTTACCCACACGCTTTACATTTTTACATAATTTAGTCGTTCGTCATTAGTCATTAAGGATTAGCCAATGACCAATTTAGGCAGAAACGCCCGCTTCTTGGACAGCGATCGCATTTGGCAGATGATTCTGTGGCACTAGCTGAATTGACAAGCCTTCCCGCGCCATTATCGCTTCGGGAAACTCTTGCGCCACCTGTTCGCCAACCCGATCGAGAAAATCATCATTGTGCAGCGGATCGTGGTGGAAAATTACCAGTTTTTTCACATTCGCGGCACGAGCTACTTTCACGGCTTCCTGCCAGGTCGAATGTCCCCAACCTACTTTAGAAGATTTGGGTGAGTCGTATTCCTCATCCGTGTAGGTAGCATCATAAATTAGGACATCTGCATTCCGAGCCAGCCACAAAACTTTTTCATCCATGCGAGTCGGGGAGTGTTCTGTATCGGTCACGTAGGCGGCAGCACAACCCCGCCAGTTGACGCGGTATCCAACAGCTTCCCCAGGATGGTTTAACAGGGCATTTTCGACTGTAATTTCTCCAATTTGTACCTTTTGCCCGATTGGCAAATCGTAGAATTTCAAATCGGCTCCCATGATTTGTAAAGGCACGGGAAAATTTGGGTGGAGCATTTGGTCGCGCAGGCGCTGCTCAATCGTCGAACCGTTCGGAGCAACCGTTCCATGAATATGAAACCGATTCCCCTTAATAAAGGCAGGAACAAAGAAAGGAAACCCTTGAATGTGGTCCCAGTGGGAGTGGGTGAAGAACATATAAGCTTCCACCGGCATTTGAGATAGCAGGGATTGCCCTAATACTCGTAGGCCAGTGCCGCCATCGAAAATCAGGCGTTCACCACCCACTCTCATCTCAACACAAGGCGTATTGCCGCCATACCGGACTGTCTCCGGCCCCGGACAGGCGATACTTCCTCTTACTCCCCAAAAGTGAATTGTGAATAGGTTTTGCATGCTAGACATGGGTGTTGCCTGTAGGATTCCGATCGCGGGTCATCAAAAAGGTTTTACTGATTGTTCATATAGTTTGATGCCAGAAGCCTGCACGAGATTGGGACCGTGCTTGCTTGAGGAAAGTCCAGCCAATCTCAAAAAGCCTTGGTTGCTCAACCAGGCTCAACAATTCAGCGGCTGACGTAGAGAGTGATCCGGCAGAAGACCCTATTCTTCTATTTGAGTATGACTCAAAACTGCTCCCTGGCATAATTACAGATGCCGCTTTTGCAAGCGTTTTTTACGGAAACTTTTTAAGTTACGCTATTGCCTCTGGTAGGACACGCATCCAAACTAGGAGGACGCTAGCTTTTGGATTAATTTAAAAAGCTTAGCAGTTTAGTCGTAAAAACGTCTGGCACTTGTGCAACAGTAATCTGTGATCTAGCTCACCTTCAAAATATAAACAAGTCGCTAGAGGATAAAACTTGCCTTGTGTAGACAGATGAAGTTGCACACCTGGAGAGCAAAATTTCCTAAGAGGAGCAGATTATCTCTCCCTCTCTATATCGATCTTACCAAGTCTGAGTCTAGATTGCCTGCCGCTTAGTTGAGTGAAACTTTTTTAGTAAGAGTTGATTGAGAATCACAACGCTCTCCTGAACTCGTTGCCCACATATAGATTGAGGGGGATTGAGGGCGTTCTTTGGGAATGCAGCTCATCTATATCAGAATCTGAATCAGAGCAAAATATAAAGCCATCAAAAAACCGCTTTTTGTGACGGGCACTCTGGCACTCAGGTGCTTTCATCAGTCACCTCCTCCACTTCTGGCGTCACTGATTATCTAGCGTGCGCCTAGAATATCTAGTTCAACAATCTTCGTCAGCTCGGTATACACAGCCATATTAAGCAAGGAAAGATATCTACCCGCTACCAGCCTCTGCCAGGTCTTGTAAGCTCTGAATCATTGTATTTATTAAACTTAATCGGAAATAAGAGGTTGTAGAGAAAAGTGGGATCGTTTCTATTCCTTTCACCCTAAGCTGTCACCAGCTAGCGATAGCTGAGACGGAAGTTGTGCAATCCAC
>NZ_JAMPJY010000041.1:0-54859 GCF_039961875.1 Trichocoleus sp. ST-U2 | reverse complement strand
ATTGAGTCCTCTGCTTCGCTTAAGATAATCCGAATGGGAGCAGGCATAGATTAATGGAAAACTTCGTTTAGGGGCTTTATGCCATCTTATATTTAATTAGTCCCAGCTACTTAGTGCATTAGCGATTGCACCTTTTAAGGATTGCTGCCAAGCTTGCTTAATTCTGCTTACTTTAAACATATTACTTTTAAAGAATAAAGCATCATCATTATTCCAGTTTTGTAAAGGTAAATTATCTTACATATTAATCTTTATCCTTAAAATTCAATTACTAATTACGGGAATGCATCGTAAGCTTTGGTGGCAAATACAATTCGCGGCTCTATAAACAAAGTTCGCCTACGCCGACTAATAGATTTGAAACCCGCGTATGCGGGTTTCGTTTGTGTAGCCGCGATTTCCAATCGCCAAGACTATGATGAACTATACTTCTGAAGGAACAAGTCCATTACCCATAGCGCTAACCTTGGCAGCTTCTAAATTAGGCTCAATTGAGCTAACATCAGAATCAGTAATTACAGGCAGTTGACGATCGTACAAGCCTATCGCCTGCAAACAACCATTGATACTGGCAACCGCAGAGTTGTAAGCCGCTATTTTTTGCTCAACTGTCCTTTGCAAACGGCGATTAGTAGCAATTTTTTCCTCAGCTTCTTGTTCTAGTGTTTGCTCTAAATAAGCACGAGCTTGAGTATATTGCTGTAATATCTCATCAGCTTGATGCGCTGCCATTGGCAATAAATTAGTTGTGAGAGTTTGATTAACAGTTGCTGGGAAACCACTGCTAATTGTTGCTTTAACTTTTGGCTCAAAATCTAACTTCAACAACTGACGGATTGCCGGTTCTGCTGCTATCATGCTTTCGCAACCGTAGGTCTGGGAAGTTTGCAGCAACGTTTGCCGAAATTGATAAATCGAGAAAGTACCTTCATCGTAAAAGCGAGGACTTTCGCGGACATAACGATTGCATTCGTCACTTGCCGCATTGATTAAAGCGTGATGAACCTGGTTTTCTATCGCCTTTAATTGCTGCTCAATCCCACCATCATTGCCTAGCAAACGATAAAGCTGGCGATAGTAGTCAGATTTATGAACTTGTTCCACTAAACGCTGGAATAGGTTAGTAACTACTTCCTGACAAGACTCTTTCAAAATATCCTCTAGTTGATTTGCCAAGTAATAAAGCGCCTCAACTAAAACAGCAATCAAAGGTGCTGTAGAATTGCGAGGATGGCTGAGGATAGCGCGACTATAAGCATCTGCAACCGAGAAAGTATCCAGCAACTCATCTAAACGCCGAACCATTCGAGATTGCAGTTGGCGAAAATCTGCCTCGAAAGCGCTAGATTGACCTGTTACAACCTGATTTAATTCTTCTGTAATATGCTGGTGAAATTCTTGACCAATTTGCTGTAACTGCTGGTTAAGGCGTTGTAATTCCTGCGTCTTCATTGCCTCAATTTCGCGGGGTTGGCTATCCAAGTCGCGCAGCGCAGATTGGTAATGTTTCTTCAGACTAATGCAGGCATCTTCGAGATCGTCAGCCAGATTCTTGAACAGTTGAGGACGCTTCTCTTTGGTAAGATAGTCTGTAATAGCAGCGCGAAACTCTTCTATTCCACTATCTTGAATTAACTGTTGAATGATAGGTGTACCTTGTTCAGCTAAAATCCGCACGTAATTTTCATTTGGGGATTCGTAGCTATTAACGGAAATTCGGAACTTGTTAGGAGGTAATTTTCCAGAATTCGCGCAGTAGTTATTAAAGGCTGTAACAAATTGTGGTGTTTCTTCTCGTTCATCCAAGCCTTTAACACTATCAGCAAAGACAGAATCTAAACCAAAGCGATCGCGTCCACTGGTCTGTTTAATCTGACTGCTGTAAAATCCTAATAGTCCGCTCGTTTTATAAACCCTAGTAGTATCTCGAAACTGAGCGCTAATCAAACCGTCTAAACGTTGCCTTAACTGGCTATTATACCAAGTTTCATCGATACGGTTGAAGGCAAAGAATACGCGATCGCGTATCCCCGGATTTGAGCGCATTTTCTCCAGCAGTTCCGTTTCTTCCTTCGTCATGTCGCCAGCAGACGCGGGTTTGAGAACGCACACCACCGCTGACGTATCCGGATGTTCAATCTTAGCGTAGGTCAGTTGTGCGTCTTTCTCCACTGGCGCATCAATTCCCGGCGTATCGATAATCACATTCCCATCCCGCAACAGCGGATGGTAACAGTAATACTCGATTCGCTTCAAAACCGCGCTGTTGCTGCCACGACGAGCATAACCAGCCGCTTCCTTGAGGTTGGAGAAGTTAAATTGCTCCATTGAATATGTAGCATTATTAACTGTATTGATGCGATCGCGATTGGCAACAAATCCTTCCAGCAACAACATCAGCGCATTCGCTTGTTTTGCTCTTTCTGATTTACTTTCTCCACCCTCAATCTCGATAATTGCTTGGCATCCATCGCTTAGCAATTGAATCACTTCAGATTGATTAATATTGCTAGCTGTCCCTAACCCCAGCATCTGAGATACCGCACTTGCCTGCTCCCGAATTTCTACCTCACTCAGAAACGTCAGCACCACTCGTTCTTTATCCGGTTCGGCGTACTCAATTTTACATTCCGTACCTGTAGCGTGTCCCTCCGCACTGTAAAGCAATTCCCGCTCTAACAGAGCGTTAATTAACATCGATTTCCCTGCACTAAAAGCTCCCGCAAATACAATCTCAAACTTAGGGGAAATCGCTTTACCGAGAGATGTCTGTACGGGTGTAACATCTTGCGATCGCAGAGACGGCTCCTGATACAACAGTTGTAGTATAGTCTCGACCTGTTCTTTCAGATTTTGACACTGAGGCGGCAATTCAGGCACAATTTGCATCCTATCAATATAAAGTAGAAGCCTTTACGCATATTTTAGGAATGGCAATTCATGATGGGTATGATGGAATTACCGATACAATTAGTAATTATCCGCATAATCCCAGTAGATTTACCAGTCTTTAATTAATGAAAGTATTTGCTATTCGTCTGAAGCCAGATCAAGATTTAAAAAAAAGCTTACAAGATTTTGCAATCAAGCAAAATCTTCAATCGGGCTTTATCTTAACCGGAGTTGGCAGCTTGAAAAAAGCGACTCTTCGCTTTGCAAATCACAGGTATAGTACAGCTTTTAACGACAATTTTGAAATTATTTCTCTCAATGGCACTCTGGAAGCGGCTGGCATTCACCTGCATATCGCCATTGCAAATAAAGAAGGAAAAACCATCGGCGGACATCTCATGGAAGGCTGTATTATCTATACAACTGCTGAAATTGTCATCGGAGCTAGCGAAGAATTAACTTTTTTAAGAACAATGGATGAGCAGACAGGCTATAAAGAGTTGGAGATTTTTCCAAATCCTAATGATTAACTAAATGCTATTTAGCCTTAAATTACTTAAAGTAAAAGAGGTCAGCAGTCTACAAAAATGTATTGCCAAGTGTCGGCATAAGAATAGCCAAGGACAAATTCCCCGTTTTTTCCTGACATCAAAGAAAGTAAGGAGGAAAAGGTTAAGGATGAATTAAGAGTTCAAGAAACTTTGCTTGTTCGCCTAAGTCATCGAATAGACGCCGACTGAGTTTAAGCAGTAACGTAGAAGGTTTTCCCATCTGTAGATAGTGAATCTAACTGTCACATCCCCTTGAATTGAATCATGGGAGGGCGTTAAAACTAAGTTTATAGTCAAAAAAATTAGACTACAGAGCGGATTG
The DNA here is from genome assembly GCF_039961875.1 of Trichocoleus sp. ST-U2. NCBI lineage: Bacteria > Bacillati > Cyanobacteriota > Cyanophyceae > Leptolyngbyales > Trichocoleusaceae > Trichocoleus > Trichocoleus sp. ST-U2. The sequence goes on along the minus strand of NZ_JAMPJY010000041.1, from coordinate 51,094 downwards.
TAATTGAGGGTTATGGTTTCAGATAAATTTCGCCGTCAGTTACGTCAGGAAGCAAATCTTTGGCGAACTGAGGGGCTGATTGATGCTCAACTATACGAACAGTTATCAGAGCGTTATCAATTTAATAGGCTGGAGACTGCTGCCCGCGATCGCTTTGTGATGATCTTGTTAGGGTTGGGGAGTATCCTCATTGGCTTGGGGACGATTAGTTTTGTCGCAGCGAACTGGCAGGAGTTGCCGCGAAATGGCAAGGTAACGCTGCTATTGAGTTTGTTTATCGGTCTGAATATTGCTGGTTTTTACTTGTGGCGGCGTCCGAATGGGGCGCAACAACGTCTCGGTCATGGATTCTTGCTCTTAGGAGCAATCATTTTAGGGGCAAATATGGGGCTGATGGGTCAGATGTTTCACATCAGCGGTCCCTTCTATGAGTTATTGCTAGCGTGGGGAGTCGGTGTACTAGCAATGGCTTACAGCCTGCGTTTGACTTCCTTAAGCGTTCTGGCAATCATCATTATCGGGTTGGGTTACTGGAGTTTTTGGTGGAACTGGGAAGGGGCAAGCTGGTCAAATTCCTACTATTATGAAGAGTTTTCCTGGTCATCCCAGATGGGGCAACATATGCCGCTGTTGGCAAGCTTGATGTTTGTGCCGCTGGCATACTGGTGTCGTTCGCGCGTTATTTTTGGACTGGCAGCGATCGCAGTTATTTCTTCTTTGGAAGCAAACCTCCGACCGCTCAGCTTAGGACTATTTAATCTATTTTCCCTGAAGTCTACGGGTATCGTATTAGCGATCGCCTTGGCACTGCCCCCCGCACTGTTGTGGGGCTATGATGACTCGCTGTGGGTCTACAGTGACTTAAATCGGGTTCCGAAGCCAAACCAAATCTTTCCCGCCTCTTGGCAAGGGGGAAGCTGGGGAGGTTCCTTTCGACCCCTCGCCCGTCGTTTGGCGCTGGTATTTCTAGGCGTTGTACTTTATCTGTCGTCCTCGCTTTGGTTCTGGGGTGTTTTATCCAAAATGTCTTCTGCGGAGCAATCCGCGAGAGTTACCTGGTTTCCCCTGGTAGATGTAGTGATTTTGAGTGGGTTGGCAATCTTTGCGTGGTTGCGTCTGCTGTGGCTTACTAGAAGCCCTCGCACTCGTCGGGAGGAAATTCTGACCACAATTGCCATCGGTGTCTTCATCTGCTTCATGGCAGGGATACCTGTTTGGCATCTCACCGTCCAGCCAATTCCCCTGCTTGCCACTTTTATTGGCAATGTGCTGTTGTTCTTGTTGGCAGCGGGGTTGATGCGGCAAGGGCTAGCACAAGCAGAACGCAGCGCCTTCTGGGGGGGCATGATGCTATTAATTCTGCGAATCCTGACTTGGTTTGTGCTGTCTGCAACGGGATTAGTCTTCAAATCCCTGCTGTTTATTCTATGCGGTGTCACAGCGATCGCTATCGGGCTTTGGTTCGAGCGCTATGTCCGCACGCTGGAAATTAAAAATTGACTCAGAGGATTTTTAATGAGGCACACTTCTCAATCATCTTCAATCGCTCCGACTCTCATAGAGCCACAAAAGCGAATGCCTGCTTGGAGGCTCTGGGTGCCTCTCCTGTTGCAAACGGCAATTGTTCTTGCCGCACCTGCCCAGCCACTTTATACGACCCTCACAGGGAAAACGGTGATTCTCAAGACAGTTCCCGTAGACCCTTACGACTTCTTGCGTGGCTATTCGCAGACGCTAAGCTATGACATCTCGCGTCAAGAGAATTTGCGATCGCTGCCGGGTTGGAAAGCCTTAGTGAAACAACACCTCGAAGCAAAAGCAACGGATTTGCCACCGTCCGTACCGCCTTTAAATTCTTTACCAACAGGAATTCGCTTCTACGTGATTTTAGAAGCGCCTGCTGCTAAAACAAATTCTCCCCAAGCATGGAAACCCGTGCGGGTGAGTAGCAAGATGCCCAAATCTTTGCCAGCAAATCAGATAGCGTTAAAGGGCAAATCTAGCGGTAATTCCATCGACTACGGCTTAGAAAGCTACTATATGCCAGAAGCGCGGCGGGATGAAATTAACCAAGATATTTATCAAGCCCGATCGGACAGACAACGGCAAGCGATTGTGGTGGAAGCCAAGGTGGATGCCCAAGGTCGTGCAGTACCGATTAGCTTCTGGGTAAGCGATCGCCGTTATCAATTTTAATAGTGGAATTTTAATAGGGGAATGAAAGTATGGCTAATTGTTCGAGATATCTTATCAATTAGCGATACTTTCATTACTAAGAACAAACTTTCTAATCTTCTTGCCGCTTTAGCTGCAAAGTAGCACCCAGTGCTGCTCCAGCTCCAGCTATCAAACCCATACACATTCCTTGAATCGTTTGACTCGTGGGGTCTTGCATCAAGCATTCACTGGTAGGCGTTTTGGCTTGCAGACATTGATTACTATCTATCCAGTTGGAGACGCCTCCCACAAGGATACCAGCAGCACTACAAGAAACGATCAGCAGGACAAAGCGGTTGGATTTTCTATCCATAGATAGAGGCTTTTAAGTACTTGGTTAGCTATTCCGTTCAGTCTACTCTACCTATCGGCAGACTGTTACCGTATATTCCACATTTTCAACTGCCTATTCCGGACGTTGCACTAATCAATTCGCAAATTATAGGGCAAACGGGCGTAAATACCTCTAGGATCGTTCATTGTTTTGAGCGCTACTAATTCTTCTTGTAACTTGAGGAGTTCTGCACTCAGCAGATCGGATGGCTGCTTGGTTTGGGCATTGTCCCCACCCGCAAACTGTTTCAGAATGCGTTGTTCTAGACTGCGAACCTTGGGGTACTCTTCTAACTCCCAATTCTCACCCAGTTTAGCGGCAACGGCAGCAGATTTGATCGCATCATCAATACCGCCAATCTCATCAACCAATCCCAGTTGCTTGGCATCTTGACCCGACCACACTCGTCCTTGGGCAATCTCAGCGACTTTCTGCTTTGAGAGTTTTCGAGAATCCGCCACTTTGTTGAGGAACTGACCGTAAATTTGGTTAACAAATCGTTGATGAATTGCCAATTCTTGAGGCGTTTTTGGACGAGAAACCGTGTTGCTGTCCGCAAATTTGGAAGTTTTGACGACATCCCAGGTAATGCCATTATTATTCGCAAGCTTTTGGAAATTGAGCAACATCCCAAAGACACCGATCGAGCCGGTAATAGTATTTGGTTCGGCGTAAATCTGGTTAGCATAGGTGGAAATCCAGTAGCCACCGGATGCTGCCATATCTCCCATAGAAACGATGATTGGCTTCACCTGACGAGTTAGCCGTACCTCTCGCTGAATCACCTCAGACGCCGAGGCGCTACCGCCGGGACTATTTACCCGTAGCACGACTGCCTTCACATCTTTATCAAGCCGCAGCCGTCGCAGCTGTCTGGCAAAGCGATCGCCTCCTACTTGCCGAGAGCCACCTTCGCCGTCTACGATTTCCCCTTCGGCGTAAAGTAGGGCAATTTTGTTGTCAGAAGTGCGATTTTTCCCTTCGGTTTGAGTCGCTCTAGCGTAAGTAGCAAGGCTAATTTGACGGAATGTTTTATTCTCTTCGGTTCTGCCAGTTAGCTTTTTCAGGTCTGCCACCACCTGATCTAAATACGCCACCCGATCCACAAAGCCACGCTTTTTCGCATCCGGTGCGGTTAATATTCCTTGAGTGTCTGCGATCGCTTGTAGCTGTTTCGGGTTTAATTTTCGACCCTGGCTCACTGTTGTCAAAAAGTCTCCCCACAAATCGCCCAACAAATTCTGAGTTTGTTGTCGGTTCTCCGGACTCAGTTTCGTGAGTACATAAGGTTCCACCGCTGACTTAAATTTCCCGACCCGGATCACCTGAACCCCAACCCCGTATTTCTGCAAGGCTCCTGTTAGGAACATCGACTCAGAACGCAAACCGTTCATTTCGATTGTTCCCAACGGGTTCATTACAATGGTGTCTGCCACTGAGCTTAAATAATATTCCCGTTTCCCCAAATCCATGTTGTAGGCAATAATCTTTTTGCCAGACTTACGGAATTTTTCCAGCGCCGAACGGACTTCTTTGAGCGTGGCAAACCCGCTGCTAGAACTAGAGGAACCACTGCCGTCTAGATATACGCCTACAATCCGCTTATCTTTAGTTGCCTGCTCAAGGGCATTCAAAACCGTTCGCAGCCGCACGCTATTATTTTCCTCACCAGATAAAGCTTCGCTGATTGCTTCGCTGGTGCTGGATATCGGATCGCTATCCGTAATCGTCAAAGACTGATCGATTACCAGTACCGATTTATCCTCAACTTCCGGCCCTGTATCTTTAGATGCCACCACAATCAATAACAAGATTAGCCCGCTCGTTCCCAAACCGAAAAATAGGATGAGTCCGAATAGGCTTCCAAGCAAGCTAGCAAAAGTTTGTTTTAGGAAACTACGCATTAGGCTGGGGTTAGGGTAATGGGTAATTGGGAATGGGTAAAAGTTTTAAGCTTTGAATTCACTTATCGCTTTCCCATTTCCAACACAGTTATCGTAATGGTTGCAACGCGCCAGACTGTTTCAGACCAGACAAGGTGGGATTGCCAGTGCAGAATAATACAGTGGTGATTTCAGCGACTAATACTTCAACCAAAGCATCAAGGGCGTCTTCCGATTCTACGGCTGCCTGGAGAAAAGGCCACGCCAGACCCGCGAGATCGGCTCCTAGCGCGATCGCTTTTGCCACTTCCAGACCGTTGCGTAATCCCCCAGAGGCAATCAAGGGAATATTTGGGGCAATGGCTCGAATACTGGTAATGCATTCTGCTGTGGGCAAACCCCAATCAGCAAAAGTTAGTCCTAACCGGCGCTGCTGGGCATTTTCAGCCCGTTCACTCTCCACCTTTGCCCATGATGTCCCACCGGCACCGGCAACGTCAATGGCGCTCACACCCGCATCAATCAACTTCTGCGCGATCGCAGCGGAGATGCCATTTCCCACCTCTTTGACAATCACGGGTACTGGTAACTTATTGCACAGATTTTTGATTTTGTCAAGCAAGCCTCGGAAGTTGGTGTCACCTCTGGGTTGAATGCACTCTTGCAAGGCATTGAGATGCAAAATCAAGGCGTCTGCCTCTAACAAGTCAATTGAGCGCAGACATTCATCAACGCCATAGGTATAGTTAAGTTGCACCGCGCCCAAGTTCGCAAATAGGAGAATATCAGGAGCAAGCGATCGCACGGCGAAAGTTGAAGCAACCTGGGGATTCTCCACCGCTACCCGCTGGGAACCCACGCCCATCGCTAGGTTATAGCGTTGCGCCGCAGCAGCTAGACGATAATTAATCATCCTCGCCAGTTCCGTTCCCCCCGTCATCGAAGAAATGAGCAAAGGCGCACCAAGCTGTTTTCCCAAAAAAGTTGTTGAGATATCAACTTCACGTCGATCTAACTCCGGCAAACAACAGTGACTAAAGCGGTAGCCTTCCAATCCATTCGTTGTGGAGTGAAATTGTACATCCTCATCGAGACAAATTTTTAGATGATCTGCCTTTCTCGTTTGGGTTTCTTTGGTAAGAGCCGGGTTATTAATCAATCTACTATCTCCAACGTTCTGCATAGACAGCGCCTGACAAATCTGCACAGACTGGTTTATTAACAATCTCGATTTTCCCACCAACACACCAGGGAAACCGAAGACAGACCGCTTAAACCTTTAATAATTCCACAGCATCTCGTCCATCAATCTCTTGTAAGTAAACCTTCACCTGTTCTTCTTTGGACGTTGGCAACTTCTTGCCAGTGAAATCCGGGTGAATGGGTAACTCCCGCTGTCCCCTATCCACCAGAACCGCTAACCAAATTGCCGCCGGTCTACCATAATCATTCACCGCATTCAGGGCAGCACGAGCGGTACGCCCTCGATAAATGACATCATCCACCAGCACTACCGTCTTGCCAGAGAGATCGAAAGGGATGTCAGTTTTGGCGGGTGTGCGAATGCCAATTTGATCCAAATCATCTCGATAGAAGGTAATATCTAGCGCTCCCACGGGCACTTGCACTTGTTCGAGCGCTTCTATCTGACGAGCCAAGAGATTGGCTAATACAGCGCCTCTGGTATAAACACCTACTAGCGCTAACTCAGACAAGTCGCGTGACTTCTCTACCACCTGGGAAGCGATACGATTGAGGGTTCGACGGATTTCGTCTGCGGAAAGAATTTCTACAACTTCGGGAGACATGGTTTAGGAAAATCCGATGATAACTACGGACAAATTACAGCCTCAGTGTACAAGTTCACCTAAACCATCATCGTTATCATTTCAACAAAAATAACTTCCTGTTCCTACCAGGAACAGGAAGTTATGTCATTGAGTTATAGATAGCTCAATCTCATCAAGCTATATAAGATTAGTCCGCGGCAAGTGCTGCTTTCGTTCTTTGCCCAACTATTCCGTCAGCGAATAGCCCTCTGCTTTGCTGAAATCTTGTAACGGAGGTCTCAGTCAACCGACCATAGTATCCAGTAATTGGCCCGTTGTAATAGCCTAAGGCTTTCAAAGTATTTTGAAGCCTCGTTACGGAGGAACCGCTGCTGCCGCGTTTCAGGGTGCTGCTGCCAAAACCACCCCCCGTAATCGGTTCATCATAATTACCACCCCGATTTTCTAGAGCTGCTAGAGTTCGAGAGCCTGCAACGCCATCGGCTCTCAGTCCAACCGCTCGCTGAAAACTGCTGACGGATGCCTGCGTCAATTGACCGTAGTATCCAGTAACCGGGCCGTTATAGAAGCCTGCGATTTTCAGATTTCTCTGAAGTGTGGCGACTTGAGAACCGCTATTCCCTCTCTGGAGTGCTAATGCATGACCGGCTGTACCGATGACGGATAAGGCAAGGGCAACTGATAATAACCGAATCCAGGCTGAACTTGGAAGCGGGTTCCGATTTTGGAACAATTTAAATTGGTGAGGCTCCGAGTTAGGGTCTTCGTAATTGGCAGATAAATGAAGATATGCAAGAGTTTCCATCGTTTTAGTCGCAGATGATAACTTCGTAGCTCAGACTTAGGCGATCGCTTCCGTGGTTTAGCGGGGGTTAAGTTTTTGGGTCGCATCTCCTCATTGGCATTTCACTTGACCAATCACTAAAAAGTGCGATCGCTTTCCCCGATGAATCAGTGATTGATTACCCTTCAACTGGTTGCTCTATATTCAAAGATATGCTTACACCTATTCAGTAGCCATCGCCCGTTGAGTTCACCTGATAGGGCGATTAAAAAGTCATCAAGTTGATTCCAATCGAGCGCCCATTTCTAAACCCCAACAGCAGCAAGATAGCGATCGCTATCCCCAACCAAATCAAAAAGTTATATCGTGTTAACTGCAAGGCTTGTTGAATGCATTCTGCATTGATAGGCTGGAGGTCATCTCCCAGTAAGGCTTTGTGTTTAGCAACGCCACGATACCAATTTGTGCCCCCCACCTGAACGCCCAAAATTGCCGCATAGGCGCACTCACTCCAGCCAGAGTTGGGACTAGGATCTTTCGTCGCATCGCGTTGACAAATACTCCAAACATACCCAGGTTTTCTAGATAGTAAAGCCAAGGTAATCACCGTGAATCGGCAGGGCAACCAAGTCAGGATATCTTCTAATTTGGCACTAAACCAACCCAAATCGGTGTAGGGTGCTTCTCGATAGCCGACCATTGAATCTAGGGTACTGGCGGCTTTATAGGCAAGGGCGAGAGGAACCGTTCCTAGTAAAGGTAAAAATGCCCCGATAATCGCATAAAAAAGGGGTGCCATTACTCCATCGGTAGCATTTTCTGTGACGGTTTCCAAAACAGCCCGAAGAATTTCTGTTTTATGAAGATTTTCGGTATCACGCCCTACATATTGGCTTAACTTAGAACGCGCCGCGACAAGATCGTTCTCATTTAGAGGTTGCAAGACATCTTCAGCAGCAGCTCTCAAACTTCGACCGGCGAAACAACTGGCGAGTAAAATACTTTCTATCGCAATTCCTAAAAAAGGATGCACCCAGTTCGCTGCGTGAACGATTAACCACCCCATCCCGTAGCTGCCAGTTATCAGCCCAATTCCTAAAATTACTCCAGCCCATCGGAGCGTGAGAGGATGACTAAATAATTGGAAAGCCATCTGGCTGTAGCGAGAAATTAGCCAGCCCATGACTCTGACTGGGTGAGGCCAACCCCAAGGATCGCCGATGATGTAATCAAAAAGGGAAGCGATCGCTAATGATAGGACTGAGGAATGAGAAAGCAGGACTGCGGCAAATAAATCTTGGAAATTCACAACACCAAAGCTGCTAGAGATCCGCTGACAGTTTCTATACAACAAAACTGGTTTCTTCGCCTTGGGCTGCTTGCCAACTGCGAGCGTCATAGTAAAGGTCTGCCAGTGTAATACTGTACAACGCTTCTTTAAGTTTTTGATGCAATCGGTGCCAAAGTGTAAACGTTACCCAATCCTCAGCAAGCTCTGCATCTGGGGTATGGCGAGGCAGCGGTTCAATTGTTTCACCGACTGCTTCTAATATTTGTCCTAGAGAAATTTGTGCTGGGACGCGGGATAGTTGATACCCCCCCTGGGCACCTCGAACTGATTGGACTAACCCAGATCGACGTAACTCTATCAACAATTTTTCCAGATAGGGTGCAGGTAAGTCTTGCCGAGTTGCGATCGCTTTTACAGAAGTTGGTCCATACCCAGGTTGTAGACTCAAATCCAGCAGTGCTTTAACACTGTAGTGTCCGCGGGTTGTCAGCTTCATACTGGAAAATATTCCTTAGGGTAATGGATAATTAGTCAGTGGTCATGAGGCGGTAGTCAATGGAAAAAAAACAGCTCAGAAGCGATCGCTTCTGATAGACTAACGACTACCCTACAGCGTACCCCCTTCATTTTTTCTCAGGTTGATGCTGTGAGGAACTCCGATCATCGAGATGCATCGGTTGTTCGCAAGGCACAGATATTTATGCTTAAGCAAGAACTTGGATTAAAAAGGTTAGTAGTGAATAAATTATCGATCTTATTGAACTAGCTTTCCCCAATCCGTATGATATAGTTTTATGAGCTGATATAAAGCTAAGCTAAAATTAGCTTAGAAACAGTCAGTCGAAAACACTGTACACACTCGCTATTCCTTACTTTTCGCTCCAAGTTGATGAATAAAAAGAAAAAGATCGATCCCTTAACAGGGGAAGCGCTAGTCAAGAAAGTTAAAGAGCTAGAAAACCTCAGCAAAGAAGAAAAGGCTAGAGCCTGCGGTTACTACACTGTTACCAAAAGCGGTGTAGAGCGGGTGAATATGATGAAGTTCCTGAATGCTCTCATTGATGCTGAAGGAATTGAGTTAGACGGCAAACAAAATGGTAACGGACGTGGCGGTCGAAGTGCCAGCTACAAAATTAGCGTGCAATCGAACGGCAACTTACTGATTGGTTCTGCCTACACCAAACAAATGGGTCTAAGGGCAGGGGATGAGTTTGAAATCTCTCTGGGACGGAAGCACATTCATCTGCGGCAACTGGATAGAGAAGAAGGCGCTGAAGACGAAGAATTGGAAGAGGCATCCTAAAACTTTAGTTTTAGTTAGCAGTTATTCGTAATGAGTCATTGATTTGTAACCAATGACTCATTAACGATTCTCTAAATTTTCAAACTGTTTGCTTGAGGGGCGGTAAATTTAACTCTTTCGACACTGGATTGAGGGGAAGATAGCGGCGCAGTGTCTTGCGAGTGGCAGCGACACTATAAGCTAAAGCGATTCCCTCTTGTTCCAGCACACCTAACACTTGTTGGGGGCGATCGCGGTCAACGACGGGTAACTGGTGGAGACCGCGTGCTGCCATCCGGTCTATCGCTTCTGCTACCGATTCATCAGGGTTTGCATACAGAATTTCAGTGGTACAGATGTCAGCAACTGGCTGATAAGCCAGATGACTGGTTAAATTGTTCGAGACATTGCAAAGAACGTTGTTTGTTTCTACGGTTTCAGTAGGAGCGGTAACTGGCGTTCGAGCTGTAGACATTGCTCGATTAATATCCTGTAAAGTGACGATGCCAATTAACTGCTCGGCATCATCAATGACTAAAGCACTGCGGCAGCGACCATTGGTTAAAGCTAAACCTGCCTCTAATACTGATAAAGAACCACTCAGCATCAAACCTGGTACTTGCATTGCTTCTGCAACTAACATTTGTTGCAAAATTTCTAACTGCTGGTCTTTCTCCACATTGAGTTCCAGCTGTTGGAGATTTTGACCTTTCGTTGGCGCTGACTTAAAGCGCTCCACCAGCCAAATGCTCAAACCGACTGCTGCCATCAGCGGCAAAACAATCCGGTAGTCGCGCGTTAGCTCAAACATTAACAGTATCGCTGTCAGGGGTGCCCTAGCGCTGCCAGCAAGAACGGCTGCCATTCCCACCATTGCGTAAGCCGGAGGTGCGGCAATCTGAATCGGTGCGCCTGGAAGCATCGCTGCCAGAATTTTTCCATACGCTGCCCCCAAAGAAGCACCGAGGAACATGGCAGGGGCAAAGATACCCCCCACCAAACCGCTACCCAGACTAATCGCCGTCACGATCAGCTTGACCACTAGTAGGACGAGGAGTAAGCCTAACGGAAAATCCACATCCTGAAGCATGGCGGCAATCGTTTCGTAACCGATGCCCAGAATTTGGGGCCACTGCAAAGCAACCAAGCCCAAACAGGCACCGCCAATTATCGGACAAAGCGATCGCGGTATCTTTCCCAGCCACTCAAAACCGGCAATCTGTCCCCGAAAGAAACTTCGAGCCAGTTGAATCGACTGGGTATAAGTCAGCGACACCAAACTTGCTAATACCCCCAATCCCAGATAAAGCGGTAATTCTAGAGGACTACGGACTTCATAGACGGGCAGCGTAAAAGCTGGTTGGGCACCCAAACCAATCTGAGCAATTAAAGACGCCACAACTGCTGCCAGCAATACGACGCTAACCGCTGAAGTTGCAAAGGTGGTTCCCAAGACCACCTCTAAGGCAAAGAAAACCCCGGCAATCGGGGCATTAAAACCAGCCGCCAGACCCGCCGCTGCTCCAGCACCCAAGAGTAACTGCTGCCTTTCTCTGGAGACTTGCAGCACTTGACCGAGCAGCATTCCAAAATTGCCGCCAATTTCCACGCTCGGCCCTTCTGGGCCTAAAGAGGCTCCACTACCGAGGGAAACAGCAGCCGCTACCATCTTGGTGACGGGTCGCAGGGGTAGCAACTCTCGGACGCCTTGGGCAGCAGCAATCAGCGAAGAAATATTCGGCCCAAAATCGGGCCAAGCAAGACGCATTAAACCAACGATTAATCCTCCCAAAATGGGAATACAAGCTAAAGTCCAGGCACCCCAGCCTCCAATTATCCCCATCACCCCTTCCAGCATCAAGCTGTGGATGACAGCGATTAAATAGTGAAACGTGACAACGCCCATCCCGGTGCCGGTGCCAATTAGTACAGCCAACAGCAGGACGACGCTTTCGGGTGAGGGTTCGAGTCGATTGAGAATTTTAGTAAGACGAGAAGCCGGAGAAGTTGGTGCGGATGATTCCGCCAACAGCACATCTGACAATGGAGTGGCGCTCATTGATGGAGGTTAACAGGAAAAATGAGAAAAAGCTTAATTTTTATTCATGATTTTCATTGTAACTGCGAGCGATTGGCTATCAGCTTTAAAAGGCGAACAATTAGGGAAAATTTTGGGTTTTTAGCCTGCATAAACAGAGCATCCGGCATTTTGCTCGTTTTATGGTTTGCATGATGTACAAATTACCTGTGTGAAAGCTTAATTTCTATCCATAGCGATCGCTAGAGATATACTGTTTGCCACTCTCAAACAAAGCCGGTTGAATCAGGAAGCAACCCAACTCGAATCTGGAGCAGCCATTCAACGTCTGTGTGTGTTGGCGTTGTCTGCTGCTGTGCGTCTGCTTCAATTGCTCAAAGGCTTGAATATGTCACTCAATCAGCAACAGTCATCTTCTGTGATTCCCAGCAGTATTGCCTCACAGAGCTTGCACCCACACTTAATGGTCACTTAATAGCCCCATCCCAAAACAACGAACCCTTGTCCTCCCCTAAGGTTGGCTTAGGCAACTTAATTGCTCTACTAGACGGTTGACTCGGCTAGTAGAGCCAACGGACTACCGGAATTGCCACTCTTTTTCAGGATCTGCGACAGTTTGATTCTCTGTGTCTCGGTTGGTCTTTAGCTTCTTGCCTAGATGTGTATACACAGTAGTCGCTTGCAAAGGGACGCAGGGGTAGGGTTCTCCCCTATTTCAGCCAACTGAAATAGGTAAATTTTTTCTACAACCGATCGCAACAATAACGCTAAATTCGGTATTAATCGCTATTAATCGCTGAAATTCAGCTTAAATTACCTTTAGCATTCATTACCACTTCTCTCCTGGGAATTAGGGCACCAGAGGCAACTTTATTTCTCAAGAACGATACCTCAGCGGGATGAAAAGGAGAAAATACTGCTCTAAGCATTTTTTTCATCAAACTCCAAACACTTCTATGGCAACTCCGATTGAATTTAATTTATTTGCTCCCTATAACAATGGAGCTGCTTTAATTGGGGATTTTTCTAACTGGGAAAGCATCCCAATGAAAAAAGGTAATGATGGTTATTTCCGTACCACAGTTGAACTGGAAGATGGAGTTTATCAATACAAATTCCGTGTTCAATCCAAATCTTGGTTCTTTGAACCGGATCAATGGATAGAGGTAGTTGACCCCTACGCCACCGATATTGATAATCCCACCCAAAACGGTGTTGTGAGAATTAAAGATGGTGAGCGGATTGTGGATACATACGTTTGGCAACATGACGATAAGCCACTGCCAAGCGATCGCGAATTAGTCATTTACGAATTGCACGTTGGCGACTTCTCCGGTGGTGAAGATGATCCCTACGCCCGGGGCAAATACGAACACGTTGTAGAAAAATTAGATTACCTATGCGAGTTAGGAGTTAATGCCATTGAGTTAATGCCAGTGAAGGAGTATCCAGGGGACCATAGCTGGGGCTATAATCCTCGTCACTTCTTTGCTACAGAATCCAGTTATGGCACAACTGAAGGGTTAAAAAACCTAATTGATGAGTGTCATGGTCGTGGAATTCGCGTCATTATGGACGGAATTTTTAACCACTCAGAAGCAGAAAGTCCACTGACACAAATAGACCACGATTATTGGTACCATCATTCTCCGCGCGACCCTGATAATAACTGGGGGCCAGAGTTTAACTATGAACACTATGATGAAAATCTAGATCTTAAGCCTGCATGGAAGTTTGTTGGCGATACCGTGCGCTTCTGGATTCAGGAATTTCACATTGATGGCATTCGCTACGATGCAGCCAGACAAATTGCCAACTACGATTTCATGCACTGGATTGTTCAGGAAGCAAAAAATGCAGCTGGGCCAAAGCCGTTTTACAATATTGCCGAACACATTCCTGAAACCCCCAGCATTACGAATGTAGATGGACCAATGGATGGCTGCTGGCATGACAGTTTCTATCACTGCATTCTAGAACATATCTGCGGCGATACCTTTGACTTAGAGCGTCTCAAGGATGCCATTGACTGCAAGCGGCAAGGCTTCATGGGTGCTACGAATGTTGTGAATTACCTGACGAATCACGACCACAATCATGTTTTAGCTGAGTTAGGCGATCGCGGCATTTTGGATGAAGAAGCATTTAAGCGGAGAAAGTTAGGTTCTGTCATCAATATGACCGCTGTCGGCGTACCTCTGCTGTGGATGGGTGAAGAGTTCGGAGAGTATAAATACAAAACAACTGAACAAGCAAAAATTGATTGGACGCTCTTAGGTCATGACCTCAATCGCGGGATGTTTGAGTTTATCAAAGGCTTGATTCATCTCCGTAAAAATAATCATGCCCTCTACACCGAAAATATTGACTTTATCCATGAAGATCCAGAAGCAAAGGTATTAGCCTACAGCCGCTGGAATGGCGAGGGTTCTCGTGTTGTCGTTGTTGCAAACTTCTCTGACAATTTCCTAGGAGGCTATCACGTTCCTAACTTCCCCGAAGCAGGAACCTGGCACGAATGGACTGGCGATTATGATGTCGAAGCAGGGGAGGATGGCATCCAGCTCGACTTAGGAAGTTACGAAGCCAAAGTATTAGTTTGGCAGTAATCGAAACTTCCTAAAGCCTTGAACAGTAGCTTCTCTTTGCCGCCCTTAAAAAAGCAAAAAACTACTGTGTCTATACAGTGAACCTGCCAGTCTCGTTTTACTCCCCGTTAGCCGCTGCGCTAATGCTCTGCTATGGCGCAGCGTGGATTGGGGAATTGAATTATTCGTTAATATACTGCCTCACAACTCGAACGGTATTAAATGGATAGGTTTAGGAAAACAATTATTTCCTAAAATAAGTATTGATGAGAGCCTTGTTTTTTAAGAAGCGAAGTTTCAACCCTTACTAGACGTGAGAGCCGAAACCCATAAGGCTAATGAAGCAACAACTCTATTAGATACATTGCCTAAAAATCAGTGGAGAATTTTAAGCAGTTTTCAGTTGCTGACTCTGCGTACTGGGTGCTAAAGCCCAACCTTCGCATCTTAATTTTTGGTAGGTTGCCCAACCCTTAGAACCGCCTGGAACTGGATAGTCTGGTACAGCATATTCGGGAAAAGCCGTATAAGGTCGCCACGGTTGATTGGGTGCAGTTCGTAAATGCAACAACTTTTCTCCACTGACTCCCATCGCTGGCAACCAACACATTTGTTTCAACATTTGAAACTCCTTAATTCAACTTAGAAATAATTGATTAATCAGACAATCTCTTTCTAGGAAAAACTAGATAGTAACTGCTGCAAAGCAGTAAGCAAGCATGATAAATGCAAGACCGAGACTAAGAGTAGAAAGTAGGGGAATCCATTGTAATGTACTCATCTTCAGCTCCTTTGAGCTGTTATTTATGACCCGATCTTCCCTATTCATTTCTGAATTGACATCTCTCGCTAGCCTTATTTGCAGTCTTTTTAAACCTATCTCTTAAAGTTTAGAAAAAAGTTTTTATCTACTACTCCAGATATAAAAATCCGGAAGTTAGTTAATTTTGTTTTTGAAGATACAAACTTTATTAATGTTCTGCTATTTCTCAAGATGGATAATTCAGTATAATTTATTACTAAACTTTAAAATTATAAATGCAGGCTTCAAAAATGTTTGCAAAGAACCATTGGTCAACTAAGTAAGCGAATCTACTTCATTAAAAGGTTTTATGGCAGCAGTCGAATTCAATTTATTCGCTCCTCGCAACCAAGGAGCGGCGTTAATCGGCTCTTTTTCTAACTGGAAAAACATTCCAATGGAAAAAGGTAAGGATGGCTATTTCCGAACCCAGGTAGACTTGGAGGATGGCATTTATCAATATAAATTTCGAGTTCAATCGAAAAGCCCAAAATTTGAACCCGATCAATGGGTGGATGTAATCGACCCATACGCTACAGACGTTGATGAAGCAAGAGGCCACAGTGTCGCGCGGATCAAAGATGGGAAGCGAATTGTTGATACTTACGTTTGGCAGCATGACGATACGCTCTTGCCAGACAATCACGAATTAGTCATCTATGAAATGCACGTTGCAGATTTTTCCGGTGGTGAAGATGACCCACACCAGCGAGGCAAATACCAAGACGCGATCGCTAAGTTAGATCATTTGAGCGAACTCGGAATTAATGCCATCGAATTGATGCCAGTAAATGAGTATCCCGGTGATTACAATTGGGGCTATACAGTCCGCCACTACTTCGCTACAGAATCCAGTTACGGCTCCACAGAAGATTTGAAGCGGTTTATTGACGAGTGTCATGGTCGCGGCATTCGCGTTTTCATGGATGGGATTTATAACCACACAGATGAAGAATGCCCGTTAATGCTGATTGACCGGAATTACTGGTACTACGAGCATATGCATTATCCAGAAGACCCAGGTAATTACTGGGGACCAGAATTTAACTACGACAACTACGACGAAAAGTTGGATGTTAAGCCTGCTTGGAAATACGTCGGAGATGTGGTGCGTTTCTGGGTTCAGGAATATCACATTGATGGGATTCGCTTTGATGCCGTGCGCCAATTGGCAAATTATGAATTTTTGGATTGGCTTGCGAAGCAAGCCAAGAAAAATACTGCTCTTAAGCCGTTCTACAACATTGCCGAACATATTCCCGATACCAAAACCGTAGTTTATCCAGAAGGTCCGCTGGATGGTTGTTGGCATGAAAGTTTTCGCTACTTTGTGCTTCCACATATTTGTGGCGAAATGTTTGAATTAGAAAAACTGAAGGAAGTTTTAGATCCCAGAAGGCAGGGTTATACGGCTGCTACGAATGTAGTGAATTATTTGGCAACTCACGACCGCCAACGTTTGATGAGAGAATTAGGCGAGCGCGGGATTTTTGACAAAGCCGCATTTGGCAGAGCGAAGTTAGGAGCTGTTTTGTTAATGACGGCGGTAGGTGTGCCAATGCTCTGGATGGGAGAAGAGTTTGGAGAATACCAGCGCAAAAGTGAAAACGTGACTCAGCCAAAGAAAATTGCTTGGCCTTTGTTGTCACAAGACTTAAATCAAGATTTGTTTGAGTATTACAAAAGATTAATCGCTCTCCGGAAAGAAAATCCAGCTCTTTCTAGCGATAACATTGAGTTTTTTCACGAAAATCCAGAGGCAAAAGTGTTGGCATACTGCCGCTGGAACGAACAAGGTTCCCGCGTTGTCGTTGTGGCGAATTTCTCAGATAAGTCTCTGTCAGGGTATCGCATTTCTAACTTCCCATCCTCTGGGACGTGGCAGGATTGGATGAATAACTCCCGCATCGAAGCTGGAGAGGATGGCTCTCTAGTTGACTTGCCAGAGTACGAAGCGAAGGTGTTTGTCTGTCAGTAACCCAATCTATTGCTTGGAAGAATCTTTCAACTCAAGGAGGGACAATTGATAAATTGTCCCTCCTTGACGTATGGCGTCTCTACAACTCTTATGCCGTGATATCCTGATTTTTGCAAGCTACTTCCCCACGGTGTGCAAACTTTGGGGTTGGAGTTTTTTAGTCCACAATCTCACGTTGATAGCAGCATATCTGCAATGTTCTCATCCCAACCCCCTGAAGAGAATGGGTCTTCCGTCCAAACCGTCTCGTTGACGGATGAATCCGGGCGATCGCTTAGTTGTTACATTGAGCATTCAATAGAAGTAGATGGTGAAGAATACGTCATCCTCCTGCCGGTAGATTCACCTGTAGAAATTGTGGCGTGGGACGAGGAGAAGGAGGAGGAAGAAGCCACCTTAGTCGAAGACGACGCCGAAATTGACGAAGTTTTTCCCACGGCTCAAGCAGTCCTGGCAGAGCGGAATCTCGCCTTAAAGCGAACCGCATTTGCTCTGACTGTTGCCGGTGAACTGCCTGCGGTTGAAGAGGAAGAAATCCTCACCTTGGAAATCGAAGATGACGATACTCAGCTCGAACCAGAGGAATTTCAGTTTCTAGCCAGCTTTTATCACAAAGAACAAGAATACACAATATACACGCCTCTAGATCCGCTGCTACTGTTTGCGCGGATTAATAGTGCGGGTGAACCAGTGCTACTTTCCCCTGAGGAATTTAAAAAAGTGCAACCGCTGCTGGAAGATCAGCTATTTGATGAAATGGAATAGGTAAAGAATTAAAAATTAGAAATTGAAAATTAAATATGAAGAATTTTCTTTTTTTAATTTTTAATTTTGCCTTCTTAATTCCATGACAGCGGTTGTTACCCGCAATCAAGATGAAAGCAATCCAACGCATCTCCAAATGGACGTTTTATCTCGCCTTAATCCCAGCAACGCTTGGACTCTGTGCATGGCAGGGTTGGGCGTGGTGGAGCTGGGCGAGTGCGCCCCCCGTTGCCGAAACTCAACCGTCAGCGAATGCTGGAAAAGATACATCAGTGCTAATCCGGATTCCTCAAGGAACCTCGGCGCAGCAGATAGGGCGCGATCTAGAAGCAGCAGGGTTGATTCGCTCCGCTGATGCTTGGAAGCTATGGACGTTTTGGTTGGACTTGCAAAAGCGACCGGGTGGGTTTAAAGCTGGGACTTACCAGTTGTCACCCACCCAGCCGCTGCCAGCGATCGCTGATAAAATTTGGACGGGCGATGTCGTGCAGCTTTCCTTCACAATCCCTGAAGGATGGTCGCTTCAGCAAATGGCGGCTTACTTTGAATCTCAGGGATTTTTCAAAAGCGAAGAATTTCTCACTGCCGCCACTCAGATTCCCAAAGACCAGTATCCTTGGCTACCTGCGGATTTGCCTTATTTAGAAGGTTTTTTGTACCCGGATACCTACAAGCTAAATAGCGATCGCATCACCCCCCAAGCCATCATCAAACAAATGCTAGATCGCTTTGAACAGGTGGCACTCCCCATCTATCAACAAGCGCCAAACAAAACCCAGATACCTCTTCTTCAATGGGTGACATTGGCTAGTATTGTCGAAAAAGAGGCAGTGATTCCGGTCGAACGCCCTCAGATTGCTGGTGTGTTTACACAACGCCTTCAGAAAGGGATGAGACTGGAATCCGATCCAACAGTTGAGTATGGACTCGGCATTCGGCAAACAGCGGATCAGCCCTTAACTTTGGCTCAGGTGAGGACAGCCTCCCCGTACAATACTTATCTCAACGCAGGATTGCCCCCAACTCCCATCGCCAGCCCTGGCTTAGGAAGTCTCAAAGCCACTCTCAATCCTGAAAAAACAGACTACCTCTTTTTTGTGGCTCGCTACGATGGCACCCATGTGTTTAGTCGGACGCTACAAGAACACCAAGCCGCTACAAACGCGATTCGCCAACAACGGCAACAAAGCCGCTAACAACAGTACCTAGATTGGTCTAGTCGCCAAGCTGCCAATCAGTCTAATTAAGATCGGGGAAGTTGGACTTGCAACTACTAGCAATCCCATTGATAACTTTGCCGGGTTGAAAAAGCTCTTACCTGGGAGTTCTCCTAACAACTCACACTTACAATTAAAAACTGCTTATGTCCTGGGTAACACGGTTACAGCCTGACTTAATTCTGGGCAGACCTATTGTGAGTCTGACCCCCGATCTTCTCCAGCAATATCATCTCAAAGGTTTAGTCTTGGATGTCGATGACACGCTGGTACCCCTAAAAGCAGCCGAGGCGTCTGAAGAACTCGTGGAATGGGTGAAGGAAATTAGACAGGTGGCGACGCTATGGCTGGTGAGTAATAACTTGAGCGAAAACCGAATTAGTGGCATCGCTCGCTCGTTAAATTTGCCTTACATTACCAGCGCTGCTAAGCCATCGCGGCGCAAGCTGCGGCAGGCTGTCACCGCGATGAACCTTCCTGTCGAACAAGTAGGAATGGTGGGCGATCGCTTATTTACAGACGTTTTAGCAGGCAACCGACTCGGTATGTTTACCATTCTCGTCGAGCCGATGCTTGACCCAGCGCTTGCCGTGCGCTCTTATCCAGTCCGTACCTTTGAAGTCTGGGTGTCCCAAGCCTTGGGCGTCTCGTTCACCGCAAAGCAACAAAACTTAAAAAATCCAGACAAATCCTGAAAAACCAAAATATAAAGAAATAATTATGAGATTCTCGATTGTCAAAAATCCCTGGCATTATACATATGGTTCAAATGGGGTCAGCCAATATAAAGACCCTAAACATTAATCCCCGTGAATACCTGTGTGAAGCGTCAGTTCCCCGATGGAGGAGCTGGCGTTTTACAATTTGGAATGGGAAATCGGCTGAAGCTAATCACTCATTGCCAATTCCCAGCCTCCAGACGCGATAAATCAGATGCGATTTATCGCGTCTGGACAATCTGTTCCCCCTCCCCTCTACTCCCCTGCGCCCCCTCTCTTTTGTGAGTCAAACCCTTGTCATCAAAATTGGTACTTCCAGCCTGACATCGCCTGAAACAGGTCATCTGGCTCTTTCCACTATCGCTGCCTTAGTAGAAACCCTCACAGATTTACGGCGGCAAGGTCATAAAGTGGTGCTAGTTTCTTCGGGTGCTGTCGGAGTGGGTTGCGCCCGCTTGGGACTCGTGCAACGTCCGCGCACCCTAGCACTCAAACAAGCAGTGGCAGCAGTCGGTCAGGGACGCCTGATGCGCGTATACGATGACTTTTTTACAACCTTAGAACAACCCATTGCCCAGGTTCTCCTGACTCGCAGTAGCTTCAAAGAACGCTCAGCTTATATCAACGCCTCCAACACCTTTCGGGAACTGTTGCGGTTGGGCGTCATCCCCGTGGTGAATGAAAATGACACCGTAGCCGTAGAGGAACTGAAATTTGGGGATAATGATACGCTTTCAGCCCTAGTCGCCAGCTTGATAGAGGCGGATTGGCTATTTTTAATGACCGATGTAGACCGACTGTACTCCGCCGATCCGCGTCAAGTTCCGGATGCTCAGCCGATCGCTCTAGTAAACCACATTGATGAGCTGGAAGAATTACAAGTGCAAACAGGCGATCGCGGCTCTCAATGGGGCACAGGTGGCATGGTTACAAAAATTACTGCCGCCCGCATCGCTACCAGCGCCGGAGTTCGGACAGTCATCACCGAAGGGCGATTTCCCCGCAACATCCAAAAAATCTTGCAAGGAGAACCCCTCGGTACTCAGTTTGAACCCCGCGACACGATGGGCAATGCCCGTAAGCGCTGGATTGCCCACGGGTTGATTCCCGCTGGGAAGCTATATCTGGATAAGGGAGCGATCGCGGCAATTAGTCAGGCAGGAAAATCCCTCTTAGCTGCTGGGATTACCCTCGTCGAGGGAGACTTCCAGGCGTCAGACGCTGTGCAGTTATGCGACCCTCAAGGACGGGAAATAGCTAGAGGGCTGGTGAACTACAGCAGCGACGAGCTACAGCAAATTAGTGGACGCCGTTCCGAAGAAATTCCTGCCATTTTAGGCTACGCCGGTGCAGAAACCGTCGTCCATCGAGATAATCTTGTCATTAGTTAGTCAGCAGTCAGTTGTTTTTTCTGCCAATAACTAATAACAAATGACTAATTACGACTAATTGCTTCAGGCGGAGCAATATCAGCCCCAACCGCCACTCCTTTCTGACCCGCCTTTAAACCGGGTTTCGCAGCAGGTTTCACAGGACGATGCGACTCAGAAGCAGATGAGTTGTTAGGAACATCCGGTGGAGAATCAGCAGACGCTGATGATTGTGAATGGTTTGACATCAACGCGAGTCCCCCCACTGCCCCTGCCACTAGCGCAGCATAGCCCACATACAAATGAACTGTATTGAGCTGAAATCCAAACCCAGGCACTGATTTCGGTCGGTACCAAGAAGGCAGTACAGATTTTGCAGGATCGGGCGCGGGTAAGGAAGCAGCCATTGCAGCACCATCTAACCCCAAGGCGACCCCCATCCGGCGAATAAAACCTCGGACATAGATATCCTCAGGCAAATGCTCGAAGCAACCGACTTCCAAAGCCTGAATGTGATGAAGCGGCACGAGTGTTTGATTGTGAAGTTGCCGCAGAGTCATTGCCTGTGCATGACGTGCTTGCCCTAATTGCTGACCAATTTGACGCAGGCACTCTTGCCGTTGCTCATCTGCGATTTGCGCTGCCAGTTCCGCCTTAGAGAGCTTTTTGAGTGGTTTGGGAAAAACCGGATCTGGTCTGGTTGGCAGAGGCAGTGGCGTAATGTCTACTAAATCGGCAGGTGAGGCATTCATACTGCGTCCTTGGTCATTCGTTAAAGTTAAGTCATTCGTCGTTGATTCTGGGTGATTAACGGATGACTGTTCGCTATGGACTGATGACTCTTGAGGCTGAGTGCTGGCTTGCGGCTCTTGTTGATTGTTACCAATTTCTGGAGATGTGACTGGGACAACCTTATAAGTTTTCGCAAACTGCTGGAACGCTAGCCGGATGGCTTCTCTCCCTACTGCCTTAACCATAATCTGGGCACTCCCAGCAGCTTCTCCCAAGATTGTCTGTAACCCAGCCAAGGCACGATTGTAGACTTCGCTGCTATGGAGTTCAGATTCTATCCGGCTAAGGATAGACCGTAATACTTCCTGAGAAATTTCAATGGTTGGGCTTTCGGTAATACCGCTACCATATGCCGATTGTAATGCCATGACTTTTCTTGTCGAGCGTGCTTGAGGAAAACCAAACTTATGCGATCGCTCGCGAGCGTGCATTCCTGAGAGCCTAAAACGGCTCCCCACGACGGTTACAGGGGCTTTTCACCCATAACTGACGGTGAATTCGCAGGCTGTTTGAGCTATCTGAGTAAAGTATTCGGCAAGCGGGAACTAGATTCCGGATCGAGCAAAAGTCAATTTTCTCTGTTCAGCGGCGTCACTTAGAACCTGAAGTGCGTTTAAACTTAATAAATTAAAATAACAATTTTCGCCTTATTTAGAATCCAGGGGTCAGACTGAGGATAGATTCTGGCTCCTGGATTCTGTAGAGACCTTGTGGTGGTCAGTCTCAACTTGGCTCCTGACAACTGAATGCAATTTGGCGGTTTAGTGCTGACGGCGGTTTCCTGGCTGGTAATCTTTAACCCAGCAGCGTTCCAAAAGGTGAATTCTGTAACAATACGAGAAGCGGCGGGGATTGAGCACTAATTTAGTTTTGGAACTAAACAGGGGCTGATTGAGAAACTGCCACAGAGGGAACCGAATCTTGCCGTTTTGGGGAGCCATAGTTTGAAAATTCCAGATAGCAGTAGTACAAAACAGGGGCACCGTGCATCTATCTATGGTGACATCTGCTTGGTTAATATTACCTTGCCAAAGATTACTACAAATTTGCTTGGGTTAGATTACGGAATCTCCAGAAAGTGTTTTTGCAAACTCTGTACTTCCACGGATGCGCTGTTGAACTGCCCAGTTAGGGTACTCTGCTACTAGAGCGTAAGCGCTATGTAAGCGCTCTTCTAGAGACCGTGTCAAGATATTTCAAGGAGCAGCTCAACAATTGAATCTTAGGTACTTATACTTAATAGATGTAGCGAGATTTTCTACTACTACCAAAGATAGAAAAAATTTATAGGCGAGCAGGCTTAAATAAATTTACAAATCTTAAAATATCAGGGGCACCAAGGCTAGTAAATTGCGTAAGTTTTAATCTGCAAAGATCGACTACAACCTCAATTAAGTTCACAAGATACAGCAATCCTACTCAAGTTGTGATAATTCAGGGCTTGAGATACCCAACTTCTTAGAAGTTGGGTATCTTGCCTTCGGGAATCATTTAGAACTGCTGTAGCAACCTTATTCGACTTGTGAAATAAAAAAACTTCGTAAGCGATGCTGACGTACACAATCTCCGCTTTAGGCGCAAAGAAGGCCAAGGAAAGCTCAGAAGCAGTCTATTAGTTTTACAAAATATTGAATCTAAGATTGCAGGAGCAATTCATCTCATTCAAAAAATGTTAGATGCTTCTCTTAGGTTAAGAATAATTTAATCTTTTGAAGAGTTTATTAATTAAATTCTATATCTATCCATTGAAATATATACATACCTGTCTGCGGGGAGATAGAAAATCAAAACTTGCTGCTTGTTATAGCAAATATACAAAGATAATTGGTAATCATTTGTAAAAAAAACTTATTTTTATTTCTACTTAATAATTAACTGACAAAATCTGAGCGAATGCTTCATAATTGTGCATCCTCTTTAGGGCTTATGTATTGAATTTATTGAAGTCAGTCGCTAGCCAGATGGAGCCAGCGTAGAGACTTTTAGCATAGATACATATAGAAATACACAAGAAATTTGGAGGAAAAGAAAAGCATGGTTTTATACAAGCTTGAAGATTTCGACACAGACTATCAAGACACTTTTGGCGGTGAAGACGTTAAGGGATTTGACGTCTATTCAGATATCAGCGATGACAAGGTTGGTAGCGTCAAAAATATCTTAGTTGATGAATCGGGGCGTTTCCGCTATTTAGTTGTTGATACAGGCTTCTGGGTTTTCGGTAAGCAAGTATTGCTACCAGTGGGTCGTTCTCGGATCGACTATGATAATCGGCACGTCTACGCTGTTGGGCTTACCAAAGAGCAAGTAGAAAATTTACCGGAATTTGGCGACGAGCTCAAGGTTGATTACGATTACGAGGAGCAGGTGAGAGGAGTTTATCGCAACTCGGCGGTAGAGCCATCTGTGGAAACATCGGCACCGATAAACACAGCAACACCTTTAGATGCATCTACACCTTTGGGGGCACCTGTTGTGGAACCTAGTTACGCCGCTCCGATGGCAGGTGCTGTACCTGTTGAGGATAATTACGAAGCTTACGATCGCGATCGCTACAATTATCAGCAAGAGCCATCTTTGTACGATATGAACGATCGGGATCATCAAACCCTCAAGTTGTACGAAGAACGGTTGATTGCTAATAAAACCCGCCAGAAAACAGGCGAGGTAGCGGTTGGTAAACACGTTGAAACTGAGACAGCGCGAGTTTCAGTCCCCATTGAAAGGGAGCGAGTGATCGTTGAGCGCGTGACTCCAGCAGATGCGGGAAGAGCTGTTACTCCGGGCGAAGCTGCCTTCCAGGAAGGGGAAGCTGCACGGGTGGAAATCTACGAAGAAACTCCTAACATTCAAAAGGAAGCTTTTGTACGTGAGGAAGTCAGAATCAGAAAAGAAGTAGATCGTGAAACGGTTAATGCTGAAGAACAGCTTCGTCGAGAAGAACTGGATGTGAATAGTAACGATCTGCCCATTCGGGATCAAAACATCCGCACCGATCGCGATCGCATCTAATCGCGTAGAGGATACACCCTTTTGAATCTGAAATAATGGGTGAAACGCTTCAAGTGTAAATATTAAGGGGTAGGTTACAAAACCTACCCCTTAATATTTGAGAGCAGCTAATCGATTCAGGTAATGGGTGATTCGTCGGACAATTCCCCATTACCCGTGACATTTATGACAGTTGGTTCAACCAGGGACTGACATCTACAGCTAGCTTTTGACCGAGTAATAGCAACTGACGTAGCTGAGACGAATTGCCGTTAGTTTCTGACTCCAGCAGAGGCACAATTTGGCTGTGGAGACAGCTAAAGTAGAGTTCTTGAGGGCGATGCAAAGATAAGCCGAGGTGTAGCTGATTGCCTACAGAAATCATCCGCTCTAAGCGTTGGATATCTGCTTCTAGAGTGGCTGGGTTAGAGTCGTGCAGAAGCTTCCAGAGCGATCGCAAGATCAACTGCTCTAAAGTTTGCTTGGCATCGGGGATATTCAACTGACAGCGCAGTTGATTCGCTTCTTTCGCGATCGCTTCCAGTTCTGCCAGCTGATTCAAACCTTGCTGGGGTTCACCGTTTTCTTGCTCCAGTGCCCGTAGAGACATCCGGGCGCGGTTAGAAATTGCCACTTCTGCGGCTACTTGCAACTCTTGCGGAACGGGCAGCTCATCGCGCTGGAACGCCATCAAGATGCCGTAGTTATCCCGGTAAACCTGCGTATAAAGCTGGTCTAGGCGCGTTAAAGTTTTCTGACTGAGCAGCCGCATAATCCGGTGCCGTTCTTCAGCAAATAATTTCTGCAAATTGAATGAATTACCCCCAAATAGTTGGGACATCGCCAGGATCGCGTGAGCAGCACTAGCCTGTTGCAGCGCCGCAAACAGCTTTTCCTTCATCTGGCTATAAGTGCGGCGACCGCCAAATGGTTGAATGCAGCAATGGAAATCCCAGCCGCCCAAATGAAGAACGGCAAAGACTAAATGAGTACTTTCCCAGGTAATTTCTGAAGTTAGTCGCAGTTGCCCCACCGCTAGAGTCAGCGATCCCATGCGTTGCATCTGGTAATCCAACTGATGGGCATCGTAACAGTAGACCCGCTGTTGTTGGGGATAGGTAGTGAATAGGGAACTGATGGCATAGTGCGCTGCCACTTGCTCTATACCAATCTGGGCACTGACTACCAGCTGCCGATACACCTCAGCTCCGTGCTTGAATAAATCAACATTACTGGGAGCTTGGGAGAGGCGTTTGATAAATCCTTTTTCCAACTGCACACCAGAGACATCACCGGCAAGTTCTAAGGCTCTAGCAGCGTAGCGGAGAATCTGCGTTCCTTCGGGTCTTGAGAGTTCTTCAAAGAACCAGCCGCAACTGGTGTACATCAGCAGACTATGGCGCTGCATCTCTAATAGGCGCAGGGCGTCTACTTGTTCTGATGGTGTTAGTTTGCGGGTGCGATGGCGGGCGAGGAAGCGCTCTACATTAGCAGGAGAGCGATCGCGAATTACGTGGATATATTCATCTCGTGTAGCCCAGGGATCGCGGAAGAACTGGCGACCCGTTTCTTCATAAACTTTGCTTAACTGATCCCGCAACCAATCTAGGGCATTCCGCAGGGGACGCCGCCATTTCTGATGCCAAACGCCACCTTCGCCACCGCAACCGCAATCATCCTGCCATCGATTCACTCCGTGAGCGCAACTCCAAGCCGTGACTGGCTTCAGTTCCACTTCCCAGGTGGGAGGATTCAGACTCAGGTAATGGGCATAGTTGGTGACAGTCCAGCCGCGCCGGGGAAACTCGTCTACAAAGGCGAAGGCTAAGGTTTTCTCTGTACCGCTTTTGTGGTGTCCAAAGGTTTCGCCATCTGTGCCAACAGAGATGAGCTGCGAAGTCCGGCGATCCCCGCGCACTGCTGAACCGATGCGCCCAGCTAGCGTACCCGCCCAGCCCAGTACATCGTTAAATCCCATGTCCCGCGAAATCGGGCCATCGTAGAAAAAGATATCGATGTAAGGGGTATCGGAGGTTTGATTGGTGGGGAATGAATACTCAGCACTGAGGGGTGAATCTTGCGTGCTGAGTGTGGGTTTCAGATAACAGCGATAGGGACGGGTGGGATCGATCTGAGAACCGCCCACTTCCAACCACTGGGTCACGGGCTGCTCGTCTGTGGGGATCGGGCGGCAACGTTCAGCTTGAGAAGGTGCTAAAACAATGAATTTAATTCCTTCTGCAACTAATGCTTCTAAAGTTGCATAGTCTACGGCAGTCTCAGCCAGCCACATTCCTTCGGGATCTCGCCCGAACCGGGAGCGGAAGTCTTCTTTACCCCAGCGGATTTGGGTGTACTTATCCCGCTCGTTGGCAAGCGGCATGATGATGTGATTGTAAACTTGCGCGATCGCATTGCCGTGTCCGTTTAGGCGATCGCTACTTTTGCGATCCGCTTCCAGAATTCGCTGATATACCTCCACGTCGTAGCGTTCCAGCCACGACATCAATGTGGGACCAATATTAAAGCTGAAATACTCATAGTTATTCACGATCCCCACGACTTCGCCCCGGTCATTTAGCACTCTGGCAAAGGCATTCGGGCGATAGCATTCATGGTGAATCCGCTCATTCCAGTCATGGAACGGAGACGCACTCGGCTGCCGTTCAATCGCATCTAAATAAGGGTTTTCGCGGGGCGGTTGGTAAAAATGACCGTGAACCGTAACATAAACGCCGGTAGCCGTTTGCAGGGGATCGGTTGCTACACTGGTGTTTGCTGTTCCCTCAGCAGAATACTGTGAAGCTGGTCTTTCAGCAGCAGAAGTCATAGGATCGCATCCAAAATTAGTAAAAAATTAGGGTCAATAACTTATCTAGATAGACTGAGCATCCCCGCGTTTACTTGAACGCCAGGGAAACAGCAAGTTAAATCAGTCCATCTGGAGAAGGCGAAGACTCACCACCCAAACATGGTAAAGACTCTTGGGGGCGAAGCCTTCTCTCCTTAAATGGGGGGATCAAAGCAATCGGTTTAACATCCAATTATTTTGCCCGTACCGATGAGCAACTGCCTGTGCCCCATGCCGGTAACGGTCAATGAACAAAATTGAAAAGCCAGGATAGTTACTTGTTACTTACATGATTCAAGCGTAATGCTGCCATGCTTGGAACACTAACTTCATGCAAATGAATAGTAAATTAACTTTGCTTAAGGAATCCTGCATCTAAAGAAATATTCTGTTACATACTCAAAGACTGAAAGAAGCCAGAACACTCAACAAGCGGCTATCCTAGACACGAGCTAAATACGAATAATTTGGATGCTGTCTCTAAACACGCTTTTTTCCATTCTTTTGTTGTTTATCCCTATTTCCATTACGGCCCACTTTCTGGAATGGGGATCGTCAGTCGTCTTCATCACCGCTTGTCTGGGGATCATTCCCCTTGCCGCTTGGATGGGCACCGCCACAGAGGAAATCGCGGTTGTTCTTGGCCCCTCCTTGGGAGGACTGCTGAATGCTACTTTTGGCAACGCCACCGAACTAATTATCTCCCTCGTTGCCCTCAACGCGGGGCTGGTGGATGTCGTCAAAGCGAGTATCACCGGCTCTATTATCAGCAACTTACTCCTGGTCATGGGCTTTTCCATGCTATTGGGGGGCTTGCGCTTCAAAGAGCAGGAATTTCAGCCAATGGTGGCAGGGGTAAATGCCTCGGCAATGAACCTAGCAGTGATTGCAATGCTGTTACCAACCGCGATGGACTATACCTCCACCGGGATTGATGAAGCCATCGTCCAGCAACTTTCGGTCGCCGTTGCCGTAGTGTTAATCGGAGTCTATGGGTTGACGCTGCTATTTTCGATGAAGACCCACAGCTATCTCTACGATGCGGGTGTGGCAGAACAGGAGATACTCACTGAGTTAGCTGAGTCAAATCTCGCTCCAGAAGATCCCGAACATAAAGTTAACCTGCCCCTATGGATTGGAGTGCTATTAGGCGCAACACTACTGGTTGCGGCGGAGTCGGAACTATTGGTTTCCTCCTTGGAAGAAGCCACCTCCCAACTGGGTCTGACGGCGCTGTTTACAGGGGTGATCCTGGTTCCGATTATTGGCAATGCTGCCGAACACGCCACCGCTGTCACCGTAGCGATGAAAAATAAGATGGATCTTTCTATCTCAGTGGCGGTGGGTTCTAGCTTGCAAATTGCCTTATTTGTGGCTCCGGTTCTCGTTCTGACAGGTTGGGCGTTGCACAAACCGATGGATTTGGACTTCAACCCCTTTGAATTGGTAGCAGTAGCGGTGTCGGTACTCATTGCCAATTCGATTAGTTCTGATGGCAAGTCGAACTGGTTAGAAGGTACGCTGCTATTGGCTGCTTATGCAATTTTGGCGTTGGCTTTTTACTTCCACCCAGTCATGGGGGGGATTGGGTAGAAAGACAAAAGGTAAAAGTTCTTTCTTCGAGCTTTTGTTTTTTGTGATGACTCCTCCGGCGTCTATCGATTGTTAGAAAAGGCGATCGCTAACCTGAATGGGTGATTCTTTTTTACCTGGTAGGGTGAGGGGGAACCGTGGCAAAGCAGATTACCTTGGAACTGTAGAAAAGTTTTGATTTGCTTCCAGGTCATCCCTAGAAGTGAATCAAAACCGCGATCGCCCTTTCTCACTAAACGCGATCGCTATCTCTATACAGAAACTCTATACGGAAAATTCCTCAATCAAAAAACCGCTTTCTTAAAGAAGGCGGTTTTCTGATATTTGTGGCACAAACCTTGGCGCTAATTGCAATCGCCTTTATTGTATACTCAGAAATTTCTCTAAGGCGGCAACCATAACTGGAGGCCAACGGCGGACATTTTTCACCCAGTCAATATCTTTATAGCGACGATCGATTCCGACAACCGCAACCCAGTTACTTTCGGCTTCACCCCGATTTCCCTGTTCCCAGAGAGCAGCGGTAAGGGCAGCTCGCATATCAGGAAACTGGGGATATTTACGAACAATATTCTTCATAGTGCGAATCGCTTCTTTTTGTTCGCCCATTTGATACAGCGCGATCGCATAATTGGCTCTGGCAAACGCAAAATTAGGAGCGAGATCGGCTGCTTTTTTGTAGTCAGCGATCGCTTCCTCCCACTCACCCAATCCTGCCTTGGCATTTCCTCGGTTGTTGTAAGCCATTGCATCCTTGGGATCGATTTCCAGCACCCGATTGTAATCAGCGATCGCTTCCAAATATTTTCCCTGTCCTTCTAATGCCGTACCGCGATTCAGATAGGGATCGGTGGCGTTCGGGGCGAGTTCAATAGATTTATTGAAGTCAGCGATCGCCTCTGACAATTTATTCTGGCTTACCTTGGAATTTCCCCGATTGCTCCAAATAGCCGGATTAGCGGGAAATCGCTCAATCAGTTGTGTCCAAAGCCCTTCAGCCGTAACAAAATCACCGGCATTTGTCGCAGTAAATGCTTTAGCCGCTAGTTCGTCTCCTTCCTGCAACTCAGTTTCCGTGTAAGTGGAAGGTTGTTCTTGGGCGATCGCTAGCGGCACATTCACGAACCCAGTTGAAACAGTAATAAACAGAACACTCAGTAAAGTCAGAATCCAACGAATCATATTATCTTGGCTTTTAGATTTTGGTAGCATAGGCGCTGCCCAGCAGAAAGCTAATTCCTGGGCAATGCCCATCCTACTACTGCTGTATTCGTCATTTGTCTTTAGCTTATTATCCTTAGAATAATGACGAATCATATCCTAAGTGCTTTCGGGCTGCGGGAGTGGCAATGCGACCGCGAGGCGTTCGGTGCAAATAGCCAATCTGCAATAAATACGGCTCATAGACATCTTCAATCGTTTGGGCATCTTCCCCTGTGGCGGCGGCGATCGCTTCCAAGCCTACAGGTCCCCCATTAAATTGTTCTATCATGACGGTCAGCATCAACCGATCTGCCCAATCCAAACCCATTGGATCTACACCGAAGACTTCCAAAGCTTCCACCGCAACAGGTTTAGTAATTTCCCCAACTTTTTTTACCTGAGCAAAATCTCGCACCCGTTTTAAAAGGCGATTAGCAATTCGGGGGGTTCCACGGGAACGACGCGCAATTTCTTCAGCACCATCTGGTGTAACCGGGGCTTGGATCACTTCAGCCGTCCGCTGCACAATCAAAATCAGTTCATCCAACTCATAAAAGCGTAACCGTTGAATTAAACCAAAGCGATCGCGCAACGGTGACGACAGCGAACCTACCCGCGTCGTTGCTCCCACTAGCGTAAACGGCGGTAGCGGCAAGCTGCGAGTTTTCGCACTTTGACCCTTGCCAATCGTAATATCTAATCGAAAATCCTCCATTGCCGGATAAAGCAATTCCTCGGTCATCCGACTCAAGCGGTGGATTTCGTCAATAAATATAATATCTCCCGGCTTCAGGCTCATTAGTATCCCCACAATATCGCGGGGACGCTCTAAAGCGGGTGCAGAGGTGATTTTACAAGTGGTTCCCATCTCCGTCGCCAAAATCAACGACATTGTGGTTTTTCCTAAACCCGGCGGACCATACAGCAGCAAGTGATCCATCGACTCGCCTCTGCCTTTTGCTGCTTGAATCGCAATTTCTAGAACGCCCTTGAGGTCTTTTTGCCCGATATACTCAGCTAGTCGCTGGGGTCGCAGACCTTCTTCTTGCTTCTCGGTTTCGTCCATTGCGACAGTTGGCTGTAATAACTCTTCAACCGTCTCTTCTGGCTGAGATTTGCGGCGTCCCCCTGGCTTCCGGCGTTCCTGGGGTTTCCCATTGGGTTCTTGAGGCTGCTGTTTAGAAGAAATTATCGCCATGATTAAAAATTTATTTTAAAAACAATACCAAGACATGAAGACACAGAAGGTCTAGAGTGTATAGGCTTTCATTATCATTACATCGGGGAACCAGAGGATTGTCATGCTTGCAAAAAGAATACTGCCTTGCTTAGATGTGAAAGCGGGGCGAGTTGTCAAAGGGGTTAACTTTGTCAATCTCCAGGATGCTGGCGATCCGGTGGAACTGGCACAAGCTTATAATCAGGCGGGTGCGGATGAGTTGGTGTTTCTGGATATTACTGCCACTCACGAAGACCGGGGCATCATTCTGGATGTGGTATATCGCACCGCTGAGCAGGTGTTTATCCCCCTTACCGTGGGCGGGGGAATTCAATCCTTAGAAAATATTAAACAATTGTTAAGGGCTGGCGCAGACAAAGTCAGCATTAACTCGGCGGCGGTACGCGATCCAGAGTTGATCGATCGGGCGAGCGATCGCTTCGGCAACCAGTGCATCGTTGTAGCAATTGATGCACGGAAACGGCAAGATCCCAGCAATCCCGGTTGGGATGTTTACGTGCGGGGTGGGCGGGAAAACACAGGCATCGATGCGATCAATTGGGCGCAAGAAGTCGAGCAACGCGGCGCGGGCGAACTGCTCGTTACAAGTATGGACGCCGATGGAACTAAAGCTGGCTATGACTTAGAGCTTACGCGCACTATAGCGGAACAAGTACAAATTCCAGTAATTGCCTCCGGTGGTGCTGGTAACACGAGTCACATTTATGACGCCTTAACGGAAGGGAAAGCGGAAGCGGCTCTGCTGGCTTCTCTCCTGCATTACGGAGAACTCACTGTATCAGAAATTAAAAACTATCTCGCAGAGCATCAGGTGCCGGTGCGGCTTTTGTAAAGGCGAAACTTCTTCCTTCTGGAAGAAGCGGCTTTGGCTTTGTAGCATCAATCTGTTCGGTTGTATATATTAGAATAAAGGAAGTGTTACAAAACGTAAATTATGTTAGTTGGTATTTTAATTTTTGATGTGGCTCTGGTGGCGTGGTCGCTGCACCTGATGCAGGAAGCCTTCGACCAACAGGAGTTCTCCTTAATGCTTGCTGGCACCCTGGTGGCGCTATCGGCAGCCGCCATGCTAGTCGTATATTTCCTGATGAACAGCTACATGGGTTATATCAGCCATCTGGCTCAACACCCTTGCTCGTTTTATTAATTTATCGTTGCGGAAATTTTACTTGACGACTTGCGAATTTTTAAGGCATAATCATAAAGCACCGTAAGGGGTTATAGCTCAGTTGGTAGAGCACCTCAATGGCATTGAGGGGGTCAGCGGTTCGAATCCGCTTAGCTCCATAAGAATAAACCTCACCCCCAACCCCTCTCCGTTAACGGAGAGGGGAGTAAGAGTTTTGCGCTCGCGCGTTTTTAATGAACCGCAAAGACGCAGAGGACGCGAAGGAAGAGAGGGAAGAAGGTGATCGCGTACTCCACAAAACTCATTTTTATTCGTCGTCTTCCATCAGTTGCCAGATTAGGAAGCAGATATCAAGGACAATACCCAATGGGTTGTTGATTAGTCCAATTGCTGTTGCAATCACAAAAAGAACAATGTCTCGGCGTTGCTTTGGGGAAAGTTTCATCTTGATTCAACCTGCATTTATTGGGGTTGAATGCAAGGTATTTTTGGGGCTGTAGCTGAAAGCAAAGCAGACTGGGCAACTGCTGAAAGCTAGTTATAATAAGCGATAAGCAGTTTGGGGTAGGTGGGAAGTTTAGGGTTATCCCCAAACTTTGTGGCAAAATCTTTGGACTTAATCTATGGCGCGACGTTCTCTGGGTGATGATGTCAAGGCGCGGGTGAAGCGTCTGTTTGAGGCGTTGCTAGCTTATGTGAATGATGAATTTGAAGATGGCGATAAACTCGGAATTGATTTCAAACCGCAAAGCGAGACGCAGTTGGTAATTAGGACAAAGCGCCGATATCTGGAAGAACTGACCGCAAAAGACAAATACAAAGGTAAGTTAACCCCAGAGCAAGTTAGGGAAGCGCTAAATCTTCTGGAAAATTATTTAGAAGTTTTAGAAGATAACCGTGTCTCAACTCAAGGTTCGGAAGATTGGCACTTTACTTTGAAGCTATGGCACAAAGATAAAGAGGCGAATCTGAGGCAATTTGATATTGAGTGGGAAAAGAAAAGACCGCCAAAATCTAAAACTATTGCCAAGAAAATTAAGCTGCAAACCGATAACCTAACCGCTACGTCTACTGCCCTTAAAAACGTGGAAGGGGAATCGAAATCTGTTGCGAATAATATTCCTCCCAGTGGTGCCAAAGAATTTGTCGGACGCACAGAAGAATTGTTAGAACTTCACAAGTTATTGCAGGAAAATAAGCAAGTCGCCATCGCTGCTTTGGCTGGGATGGGTGGTGTAGGTAAAACTGAACTCGCTACTCAGTATGCAAGACAGTATTTATCAAGTTACGCGGGTGGCGTTTGCTGGCTATCTGCACAGGGAAATACGGGAACTGGCATTGTTAGATTTTTCCAATTGAAATTTGATATCAACCCACCGCAAGATTGGGAATTAGCGGAACAATTGGAGTTTTGTTGGGAGAAATGGCTTCCCGGCGATGTTTTAATTGTGTTAGATGATGTCACCGACTACAAACAACAAGTCAAGCCTTACTTACCACAGGAATTATCTCGATTTAAAGTGTTGCTGACGACGAGATTTCAGTTTGGGTCATTTTTGCCACAGTTACGGCTAGATGTGCTGAAACCATTGGCGGCGATGAAGTTATTAGAATCAATAATTGGCAGGGAACGGCTAAAATGCGAAGCTTGGGTGGCGAGAAGACTGTGTAAATGGTTGGGATATCTGCCGTTAGGGTTGGAGTTAGTCGGGAGATATCTGGATCGACAGCCAAATTTATCTCTAGAAAAACTGTTGGCACGGTTGGAAAAAAAGCGGCTGGAACACGAAGCAATCCAAAAAGCTGATCCGTTAATGCGGTACGAATCGGGAGTGGCGGCGGCTTTTGATTTAAGTTGGGAACAGTTGGATGAGAATGCAAAATCTAAAGGTGCTTGGTTAAGTTTGTATGCTTTGGCTCCAATTCCACTAACTTTAGAGATAGAGGATGATGAAGAACTAGAAATCTGGGAAAAAGCGCTAAGGGATTTAATAAGTTTCCATTTGTTACAAAGCATAAGTGATAAAACTTACCGTTTGCATCCGTTGATTCGTCAATTTTTCCAGCAGAAGCTAAATCAGTCAGCGGAAGCTAAGGAGATGAAACGCCAATTTACAGCGGCAATGGTGGCAGAGGTAAGGGATATTCAATACCAACCAACTCGCGGGGATATTATCAATCTCAGTCCAGTAGTTCCCCATATTGAAGAAGCGGCTAACTATCTGGTTGAATATATTAGCGATAAGGATTTAATTTGGTCTTTCACAGGCTTAGGTTGGTTCTATCAAGGTCAAGGATTTTATCAGCAGGCAGAACCTTGGTTAAAGCAGTGTGTAGAAGTAACTGAAAGCCGTCTTGGTTTAGAACATCCCACTGTCGCCGCCAGTCTTAACAACTTAGCCGAACTCTACCGAAGTCAAGGACGCTATAGCGAAGCGGAACCTTTGTTATTGCAAGCAATTGACATCCATAAAAAAAGTCTCTCCCCCGACCATCCCAATGTGGCCACCAGTTTCCACAACTTAGCTAATCTTTACAATTCTCAAGGACGCTACAGCGAAGCTGAACCTTTGTATCTGCAAGCAATTGACATCCAGCGAAAAAGTCTCCCCGCCGACCATCCACACATCGCCGGTAGTCTCCACAGCTTAGCTAATCTCTACAATTCTCAAGGACGCTACAGCGAAGCTGAACCTTTGTATCTGCAAGCAATTGACATCGATAAAAAAAGTCTCCCCGCCGACCATCCAGATATTGCTAGCGGTCTCCACAACTTAGCTAATTTCTATAATTCTCAAGGACGCTACAGCGAAACGGAACTTTTGTTATTGCAAGCAATTGACATCCAGCGAAAAAATCTCTCCGCCGACCATCCACACATCGCCGGCGGTCTCAACAACTTAGCTGTTCTCTACGAAAGTCAAGGACGATACAGCGAAGCGGAACCTTTGTTATTGCAAGCAATTGACATCCAGCGAAAAAGTCTCCCCGCCGATCATCCACACATCGCCAGCGGTCTCAACAACTTAGCAGGTTTCTACCGAAGTCAAGGACAATACAGCGAAGCAGAACTTTTGTATCTGCAAGCGATTGACATCGATAAAAAAAGTCTCCCCGCCGACCATCCACAAATTGCTACCCACTTCCACAACTTAGCGGGTCTCTACCGAAGTCAAGGACGCTACGGCGAAGCGGAACCTTTGTATTTGCAAGCAATTGACATCGATAAAAAAAGTCTCCTCGCCGACCATCCACAAATTGCCGGCGGTCTCAACAACTTAGCGGGTCTCTACCGGAGTCAAGGACGCTACAGCGAAGCGGAGCCTTTATATCTGCAAGTAATTAAAATTTGTCAGCGTAGTTTAGGAGAAAATCATCCTAATACGGTGACAATTAAACAAAATTTAGCCATTTTTTGGATGCAGGGAATTATGGAGAATCGGTTGAGTATAGAGGCGTTGCGGGAGCATCCTCTAGGTCAGGAAATATTAGCGCAAATGATAGCAATGATGGAAGAATCAGAGGATAATTCGTCAGGATGAGAGCGATCGCATCTGGGACATCCTGGGAACCAAATATGCCCTGGCGAATGTAATTCGCGGCTATACAAACAAAGTCCGCCTGCGCGGACTAATAAATTTTATTTAACCCGCGAAGGCGGGTTTCGTCTGTGTAGCTGCGATTTCCAATCGCCAAGCTACAAAAATTAGAGGTACTGAGTGAAAGTGCGAACTGACAAGTCAGCGCTTCGCGATCGCATCCGACACATCAAGAGAGTGCGAACTGACAAGTCAGCGCTTCGCGATCGCTACCTGCCGTTTTATACTGCTCAAGTAAGAAGCATCCCGTAGGATAAAAGATATCCACCTGCGACGGAATGACTATCTGTGGCTAAGTCAGATGAATTGCATCCAGAGACGGCTATTGCGCTTGCCCGTACTCCCCTATATGAACTTGCCCTAGAACAAAAAGCCCGATTGACTGCCTTTTCCGGATGGGAAATGCCCGTACAATACACCGGAATCGGACAAGAACACTTGGCAGTCCGCACCACAGCGGGAATGTTCGACATCTCCCACATGGGGAAATTTACCTTCAAAGGGAAACAGCTGATTTCGTACTTACAGCCTCTCGTTCCCTCAGATTTGGGCCGCTTGAAAGCTGGTGAATCTCAGTACACCGTCCTGCTGAATTCTCAAGGCGGCATTTTAGACGACATTATCTTCTATTATCAGGGCGAAGATGCAGACGGCGAGCAGCGAGGAGCGATGATTGTCAACGCCGCCACTCGATCCAGAGACAAAGCATGGCTGTTTGCCCAACTGGAATCTTCTCAAGTTGATTTCGAGGATCTTTCCCTGGCAAAAGTTTTGATTGCCGTTCAGGGGCCACAAGCGGTCGCATATCTTCAGGAATTTGTCAAGGAAGACCTGACGCCGATTAAGGCATTTGGACATTTGGAAGCAACCGTCTTGAATGAGCCAGCTTTCATCGCCCGGACTGGGTACACCGGAGAGGATGGATTTGAAGTCATGGTAGACCCAGAAGTGGGAGTAGACTTGTGGCGCAGTCTCTTCACTGCTGGCGTCGTACCCTGCGGACTCGGTGCCAGAGACACCCTGCGCCTGGAAGCGGCAATGGGCCTCTACGGGCAAGATATGGACGAAAGCACCACCCCTTTAGAAGCTGGATTGGGTTGGCTGGTTCATCTGGATACGAAAGGCGATTTTATCGGGCGTCCAGTTTTAGAAAAGCAGAAGGCAAATGGCGTAGAACGACGCTTGGTAGGGCTGCAAATGCAGGGGCGTTTTATTGCGCGTCATGGCTACCCGGTGCTATCCAAAGGTGAAGCCATCGGCGTTGTCACCAGCGGCACCTTAGCACCAACGGTAGGACAACCCATCGCCCTCGCCTATGTTCCTCCGAATCTGGCTCAGATAGGTCAGGAATTGGAGGTAGAAATCCGGGGCAAAGCTTATCCAGCCGTTGTGGTTAAAAAACCTTTTTATCGCTCCCCCAGCCGTCTTCCTAGCAAGTAAATTTATGGCGAACCGAGGTGGATGGAGAAGGTGGCTGGTGAATCGGGCAGCATTGATCGGACTCGCCATCATTGGCATTCTTCTGGGCATTGCGATCGCTTGGGCGTGGTTTAGCGCGATTTGGATGCCCGGAGTCAGTTACCAAGCTGCATTGCCGCCGCTGACTCCCCAGGAGGAAACGCTGCGAGATGCCCTCCGACAGGATGTGGAAAAGATTGCCGGTGAACTGGGAGAACACAACTTCTCAAACTATAAGAATCTGGCGGCGGCGGCTGATTTCTTGGAAGCATCGTTGAGCAGTGCTGGCTACAAAGTTCAACGGCAAGGATACAAAATTGCTGAGAATACCTACTACAACCTAGAAGCCGAGATTGCCGGGACAAATCGAGCCGACGAGATTGTGGTGATTGGGGGTCACTATGACTCTGTATTTGGAAGTCCCGGTGCCAATGATAACGGCACGGGTGCCGCAGCCGTCCTAGAGTTGGCGCGTGCCTTTGCGGGAAAAAAGACCTCCCGAACTCTGCGCTTCGTTGAGTTTGTGAATGAAGAACCGCCATTTTTCCAGACGCCGGAGATGGGAAGCGTCGTTTATGCCAAACGATGCCGCAACGCCGGTGAAAATATTGTCGCCATGCTCAGTTTGGAAACAATCGGCTACTACTCCGACAAGCCAGGAACCCAGAAATACCCATTTCCCTTAAGCCTGTTTTATCCCTCGCAGGGTAACTTTATTGCCTTTGTGAGCAACCCAACCTCTGCTGATTTGTTAAGGAAAGCGATCGCATCTTTCCGTCGTCATGCCAAATTCC
Source organism: Trichocoleus sp. ST-U2 (assembly GCF_039961875.1). Taxonomy (NCBI): domain Bacteria; kingdom Bacillati; phylum Cyanobacteriota; class Cyanophyceae; order Leptolyngbyales; family Trichocoleusaceae; genus Trichocoleus; species Trichocoleus sp. ST-U2. The sequence goes on along the minus strand of NZ_JAMPJY010000041.1, from coordinate 12,386 downwards.
CCTCCGAGGGAGCCGCCCTCCCAGAAAGCATTCCCGGCGTCGGCTGGTCGGATCAATGGTCTTTCTGGCAGCAAGGTTATCCCGGTATCATCGTCACAGACACCGCACCCTCCCGTTACCCCAACTATCACACTTCACAAGATACCCCCGATAAAATTGATTACGACCGCTTGGCGCGGGTGGTGGCTGGATTAGAGGGCGTGGTTGCCGACTTGGCGGGGAGTCAGTAATTCAGGTTATCTGTACGGCTTCAAGCGCTCCTTCCGTCAAGCCTGCGGGGAGTATGCCTATCCCCAAGCTTCAGCCTCTGGGCAGATTGCGCTGAAACTGCTCTACCAACTGGGCAAACTCCCGTACAGCTTTCTCAGATTTCTGTGCTGCAACCCAGCCAAAGTCATTGTGACCGGCTTCATCCACCCACAAAAAGCGCTTCGGTTCGTTAGCAGCCGCAAAAAGTTGCTCCCCGTGCCAAAAGGGAATCACTTCATCCCGCCTCCCGTGCATGACCAAGACTGGGCAACGCACCTTTTTAATCTTGTCGAGATTGCGGAACCTATCAAACGGCACAATCGGGATGCGCGTCAGGACTCGAAATGCTGTAACAAAAGCACTTTCCGCAATTAAACCCGCAAGCGGTTGACGAGAAGCCAAATCCACCGCTGGCCCACTTCCCACCGAACGCCCATAGGCAATAATTCGATTCGGTGGCACGCCTAGTTGCTGAGTCAGATAAGTATAAGCCGCGTCGATATCTCGATAAGAATTGCGCTCGGTAGGCGTTCCCTGACTGGTTCCATAACCGCGATAATCGTAGGCGAAGACAGCAAAGCCCATGTCCCGCAAACCTTGACGCACCGACAGCACATCGAATAAGTCTTCGGCGTTACCGTGACTATATAAAATTGTGTAAGTGGCATTGGGATTGGGCAGATAAGCTGCCGAGATTTGCACGCCATCCGTTGTGGTTAGCTTGAGAATCTCGCTACTGTCCCGATAGCTGGACGGCTGGGGCACAAAAATCATCCTATCGGAAAAGAAATAGGCGTAGAAGCAAAGAAAAGCGTAGATGAAAATGGCAGAGCGCATAAGTCTTTTAACAGAAAATTCACCGAAAAGCAGGCGTTTAAGCTTTTTCTTATCCATAATGTTTCTGATATTACGGTTTGAAGCTGTAAACTTAATGGCTGGTTAAAGCTATTTGAGCGCGTATTTGAGGAAGGAAGTGCAATGGCTCTGGAATATCCTGAAGACCTAAAATATCTGGATTCTCACGAGTATGTGCGACTGGAGGGTGAAATTGCCACTATTGGCATCAGCGCCTTTGCAATCGATCAGCTGGGCGATATTGTATTTCTGGATTTGCCAGAAATCGGAGACGCCCTCTCAAAGGGAGAGAGTTTTGGGACAATTGAATCGGTGAAAGCCGTTGAAGATATGTATGCCCCGGTCAGCGGGACTGTTATAGAACGCAATACTGCCATCGTGGAAGCTCCGGAACACGTATCTGAAGATCCCTACGGCGAAGGATGGTTTTTGAAAGTTCGGATTAACGACCCGGATGAGCTGGATGAGGCGTTATCGGCGGATGAGTATCGCTCCCAGGTAGAAGGAGAGTAGATCGGGACTTACCCACTGAAAGCTTGCAACCTAGATCCCCCCTAACCCCCCTTAAAAAAGGGGGAACCGGAAAAGTCCCCCTTTTCAAGGGGGATGCAAGGGGGATCTCTGCGTAAGTCCTATAGGTAATTCCTTCCAAAATCTAAAATCTAAAATTGCAGTATCTTCGAGACGCGGCAAATCGGTGTTTCTACAGCGCCTGACCCCGAAAAATTATTGCAAAATATGAAATAGTCGCGTCTGGAGAGCAACCTGTGGTAATTTCTATCCCTCATACCGAGTCTAGCCGTCAGCATCTGCTAGAAGAAATGGGAGAGCCGATTTCTTTTGTACAGAGACATATCGGCCCTAGCCCGGATGAAGTCCAGCAAATGCTTGAGGTATTGGGGATCTCGACCCTAGATGCCTTAATCGACCAAACGATTCCGCAGGCAATCCGGCGATCGCGTTCTCTGAATGGGGCAACTGGGAAAACAGATTCGCTCCAGCTTCCCCCAGCCCAGAGTGAGTACGCAGCGCTAAGTCGATTGAAAGCGATCGCTTCCAAAAATCAGGTGTTTCGCTCATTGATTGGCATGGGTTATTCCGACTGCATTACCCCGCCAGTCATTCAACGGAATATTTTAGAAAACCCCGGCTGGTACACCGCCTACACCCCTTATCAGCCAGAAATTGCCCAAGGGCGACTAGAAGCGCTGCTGAATTTCCAGACAATGATTATTGACTTGACAGGTCTGGAAATTGCCAATGCTTCCTTGCTCGATGAAGCAACCGCAGCCGCAGAAGCGATGACGATGAGTTATAGCCTCTGTAAAACCAAGGCGAACGCCTTTTTTGTCTCTAGTGCCTGCCATCCCCAAACGATTGAAGTATTGCAAACACGGGCGAGACCGCTGGGCATTGAGATTATTGTCGGCACTCATCAGAGCTTTGATTTTGAGCAAGCAATCTTTGGGGCAATCCTGCAATATCCTGCCACGGATGGCACGATTTACGATTATCGGGGTTTTGTCGAAAAAGCTCATGGCGTGGGTGCTTTAGTCACCGTGGCAGCAGATCCCTTGAGCCTAACTTTGCTGACACCACCGGGAGAATTTGGGGCAGATATTGCGGTAGGAAGCACTCAGCGCTTTGGAATTCCCCTCGGATACGGGGGACCTCATGCAGCCTACTTTGCCACTAAGGAAGAGTATAAGCGGCAGGTGCCGGGGCGAATTGTCGGAGTCTCCAAGGATGCCAACGGCAAGCCAGCGCTGCGTTTAGCTTTGCAAACCCGCGAACAGCATATCCGGCGCGACAAAGCGACCAGTAATATTTGTACCGCTCAAGTTCTCCTAGCGGTAATGGCGAGTATGTATGCCGTTTACCACGGGTCAGCGGGACTGAAAAAAATTGCCCAGAATATTCATAAGCTAACGGGAATTCTGGCGTCAGGATTGAAGCGGCTGGGGTACAGCATCGGTGCAGAGCAATTTTTTGATACGTTGCGGGTAGAGTTGGGCAAACGTACTCTCGAAGAGATTCTCGCAGATGCCCAAGCTCGTCAGATTAACTTGCGGATTCTGGATGCAAATGCGGTCGGAATCAGTTTGGACGAAACCACAACCGTACAGGACTTGCAAGACCTATTTGAAATTTTCGCTGGGACACATGAGTTGCCCTTTACGGTGGAAGATTTGGGTAAGGGCGTAACCTCGTCCCTAAAAGAGGAACCTTTTGCCCGTAAAAGCAGCTATTTAACTCATCCCGTCTTTAACCGCTATCACTCAGAAACCGAGTTGTTGCGCTACTTGCACCGTCTCCAGGCGAAAGACTTGTCGCTGACAACATCGATGATTCCCTTGGGTTCATGCACGATGAAGCTGAATGCGACGGCGGAAATGATTCCGGTAACGTGGGCGGAATTTGGCAAAATTCATCCTTTTGCCCCCCATTCGCAAACGCGGGGTTATCAAATTCTGTTCCAGCAGCTTGAGGCGTGGTTAGCTGAAATCACCGGATTTGCGGGCATTTCTCTGCAACCCAATGCCGGATCTCAAGGCGAATATGCGGGACTGTTAGTCATTCGTCAGTATCACGAAAGTCGCGGGGAAGAACATCGGAATGTCTGTCTGATTCCCCAATCTGCCCACGGGACAAATCCTGCCAGTGCGGTCATGTGTGGGATGAAAGTGGTCGCGATCGCTTGCGACGATCGAGGCAATATTGATGTAGACGATCTCAAAGCCAAAGCCGAGAAGCATCGTAATGAACTCGCCGCTTTGATGGTGACATATCCCTCCACTCACGGCGTCTTTGAGGAACCGATTAAAGAAATCTGCAATATTGTCCACGCCAACGGCGGACAAGTTTACATGGACGGGGCGAATATGAACGCCCAAGTCGGTTTGTGCCGTCCGGGAGACTTTGGGGCAGATGTTTGTCACTTAAACTTGCACAAAACCTTCTGTATCCCCCACGGCGGCGGTGGGCCAGGAATGGGGCCAATTGGGGTAATGCCGCATCTTGTGCCATTTTTACCGGGGCACTCGGTTGTCCCAACTGGCGGCGAACAAGGCATCGGTGCCGTTGCAGCCGCCCCTTGGGGGAGCGCCAGCATCCTCCCCATTTCTTGGATGTACATCGCCATGATGGGGTCGGCAGGCTTAACAGAAGCGACAAAAGTAGCGATTCTCAATGCCAACTACATCGCCCGTCGCTTAGAAGCTTTCTATCCGGTTTTGTACAAAGGGCAGAATGGTTTGGTGGCGCACGAGTGTATTTTAGATTTGCGATCGCTTAAAAAGTCTGCGGGTATCGAAGTGGATGACATCGCCAAGCGCTTAATGGACTATGGTTTCCACGCCCCGACTGTATCTTGGCCTGTAGCAGGTACGGTGATGGTAGAACCCACAGAAAGCGAATCGAAGGAAGAACTGGATCGTTTCTGCGATGCCATGATCTCAATTCGTCAGGAAATTGCGGAAATTGAATCGGGTAAGATGGACGCTCAAGATAATGTCTTGAAGAACGCACCCCACACCGCAGAAGCGTTAATGACTTCCGAGTGGAATCATCCCTATTCCCGCGAACAAGCTGCTTATCCTGCGCCGTGGACGAGAGAACACAAGTTCTGGCCTACTGTCGGACGCATTGATAATGCTTTTGGCGATCGCAATTTTGTTTGCGCTTGTCTCCCGATGGAAGCTTATTCACAAGGCTAGTCTTGTTTGAAAGAAAACGCGATCGCACTTGTTGATTGGTGATGAGTGCGATCGCATCTTTTTTGAACGACATAGGCGTAGACGACGTAAAAGGGGTATAGTCCTTGACTCATCGCTGCCTGAGAAAGGTGTGTAGCAGTCGCCATAGGCGATAAACCCATCGCAATACAAAGCTGACTATAGCTTTTGGAAAATTCATCCAAATCTTAGTTTTTTTGGAAAGGATTTGAATTGCATTCTCAGCATCTTGGACATCTGCATCCAGCCCTATTGCTTGATACAGATTGCGGGCATCTTGGTAAGCACCAATGGCTTCTAATTTTCGCCCTAGCTTTGCCAAGGCATATCCTAAATTAAATAAAGAATTCGCTTCCCCATTGCGATCGCCTATCTCCCGTGTTATTGCCAGAGACTGCTGATAGTAATCAATTGCTTGTGGGTATTGTCCCAAAGAATTGGAAGTATTACCCAAATTAGCGAGAGAAGCAGCTACTCCATTACGATCGCCTATCTCCCAGAATATTTTCAGAGACTGCTGATAGTAATCAATTGCTTTTGGGTATTGTTCTAGAGAACCGTAAACATTGCCCAAGCTATTGAGAGAATTCGCTTCCCCATTGCGATCGCTTATCTCCTGTTTTATTGCCAGAGACTGCTGAAGGTAATCAATTGCTTGTAGGTACTGCCCCAGAGAATCAGAAGCATTGCCCAAACTATTGAGAGAATTCGCTTCACCCTTGCGATCGCCAATCTCCCGGAATATTGCCAGAGACTGCTGATGGTAATCAATTGCTTGCGGGTGTTGTCCCAGACAACCGTAAGTATTGCCCAAATTATTCAGAGAAGCAGCTTTCCCATTGAGATCGCCAATCTCCTCTTTTATTGCCAAGGACTGTTGATAGAAATCAATTGCTTGTGGGTACTGCCCCAGAGAATTGGAAACACTGCCTAAACTATTGAGAGAATTCGCTTCGCCCTTGTGATTGCCAATCTCCCGGAATATTGTCAGAGACTGCTCAAGGTAATCAATTGCTAGTGGGTGTTGTCTCAGATAACCATAAGTATTGCCCAAATTATTCAGAGAAGTTGCCTCCCAATTGCGATCGTCAATCTCCCGTGTGATTGCCAGGGACTGCTGATAGTAATCAATTGCTTGCGGGTATTTTCCCAGGGAATTGTAAGCATTTCCCAAATTATTAAAAGAAGCTGCAATTTCCCAACTGTCGGAGTTATTTTGCTGCCATGCTTCAACTAGCTGCCCGTACAGTTCAACTAGGACAGTGTTGTTACCTCGTAAAGTTAGAAAATCGTTGCAGAAGCGAAGGATGTCGAAGGCTGAGGCATACTCTTTAAGTTCATACCAGTGATAAAAAACTTCTAGGTATTCTGCTATATCGTCTTTCGTCTGCCAAGCGCCTTGTTTAACATTTAAGAGATAGTAGTTAATCGCTTTTTGGTGCGCCTCGGTTAGATCGCCCGCCTTTTGCTTGACATATGCCAAAATGAACGGGTGAAACTGAAACCATCGCCCCCTATTCTTGTCCCTTTCCTCCTGCAACAGCGAACGTCTAGCCAACTGCCTTAAATCCCGTTCCGATACCTCTTCTCCTGGTAACTGGGCATCTGCCATCGCCCCATTAAAGGCAATCCGATAAACACTCAAATTTAGTAGCAATCTTTGCAACTTGTCACTGAGTCGGGTAAAGCTGGCATCTAACACCTGACGCATCCAAATATCGATTTTGCCCCGATGCAACCCTTTTAGCTTCTCGTCAGTCACTAGCTGGGCTACGTCAGCCAAACCATACCTCTGTAAGTAGCTAATCTGCGGATCTGATTCCTCCTCTGCCCGCAAAAAACCTGCAACCAGCGTCAGCAGTAGGGGATGTCCCTCTGCCTTTTTCGCAAACTCTAGCAATTCTGCTTCAGTCCCCAGAATCCCCAAAACCGTTAACAAATTTGCCCCCTCTGCTGGGGACAATCCCGGCAAAGGAAGCCATTTCAAGTTAATCTCTGGCAAATCCGGGCGTTCCCGCGTTGTCACCAGAATCACACTCTTACCGCCACATCCCAGCCAACCGTGAAAAAACTGCTGGTAAATAGCATCCAACCATTGCCCATCGTGTTGCAGCAGACTTTCCAGGTTGTCAATGACAAGTAAATGCTGCCCCTCCCGCAGATGGTTCACCAACGCATCTACCAGCGACAATTCTGGAATTGCCTCCACAGTTGGCGGGGAAAGTCCCAACCGCAGCAAAACTCGCCGCGCCAACTCAGTAAAAGTCACGCGGCGACTGACATCTACCCAGAACTTTTTATCAAACTCAGCGCTATCGTCATCATAGATTTTCGCAGCCAGGGTAGATTTACCAAAGCCACCCAAACCCGTAATGCCAATCAGCCGGATATTTCCATCCGCTATCCATTCTCCGATTTTCTGCCGTTCCTCCGTGCGCCCTTGCCAACAATTCAAGCTGGGGCGCATTTCATCAAGATTAGGTGAGTTTTGAACTGGTGGAGGGTTTGTTCCCTGGTTGACTACAAGCAGTCAGGGGTTATTGATAACGTCACCAATATGCCCAACTGTATCAGCTTTGACTTGATAGCCTTTACTGCTGTCGTAGTTACTCTGATTCATACTGCTGTTGTCTTCCAGGTTGCTGTCATTAATTTCCCTGGCAAGTGCTTGAATCTCTTGGGCAAAGGTTGGCTCTTTATCCATGCAAGCCTGCAAATAATTCAGTAACCTGTACTAATTCGGACTTCGAGCCTTGCTCAACGGCTTTAATGGCTCTTTCTGCCTCCGGATTACCCCATAATTGATTCCAAATCTTCTGGCGTAGCAGATTTAACTTTTTAATGGCGATTTCCGTCAACTTACCAGCGCCACCCTCTATGATTCCGCCAAAGGCAATTTCTGCAATCTTTGCTGCTGTAAATCCAAGTACCATCTGTCACAGGTTGGCTATGCTTGCCTTTTGGTTGTAGCCCATCAACCCTCTATCTGCCAATGTTAAGATTGATGGCTTTACTAATTTTTATCCAATTATAGCGATTGACTTTAGAGATAAACTGTGTGTTAAATATATGCCGTTCTCGCCTAGCAATTAACCCTATGACGAGGAATCCATCAAATCAACGACCGATTTTGACAATAGCGCGATCGCCTATTAGTTGGATGTTAGAAATAGCCGCAGTTGCAGGGCTTTTCTGCATCATTGTAATTACCCTACAATCTTGGCCAAATCTACCCAACAGTATTCCCATCCATTTTAAGATGGGAGGCAAACCAAATGCTACGGGTAGCAAACAATTAATCTGGCTTTTCCCCAGCTTATCTATTTTAGTTTATGTAGCGTTTACAGTGCTGCGTCAGTTTCCCCATACTTTTAATTATATTTGGGGAATTACAGAGCAAAATGTCGCCAAACAATATCAGCTAGCCGTTAATTTATTAGACTGGAATAAGGCAGAAGTTATGTGGATACTTGCATTTATAGAATGGCAGATTATCCAGGTAAGTTTGGGACATTCTGCTGAATTGAGCGTAGATTTTTTTTCGGTAGTAATGCCACTGTTTCTTGCCACCAATGGGCTGTATTTTTGGCAAGCATATCAGGCTCGTTAGTGAATATTTTTAATACTCAGTATGTACATTTCATAAGCCACCTCAAACTTATTCCTCCCTGCCTCCGATACCCCTCTCCGCAGGCGGAGAGGGGCTGGGGGTGAGGTTCCAAATGACAACTTTTTAAAAAACAATTAATCTCAAACCTTCTCCCGTAATGCCGCTAACTCTTCCCGCACAGATAAAGACGAGTATCCTAGTTCAAAAGCCTTGGAACTATCTAAAGAAACATCCACTGGTCTTGGCGCAGCCATTTTCACATCTTCTTGTCGGCAAGATTTAAGCCCCGCTTCAGGAAGTTGCAAAACTTCCACTAATAAGCGTCCAAACTCATAGCGCGATATCCGCTCTTTCCCGCCCAAATGAAGGATTCCGTTTACTTTCTCCAATGCCAATAAAAGCCCTTTTGCTGCCGTTTTTCCGCTGACTGGCGTTCGGAATTCATCGATAAATAAACTGAGTTCTTTCCCCTCTCTCAAGATTTGGATAAATGGCTGCATAAAACTTGTAGCGGTAGGCGTTGCCATCCCAAACATTAAAGGCATTCGGCAAACAGCGGTCATCGGATAACGTTCTAACATCCCTTGTTCCGCCATCACTTTTTGCTCTCCATAAACATTGACAGGAGACACTGGATCTGTTTCCCGATAGGGAGGGTTTAAGCCATCGAAAACTAAGTCAGTTGAAGTGAAAACGCAAGGAATCGAAGCATCCGCACAAAGTCCGGCAATATTACAAGATGTAGTAACATTAATCGGGTAGGATTCATCAGGATATTGTTGGCAAAAATTAGGTTGCGATCGCGCGGCGGTATGAATCACTCCATCTGGCTGAATCTCTTGGAACAGATGCTTGAGTTCCTGATAATCTTTTAACTCAATTTTCAGCAAATTTACGCCAGGAATCTCTAGAGAATGAGAAAAATAAGTTCCATAAACGTCCCATTCTGGTTGTGCTAGCTGGCAAAGATGCCATCCTAAAAAACCACTGGCACCTGTAACTAAGAGTTTTTTCATCGGATTCCCAAACCTGTCATATAAACCCACAAGCTTCTGCCAGGGGCTAAACCAACCAAGCCTGCGATCGCAGGCGAAAATCTCTGGAAGCATCAACCGCAGCCAAAGCCCGCGAAAGCCGTACCTTTAAAGGTGACGACTGCTAACTCAGAACAAAAGCATCGTAGCTCATCCTTTAAGATACTAAGGGCAGTTTTGTAGAACCTGACCCTTGGTGTATCGTTCATCACTTGTGAGTACGCGCTATGCAGTGGCTAAGCGAGCGATCGCTCATGGCAGTCCCAACGGTCACAGGCAGCGAGAATCAGGGAAATGTTGCTGAATTAGTGATTTTTCTGATCGTCTTGTTGTTGGTTGCCACAGGAGTTGCCTTACTATCTCGACGATTTCGGATTCCCTACATTACAGGGTTAGTATTGGCAGGGTTAGCGATTACAGAGCTTTTGCCAGGTCGCATCCGTCTCGATTCCTCTCTGATTTTTAATCTTTTTTTGCCGATTCTACTGTTTGAATCGGCAATTAATACCGACGTCAGTCGTCTACGCAGCACATTTAAACCCATTGCCTTATTAGCAGGAGTGGGATTTCCCTTCTGCGCTGCCATCACCTCAGTCTTGCTGAAACTAGAACTCGGCTTAGATTGGGTTCCCGCCTTGCTGGTTGGGGTTATTTTGTCAATTACAGACACCGCTTTAGTCATTGCGGTTTTCAAGGAAGTATCTGTTCCCCACCGACTGGTTACGCTCGTAGAAGGTGAAAGCTTAGTCAACGATGATGTGGCGCTGGTTTTATTTAGCCTAATCTTGACTGCAAATTCAACCGGCTCATTAACGCCCCTCGATGTCGTACAAGCATTTTTGTTCGTAATTGTCGGCGGAATCTTAGTTGGCTTAGCCTTGGGCTATCTCAGTATTGGTTTATTTAGCCAAGCAGACGATCCCCTCAGCGTGATTCTACTCACGGTTGCCGTAGCGCTGGGAGCCTTCCAATTAGGCGAATTTTTCCACGTATCCGGTGTGGTTGCGGTTGTGGTAGCAGGACTGATTGTGGGCAACCTGGGGGTTTCTCGCAGCACCTCTGCTTCCACTCAAGTCACCTTGTTTAGCTTCTGGGAATTTGCCGGGTTTGGTGTTAATACCTTTATTTTCTTACTCATCGGCTTAGAGATTAATCTCATCACCCTTTGGCAGACGCTTCCAGCCGTTCTTCTCGCACTGATTGCCTACCAAGTCGGGAGGGCGCTCACCGTTTATCCACTCTTGGACTTAGTGCGTTTTTTTGACAAACCCATTCCGGTGAAATGGCGGCACGTTCTCTTTTTGGGCAATATTAAAGGCTCGCTTTCCACTGCCTTGGCGTTAAGCTTACCGGCTAATTTGCCAGGACGAGATAAGCTGGTTGTGATTGTCTTAGGGATTGTGCTGCTGTCGTTAGTAGGACAGGGAGTAAGTTTACCGGGGTTTGTACGACGGTTAAAGCTCGATCGCCATTCCGAATCACGGCAGCAGATCGAAGAATTGCAAGCTCAATTGATGACTGCCAAAGCAGCGCAGGATGAATTGGAGAGTCTCCTGAAATCGGGAGTTTTACCAAAATCAATCTACGAAGAGATGCGAGCCGCTTATCAGGTGCGGGTGGCAGCTTCTGAAAGAACCTTGCGGGAGATATATAATCAGCGTCCCGAAGACTCTGCTGATGAAAGTAGCGATCGCCTAAAATTAGACACGATTCGTCGGCAATTACTATTGGCAGAAAAGCAGGTACTCAATGACGCCCTCCGCAGACGAATTCTCTCAGAAGAAGTGGTGCAAGAACGCATCAAAACCATTAACGAGCAACTTCTAAGTTTGGAAGATGACTAGAACACAATCCTAAGAAATCAATCACTTGATGTAACTTTTCCGATTTCGTAACAACTAGCACGGTTGCTCCCGCCTCTAACACGGTCTTTCCATTTGGAATGACGAGATCGGTGTGGGAATGGGATTGATAGCCAATAATTAAAGAACCACTGGGAAATCGAGAATCCTGAGCGACTTGTGACACGGTATGTCCCGCAATGTCAGACTCCGGTGGAACTTTGAGTTTGAAGACTTCTACCTGACCCTGCTCAAAGTGCATCATCGATTCCACTTGGGGATATTCGATCGCATTCACCATTGTGGTCACGGCTAGGTCAACCGTACTGATGACATGATGCGCTCCGGCAATCCGATAAGGTTCGGCAAAATCACCTTGGCGCATCCGAGTCACAATATGGGAAACCCCATAGTGCTTGGCAAGTGTCACCATTGCCAGATTTAAAGCATCATCGCGGAGGGCAGCAACAACCGCATCTGCCTTGCGAATTCCAGCCTCTATTAGCACTTGCGTACTGACGGCACTGCCTTCAAAAGCCATCGCTCCGACTTGTTCGCGAGCATACCGGCAGGCGGTGGGATCGGTATCGATGACGGCAATCGTGTGTCCTAATTCTACTAATTGTTGGGCTAAGTCCAGCCCGACCAGTCCTGCTCCACCAATCAATACATACATGGCTCACCTCTGTTGCAGGTATTTACGTCTGACCCTCAAAATCTACAGTGTAGTTGCTGGCGAGGAAAGTCGTAAATTATCCAAATTGTTACTCAGAGCGATCGCGTTTTTGAATTTAGATCAACTCTCGACGTAGCGATCGCGCCTTGGGAAAGCGCCTATCTACCAATGGGAGCCAGTTTCCTGGTTTCGAGGCTCAGCGTGAAGAATTTGGATGCCGGAGTATCCCAACTTTACATCACTGCTTCTTTAACACACTTAGCAACAGCTTTATTAGACCTCTTGCAAAAGTCGTCGCTGGGGTAATATGAGGTCTGAAATTATGCGCTCGCTCACCTGTCTTCTACGCTCACCCCTGGTAATTCATAAGTAAAGCTAATGAAATAC
>NZ_JAMPJY010000040.1:0-58650 GCF_039961875.1 Trichocoleus sp. ST-U2 | reverse complement strand
CCTGTCAACTTTGCCGTCAATTTGATAGCCGGCTTAATTGCCTACTGCCACCAGCCCAAGAAGCCCTCCCTGATCAACGATGCTGCCTTGCCTGCTTAACCCGAACTCACGTTGAGGAGATATGCGAGATGACTGCCCCGACTTGGAGGATGCATGGTGGTCCGCCAGAGCTTATCCCTGGACCGGACGGGGTTCGCGAACTCTTTCGGACAATGGGTCCTATCGAGCAAAAATGGACGATTGAAGACGTAATTGCTGAGGGTGACAAAGTTGCCGTGCGTGCGATCAACACCTGTGTCCAAGACAGTTTCCTTGGTATACCCGGTCGCGGTCAGCCTCAGACATTCACGGCTACGTTCATTCATTGGATTGCTGACGGCAAGATACTGGAAACTTGGCGAAACGCTGACGATCTCGGACGGATTCTTCAGCTTGGGGCACGGATTGAGCCGGGAACGTCTGAGCAGTAGCCTGAGCAGTAGCCGTGGAGGTAGACTCGATAGTTCAAAAGGTGCCTAGCGTATTTTTCAGTACTGCGATCGCGGGCGGTAGCCTGAAGGATGGCGGTTCAAAAGTTATTTGCCTGATTCAATATCTCAGTGAATTGTAGATAGGGCGGTGATTTAATCGTGTCGGTTTTTGGCAAACTTGGGCGATTTGTAAGCTTTTGGTTGGTCGCTACTCATACCCATCCAGGTTAATTATCTTCTCCTGACTTAGGGTTTCGTGGCTCATCACCGCCTGCCTAACTAGGCTAGCTCGCCTATTTGCTTGTTCGGATTTTTGCAAAAAGCGTTCCGCCATCTCACTATCGTTCGTTTCGCCCAGATGTTTAGCCATGTGGCTCATTAACATTTCGCTCTCCTCGATCCCGCGAAGTGTTTTCCAAAGTGAGGCTTCAATAGACTCCGTTACTTCTACAAGCAGAGAATTTAGGGAATAGGCATGTCCTGTATGGCAACGGAACCGGATAATGTTGCCTTCTTTCAGTTGCAGAAGCATCCCGTGGCACTCTGGACAGGTATAGGGAGAGAGCTTCCCAAGCTTCATGATGCCGCTCTCAAAAGCATTGTCTTCCCGCGCTACTTTGACTTCAATGTCCATCTGCTCAGACACCAGATGTCCTCCTTTCTTCTCGACGGCTTCGTTTGTCATCTCAATCAATAAAGCGCCCATTTCTGCGACGGGGACGCACCAATCAACCTCTACCGCTTTCATCGCTTGGATAGGCATGGAGGCGTGAAGTGCATCAAAAGGGTCTTGGACAATCGCTTTCCCGCCTTGCTCCTTCACTGCGTATAGCCCAGATGCCCCATCATCAAGCATTCCAGTAAGAACCACCCCGATCGCTTGATTTCCATAGCTCCGGGCGGCAGAGCGGAATAAGACGTCAATCGAGGGACGAAAGCGATTTTCTTTCGGTCCCTTCGTGACTCGGACATACCCCGATTCGACAAGCAGATGGTGATCGGGGGGAGCAACATAAACCCGTCCCGGTTTGATTGCCTCTTTGTCAATTGCATGGGCGACTGGCAGCGAGCAAACCCGATCCAGAATTTGGGGCAAAACACTTGGATACGCTGGGGCAATATGCCAAACAATAAAAATAGCACCCGGAAAATTGGAGGGGAGTTGAGCAAGGAGCTTTTTCAGGGCTTCCATCCCTCCCGCCGATGCTCCAATGACGACGATCTCAGGCTTTATCACTTATCTTCCTTGACTAAAGGCCATTACCTTGCGGAATTCATGATTTTTAGCGAGAGTAGAACGCATCTACTCACTCAAGTCCAGTCGTTTATGAATGGTAAAAATAGTAAGTGGTATCCTCTTGTGACTGCTAACAGCAAAAACTTATAGGCTGCTTGCGCTTGTTCGTTTCTTCCAGCTTATCGAAACTCGCCTTTGTCTAGCAGGGGAAAAATGGTCGCTAAGAGCAACTGTCTGATTGTTGGTCAATCTAGGCAAAATTCTCTTCTCAGGAGGAGAAGACAAAACTAAGCCTGTAATGCTCTTTCTATAAGCATTACAGGCTTAACCAATCGTATCCACTGCTCGTTTAACGCCTTAAATCAGCGATCGCTCAACCACCATCTGATGAAATCTCCTCAATTCCGGTCAAAGTTTAGTGACGGGTTTAAGATTTGCCAGACCCCTATGAAATAGGGCATCCTGTACAATTATTTCTGGCAAAACATCCTTGAACATTTCCACCGTCTGCTGAATCCGCTCGAAATCTTCGGGATTGTCCAAGCGATCGCGTAGCGTCTCTGAAAGAGAATCGCGCACTTCTCGTTCACCAAGCGCAACAACCAACTGATTTATCCCTTACCGATCATTCTGTAGCGGCACAGCACAAATACGCCCCTACGCAAGGAATTGAGCTTTTGGGGCGCTTTGGGCTTTCCTGGTATCGATGACTGTGCGTTTACTGTGCGTCGTCTGCGGTGTTCTTGTCGCCCTGTCCCAGCAAGGCGCGAGTAGCGGCAATCACTTCAGGCGCTGCCAGCACTAGAGACGTTAACGAGCAAACCGTCGCCACCTGGCAGTACTCGCAAAAGGCTTTGTTCTCGCTCCACTCTTCACGAGCTAGCTCAAGATTAGTCACCACGTCAATCAGGATCTTGATACCCATTGCAATGGGTAAGAGCGGGTTGCGTCTAGCGCGATCGAGACCACCCGCAGCCGCCAGCCAAGCGGTGATGGCGTAAGTAAGGACCATTATCGGGCCATCGGGTGAGTTAAATCGGCTGTAAGCATAGTTAGATGCGTCAACGCGGTCTGCATCGAAAAGCGTTTGTCCGGGAGGATCGGGTAGATGGCTAATAATCCCGGTCTGATATAGGCTAACAAGCTGTCCCATCGAACCCCCTAGCATAGACAAGCCGATAATCGCTCGGCGACGGCTCATGTGAGGGTTTTGTCCTTTCCGCAGTTCCTGACTTAGTTGTTGTGGCTCCATGAAGCGCAATCCTCAATAACGTATGCGTTGACGGTCGCATCGGCTTGCACGAAGCTTTCAACCGACGAATAGAATACGCAGTCTGCATCCAATTCGGCAGCAATCGCGCCCAATGCTGCCGATGCTGATACTCGAATAAATTGCTTACCATTTTCACGAATCGGTTTGATGCCTACCTCTGACGCTGGAGGTAGTTATAAAATGTTACAATTTATCTTTTTTTGTATTCAAAATTACAAATTGGCTTAATATTTAGATTCTTTTTTCTTCTCACGATTTTCCGTTGGTTTAAGTGAAACTCCCCTTAGGTAAGAGGTTAGCTAGTAAGCAAATAACTATTATTTAAAAGATTGGAAAATTTAAAAGCTTTTATAAGCATCTTTCCCCAAATGGAGGGTCGATTTTATGGTATCGTCTCAATCTCAAGCTAAACGCATTTTATTGGTAGATGATCTAGAGGATAATGTATCCCTCCTAGAGGAGATTTTGGCGGAAGAAGGGTATGAGATTGATAGCGCTAGAAATGGTAAGTCAGCGTTAGCCAAGATAGAAGCATCGCCACCGGATTTAGTGTTGATGGATGCCATGATGCCAGGAATGGATGGTTATGAAGTAACTCGGCGGATTCGGGAAAATCCGCAACTCCCTTTTATTCCGATTCTGATGATTACGGCAAGTGAGAGTGCTAATATCCCTCAAGGATTAGAGTTAGGAGCGAATGACTTCATTCGGAAGCCGATTGATTTTGAGGAGTTAATGGCAAGAATTAAAGCATCTTTGCGATTGAAAAGTATCGTTAATCCTGCTCAATAATTTCAAGAATTATACAGTTAAAAGAAAAACCAGATAAAACCAAAATTCAAGAAATTGATTCCAGGGTTTTCACTTCTAGGGGCAAGATGACGGTGAAGGTGGAGCCAACGCCAACCTGGGATACCAGCTCGATTTTGCCTTGCATTAGGTTTACCAGTTGGGCGACAATTGCTAAACCTAAGCCAGTGCTATCGGGCATGCGATCGCGAGTTCCAGCTTGAAAGAAGGGGTCAAAAACCCGCGACTGGTCTTCTGGAGCAATGCCAATACCAGTGTCGCTCACCGCAATAGACCAGCGGTTATCAGATAACATCTGACACGTTAATTGGACACTTCCTGTCTCTGTGTAGCGAATTGCGTTGCTTAAAAGATTCGTGACAATTTGCTGCAATCGCAAGGCGTCTGTCAGCACTTTTTCAGGAGCGCGTGCAGCAGAACTATCGGCACTAGCCGAATCACAATCAACCACCATTTGTAGCTCTTTGGCTGCTGCCAAAGGCTCCAACATTTCAACTACATTGTTGATTAAAGAGCGTACATCTATTAGTTCTGGGTGCAGTTCTATCTTCCCTGCTGAATACCGGGAAATTTCCAGGGTATCGTTGATCAGGCGCAGTAAGTGCCTGCTATTGCGTAGCACGCGCTCAATGTGTTCCAGATTCGGGAAATTGTCTTGAACTTCAACATTCTTTCGTGAAGAGCGTAACATCAGCTCCGAGTAGCCAATAATTGAATTCAGAGGATTTTTCAGTTCGTGGGCTAGTTGAGAGAGATTATCCTGATTCGCTTTTACCAAGCGAGTGAGTTCTTGATTGGTTAACTCTACCTGACTTTGCACCTGCTGTAGTTCTTGCAATCGCTCCTCTACATAACTTTTGAAGCATTGGGCGATCGCTTCGTCGATGGTCGCGTCAATTGCATTGTAGGTTCGCATCACTTCCGGAACCGTACCCTCTAGTAAATCTGCCTCTAAAGTGGAAAAGATCGTCTGGCGCAGTAGACGATACTCTCGCGCAATTTCAGTGGTAGCGAAACCTTGTTCAGCCCGCAGAACACCATGATGCAAACTGTTCTGGACGATGGACTGAATATCGTTTTCTTGGGAGCGGGAAAGTACAGTTGCCATCGCTTTTAGCACATCAGGAATATGATTCCGGATCGCCGATCTGGGTAAATCGTCAGTGCTGGAAATCTGCCTATCCAAGCGGACTGCTTCAACCCAGTTTTTGGCGATCGCGTCTATTTTTCTAACAAGCAATTGGCTAAAATCCATGATGGCAAGAGGCGTGAGGAGGAATCGGTCAAAACCTTCTTGGCATCATTCTACATTGAGCGATCGCGCAGTTTACTTGTCGGGTAACTGGACTTTAGGAAATCTTTCCAAAGTTCAGCTTCGGCCTTTGTATTCAAAAGTACAAGCTTGCTTAACATTATGTCCTTTCTGTAGGTAGAGGATTAAATAAATTAGCAGGTTTATTTTGGTTTGTGGCTTGTTTACTAGATTGAAAGCTTTGATGATAAGAAGCGAATATAAAACTTTTTTCCAAAACTGTTTTATAGTAAAAAAAGCTCCCAAGAAATACCTTGGCGAGCTTTATTAATCCTTAGAGGATGTTTGCAAAGTAAATTGTTTTACAAACAAACTCTAAAAAAACTGAAAACACTCGTATCTCAAAAACAACTCTAATAGTCACTCAGATTTTTGGCTCTGTGTACTCCGGATCGTATTAAAATATCCCTCCCACAATTGCTTCTGAGTTTCGATTGACAGACGAGCCAGCAAAGCCTGAAATTGCAGAGAACTTGCCAGCACTTCTTCCTGAAATTTCAAAGTTTTCTCGAAATTCTCGCGGTAACTGGGTGTATTGAAACCTTGCATAGCCGGCATGGTAGAAGTCCAGCTCTTGAGAATACCACTCTGCAACTCGCTTAACTGTCTGGTAAACTGCTCAAAATTATTTTCCCAATCCATTAGTGTTACTCCTGTTACTTTCTTATGTAATACAGATGGTTTGTCCACTATCTTAATCAAATAATAATTGGTGATTAGCTCTAATGGATGATTTATAAATAAACTAAATTTTTTAAGTTAATTGTAAATATAATTTACAAAAAAGCGTCTTTTGAATTTCGGCGTTACGGTCTTGGGAAAAATCCCTTTGTTGCAGAATAGGGGTTAATTTATTTGCGGGAAGCTATCACAATGGCTGGCTTTAGTTCGACTTTATTGTAAATGGTGAAACCTTCCTGAAACTAATGAAAGTAGCCTCAAGGAATATCCCGCCTTAAGTTAGTAAAGTTACAAGACCTGACATTGTAAAAAATAATGAGGATGTATGCAAGAAGCCTATATTGTCTCGGCAGTACGGACACCGCTCGGTCGGTTCGGAGGTGCGTTAGCGGGTTTTTCCCCAGTAGAATTAGGTGCCCACGTCATGCAAGCAGCGTTGGATCGGGCGGAAGTTTCGGGGGAAGCTTTAGACCTATATATCTTTGGTAATGTACTCAGGGCGGGACACGGGCAGTCTTTGCCCCGTCAGGCAGCTTTCAAAACCGGGATTCCCCAGACGGTGAATGGGTATGCAGTGGATATGGTGTGTTCGTCGGGAATGATGAGCGTGATGAACGCCGCTACGGCTATCCGTTCTGGCGAAGCGGAAATCGTACTGGCTGGCGGCATGGAATCGATGTCTCAGACAGGGTTTTTCCTGTCGCATCGAGCCAGATGGGGGTATAAGATGCTACTGGGTGTGCCAGAGCAACTCAGTGATATTTTACTTGAGGACGGTCTTACCGATTCCACGACCACCGAAACGATGGGAGAGCAAGCTGAGCGGCTGGCAGCAGCTTACCAAGTGACGCGGAAGGATTTAGACGAAGTAGCGCTATATTCACAAGCTAGGGCAGCGATCGCAACCGAGAACGGCTGGTTCAACAAGGAGATTGCACCAATAAGAATAGAGGGCAAAAAAGGTTTGCAACTCGTGGACAAGGATGAGGGAATTCGCCCCGAAACCACCTTGCAGAGCCTTGCCAAGCTAAAACCTGCTTTTAGAGAAGATGGGGTGTTCACGGCTGGAAACAGCAGTCAGATATCCGATGGAGCCGCAGGTTTAGTTTTGGCAAGCAAAACGGCGGTGGAACGCTTTAAACTCAAACCCTTAGCCCGTATCCTTGGGGGAGCGTCGATAGGTGGAGAAACTTGGCGCTTCCCAGAGGTTCCGATTCTGGCAGTCAACAAGCTTTTAGACAAGCTCAAGATGAGAATCTACGATTTTGACTTGTTTGAGAACAACGAGGCTTTTGCTCTAAGCAGCGTGCTGTTCAACCGCAAGCTGGGCATTCCTTACGAGAAGCTGAATGTCTATGGGGGAGCGATCGCGCTGGGGCATCCCATCGGTGCGTCGGGGGCGCGAATTATCGTCACGCTGCTCAACGCCTTGCAGGAGCGAAATGGACACATGGGACTGGCATCGGTGTGTCATGGTACTGGTGGCGGAACTGCGATCGCAATTGAGCGGCTTTGATAATTGACGCTTCCAAGGTTTTTACAACGTATAGCCGTAGAATTCTTGGTTCAGTAACTCAACTCAGCTTTTCGTGGACTAAACCAAAACATCTAACCTGGGCTAGGTGGAAGAGAACTGGATCAACGACAAAATCAAGATATTCAAGGTTTTTTTCGCTTGAAATAACCCATTTCCAAAACTAAGGTAATGGTGTTCGTTCGGGTTCTCAAAGCAAGGGGTAAACAACGCCTCTAAAAGCTCTGTGAGTAATATTTGGGTAACTCGTATTGAGCTACATTACCTTTGCCGTGAAACGGGTATCAATCAAACTATTTTCCAACAGGATAACAAAGCATGGTTACAACAATAGACGATACAAAGCGGATGGCGATCGCTGAAAGATTGGCAGACTTGAAAGCCTTTCTAAATTTAATCATCTCTAACGAGCAAAAACTCATAGATTCTTGCCCTTATGAAGATGTCCGCGAGCGTCTGCAAAATATGCTTTCTGATGACCAGAAACACCTGGGCATCATAGACACTGTAATCGTTCAATACGGCATTCAATCTGAACCGAGTGCTGCAACCAAGATATTTATTCCGCAGTTTGAGCAAATGATGTCAGGTGATGAGTTTACCTATTATCAAAAACTCATTCACCACGAACTGATAAAGCATGGTCAAGCCATGAGTGGAATCATGATCCACAAAGCCGCTCAGGTGGTAGGGGCTGATATTGAACTGGCAATTGGGCCTCTCAATACTGTCAACTTCGAGGGTCGCGCTCACCAAGAACAGCTCAAGGGGATGCTCGAACAGGTGGGTGTCCGCGAAATGACTGGTCAAGACGCGCATCAGGGACTCTGGGCACGGGTGCAAGATGCAGTTGCCGCCCTATCGGGGGTAGCTGGCAGTGTGGTTACGCAAAACACTGACAAGCAAGATATGAATATCCAGACCCTTATCCGGCTGGATCACGAGAAAGTGAATACACTTTTCACTGAAGTTGGGGCGACGAAAGAGCCTCAAAAGCTCCAAGAGTATTTCGGGCAAATCTACAAAGATTTATTAGCACACGCTCAAGCAGAAGAAGAAGTAGTGTACCCGAAAGTACGCTCGTTCTACGGCGATGACAATACTCAAGAGCTTTACGACGAGCAAGCGCAAATGAAGCAGATGCTTGATGAAATTAAGGCGATTGACCCTGCTAATGCCGACCATTTCAGATCAAAAATTAAAGACCTAATGGAAGTGGTTGGCGACCACATTCGCCAAGAAGAATTTACGATGTTCACGGCAATTGACAAAAATTGTAGCGCTGAGCAGAAAGAGCAAATGGCTACTGAATTCAAAGCTGCCAAGAGCAAGATTCAGCAAGAAATGTCAGCCTAATTGCAATAAAAGTCAGCATCTTGCTGTACTGATTACATACACAATTCGCGATTTGTAGGGGCATGGCATTGCCATGCCCCTACGTAGGAAATTGGGCGTTAATAAATCCATCCTCCCAACCTACAACTGCAAATATTGGCGCTAAGCGGCAAAGACACTGGAATCAGTAATAGAAATAGGGGTGAAAGTGGCTCATGGTGTCTTTGGGACTGGAAGATAAAGTCGTCTTGGTAACGGGTGGTAATCGAGGGATAGGAGCCGCTATCGTCAGTCTCTTGGAGGAGCTGGGAGCTAAGGTAGCTTACACCCACCGCAGCGCTACCAATGGTCAGCATAAAGCGATCGCAATTCCAGCTGATGTAACCGACAAGGCAGCGATGGAAGCAGTAGCAGAACAGGTTGAAGAGAAACTAGGGTCAATTTACGGGATTGTAGCGAATGCGGGGATTACCCAAGACAACTTTTTTCCCAAACTGACGACCCAAGACTGGGATGCCGTAATTGACACTAACTTGAAAGGAGTGTACAACACGCTGATGCCCGTTATCCCCAAGATGTACGAGCGGAAAGAAGGCTCTGTGGTTTGCATTAGCTCGATTTCGGGTGAGCGGGGAAACATCGGTCAAACGAACTACGCCGCAACCAAGGCGGCTGTGATTGGTTTAACCAAGTCCCTCGCTTTAGAGGCGGCTCGTTATGGGGTACGAGTCAACGCTGTATCACCGGGATTTATTGAGACTGATATGGTTAAGTCGGTGCCAGATAAGGTGAAAGAGCGCATTGTGTCCGAGATTCCGCTTCGTCGCTTCGGTAAACCGGAGGAAGTTGCTTGGGCAGTTGCATTCCTGCTTTCACCGAGCGCAAGCAGCTACGTCACTGGCGAAGTTGTGAGAGTCAACGGCGCTCATCACACTTAAGGGTGATAGCGATCGCATTGGGTTGAATGAACATTCAACACTAATAATTAAACTTCATTATTTAGATGGGATTGGAGCCAAGCGTGAAAACAGAGGTTGAAGAGCGGCGAATCAATGTCAGCGGTTTAAGCATCCGGTACTTTAAAGCAGGCGATGATGGTCTACCGTTAGTGCTGCTACATGGAGATAGTGCCAGCGCTCTTGATTGGTCTTGGGTGCTTCCCAACCTGGGAGCTACCTATCGCGTCTATGCGCCGGACTTTCCCGGTTTCGGTGATAGTGCCAAACCATCCCTTGAGTACACGCCAGAGTTTCTTAAGCAGTTCTTGGTCGATTTTCTTGACGCGCTGGGAATTGAGCGGGCGGTGCTAGTGGGCAACTCCCTAGGCGGTCAAGTTGCGTTACGCTTTGCCCTATCCCGTCCCGAACAAGTCGCAGCTTTGGTGCTGGTAGATAGTTCCGGGCTTGGTTACGCTGTCACCCCGTTGCTGTCTCAGTTAACTTTACCTGGGTATGGGGATGTAGCGATCGTTGGGTGCCAAACGCCTCCTGGCGCTAAAATGCGGTCTTGGTTACGGGCGACACTGTTCTTCGCCCACCCCGCGCAGGCTCCCGCGGTGTGGATAGCAGAGCAAGAGCGAATGTCTCAGATGCCTGGTTTTCTTCAAGCTACTCTGACCTCGCTGCGCGCCCAGCTGAATGTATTCGGACAGCATCAAGTATTTCTGGACTCTCTAGGAGAGTTACCGATGCCGACTCTAGTCGTGTGGGGGACGGAGGATTTGGTTCTTCCAAAAGAGCAAGCTCACGACGCGGTTAGCCGCCTAAAGCAAGGACACCTTGCCTTAATCCCCGACTGCGGTCACTTACCCCATGTCGAACGCCCGGAAATTTTCAGTGCCCAGTTGAGCCAGTTTCTCGCTGGAGTTGCTGCTTAGAAAACTGTCAACCCTGCGGCTGATGTAGGCACGCTTGCTCTGGCTTATTTATTGGGTAGAAGTTGAACTCGTAGATTTCACTTAAATCAAGCATTTCTAGATGGACTTCACCTCCAAAGGTGAAGAATTTTTAATGAGGACTTTAAGGAGTAGCATTGATGCAACTGAAGCCAATCAATCAGCAGGTCGTTGCAGTCGTGGGAGCGAGCAGCGGCATCGGGCGGGAAACAGCCCTCCAATTTGCCAAGAAAGGGGCAAAGGTGGTCGTTTCTGCTCGCAGTGAGTCAAAGCTAGCGTCCTTGGTGGACGAGATTAAAAGCTTCGGCGGTGAGGCAACTGCTATCGTCGCCGATGTGACGGTATTCGAGCAGGTGAAAGCGATCGCAGACCGTACTGTAGAGGTGTACGGGCGACTCGATACCTGGGTGCATTGCCCCGCGATTGCCGTTTATGCCGCCTTCGATAAGACAAAACCAGAAGAGTTCAAGCGCGTCATTGATGTCGGGCTAATCGGGCAAGCATACGGTGCGATGGCGGCGATACCCCATCTCAAGCGTGAGGGGCGAGGGGCGCTGATCCATCTCTCTTCCGTCTTGGGCAGGCGCAGTCTCCCGCTTCAGAGTTCCTACTGCACCGCAAAGCACGGTATGGAGGGATTCATCGAAGCCCTGCGCGTCGAACTGCAACATGAGAAAATACCCATCAGTGTGACGAGTGTCAAACCCGCCGCCGTCAACACACCTCTGTACAACAATGCGCTCACCAGGTTAGGTGTGAAGCCAGCCAGCCTACCGCCTTTCTACGAACCCAGCTTGGTCGCTGACGCGGTTCTCTACGTTGCCGAACATCCCACCCGTGACTTCCTGGTTGGGGATGCGGCTCGAATGATAGATTTCCTTCAACGGCTTTCGCCTGGACTGGTAGATGCCATATTGCAACGGGTTGCCTTCAAACTCCAGCGCACCGATGAGCCAAAGTCAGACGATGCGCCAAGCAATCTTTATGAATCTATCCCAGCCAATGACCGGGTTAAGGGAGATTTTAGCAACTTAGCGATACCGAGCGTTACCGACTGGGTGGATAAAAATCCCGTTCTGAAGTGGGGCGCGATCGCAAGTGTTGTTGTACTCGGAGCGATCGCCCTGCGAACCCTGCCAACAGAAGTCACTCTCCCTCACTAGCTGCTGTTGAGCGTTCGGCATCTTCAGTCTCTTCCTGATAGTCCATTGCTTCTGCTTCTTCCGACAGCGGCGAAATAATTAGAGGGTTGCTTGCCGAATCGCCTAGATTAACATAGGCATCTGGAGCTGGCATCGATGGTGTATCTGGTGTATCAATGTTTCCAGTGATTTCTAGGTCTATTGGTCTGGTGTCGGGATCTGGGGTTGCCATAAACTGCTCTTAGTAGGATTAATCTAGATTGATAATTTTTTTCTGGGAGTTCCCTGATTGCAAGGGTTTACTGGAATCTCACTGAAAATGCGATCGCGCTCCACACAATACTCAATGCTCCGGATAATCTTCCGCAGACATGGGGTCTAACTCCCATCGACCAGCGTCCCGTGACTCCAAAATCTCATTTGTCTGAAGAGATACGCCGTCGTCATAATCAAGCCCAACAGCAACTCCGAGTTCGTCAACAACATTCTGATCGGGAGTAGCAACAGTTCCCCCTACTGCTTCGTCACCAACCGCTTCCGCCTGATCCCAACGAGCATCAATATCACCGCCGGTTAGTTCTGGGCCAGCCGATGTGTACTGCTCCATGCGATCGCGCATGGTTCGCCCACCAATTTCTAGTCCTGGCTCTTGGGCAACACCCGTTCCCAAGGATTCAGTAATTGCCTGGGGTAAATCTGAAATAATTGGTTCGCCAGTATCTTCTACGGGGATATCTGAAACTAGGTCAGTATCTTCAATGGGTATATCTGAAAGATTTCCTTGTTTGCGTGTATTGCCTTCGTTGTCTGCTTTCCTAGTTTTATCAGCCATAATGCTTTATGTGAATCCTGCGAATACCTATAAATGCAACATATCTAAAGATGAGACTAGCAAAATCCACAAATAGGATGAAAATTTATTGTTCCTGCAAATAAAAAACTTTATTCATCGTGAATTTAAAGCTCTATGTATCTACGGGCACTTCGTAGCTTAATGCTAAACTATGCTTTGGGTAGAAGTTGAGTGAAGGCATAGTAATTATTCTGCTTAGAAGCACATAAATTTGTCTGAATAGTTATCAGTAGATTGAGCAAGCGATCGCGGCTTCCAATATGCCCCTTTTAACTGATGAGGAATCAGGCAAGATCCTAATTTTTGATTTTTACAATATCCAGAGCGCTTTTAACTCTGCTTAAGTACAATGTTTGTTTCGCTATTGCTTAGTATGATGTAATTATTGAAAAGTTGATTTTGTAGATTCCAATTAGACCAAACGTTCTAGAAAAACTTTACCTTTAGAGGTGAATTTTTTGGCATAAAAACTTTAAGGAGTAGCATTAATGCAACTAAAACCAATCAATCAGCAGGTTGTTGCCGTCGTTGGGGCGAGCAGCGGCATCGGGCGCGAGACAGCCCTTCAGTTCGCCAAGAAAGGGGCAAAGTTAGTTGTCTCAGCTCGTAGTGAGTCGAAGCTAGCATCCTTGATGGACGAGATTCGTAGCCTTGGTGGTGAAGCAACGGCTGTGGTAGCTGATGTGTCAGAATTCGAGCAGGTGAAGGCGATCGCAGATCGTACCGTAGAGGTATACGGGCGGCTCGATACCTGGGTACACCTCCCTGCCGTGGGCATCTTTGCCACATTCGACAACACCACACCAGAAGAGTTTAAGCGCGTTATTGATGTTAGCTTGATGGGGCAGGTATACGGTGCAATGGCGGCGCTACCCCATCTCAAGCGAGAGGGACGGGGGGCGCTAATCCACATTTCTTCAATGGAGGGCGTGCGAAGTCTCCCTTATCAAAGTGCATACTCCGCAGCCAAGCATGGGATTGAGGGATTCCTCGAAGCAATGCGCGTCGAGCTACAACATGAGGGCATCCCCATCAGCGTGACGAGTGTAAAACCAGCGGTCATCAATACACCTTTTTGGAACAATGGTCTCACCAAGCTAGGCGTGAAGCCGTCAGGGATACCGCCCTACTACGACCCTAGGCTGGTCGTAGACGCAATCCTCTATGTTGCCGAACATCCCACTCGTGATTACTTGGTTGGGGATGCAGCGAGAGCGCTAGATGCACTACAGCGGCTCTCCCCCGAACTGGCAGATACTTTGTTGCTGCTCATCGGCTTCCAAGCCCAACGAACCAATGAGCCGAAGTCCCCAAGCGATCGCAACAACCTTTATGAGCCTGTCCCCGACGATACTAGAGTGGATGGAGATTTTAGCAATCTGGTGATACCGAGCGTTACTGACTGGCTGGCTAAGAATCCGGCTCTCCAGTTGGGTGCAATTGCTAGTACCGTTGCCTTAGCTTTGCTCGCGACACAAGTTTTCAAAAACCAAGAGTGAATTGAGTGCTGTGTCGATCGTGTTTTATTGAGTGCTGTGTCTATCGTGTTTTAAATATCTGTAAGGGCATGAAACTACCATGCCCCTACTTCTCAAATCAACATTAACCAGTATTCGACTCTTTAACCATTCACGTCATTTAAGCGCGAGGTGATAAACCGATCCATCCATTTCGCTAAATAAGCTTGATTCGCTGCTTGCTCAGAGGGATCGGTGGTGTCAATGGGGTGGGGTGCCAGTCCCAAAATTGCAGCAGTCGTCACGCAAAACATCGACTTTTGGAAACTGATGCAAATTTGCACCCGCAAATCATCTTCTCCCCGAAGGCTGCGACGGTATAACTCGTATAAATATTCGGGTATAAAATGACGCATATCTTGCATCAGTTGCGTCGGTGGAATTCCAGCACCGCCAACCGGCAGTGGATCGGCATAGAGAGCGCCGTATTCAAATCTACTTTGATCGGGAGAAATTTGCTGAGCCTGGGCATTATAGGAAACCGTTCCTAAGAAAGGCGTCCCTCTAAAGAAAATCGTTTCCACATAGGGCACAGCGACATCAGGTAAAAAGGTTAACCCGGCTGATTTGGGAATGATGTCATAAACCTTGTCTTGAATTTTTACTGAGTAAGTAATTGGCGAAGCCGCCGCTGCGACCAAACCCGCCAGGATATGTTCTACCACATCAGGGATTGATTTGATTTCTCCTCGGTCATAGCGGTCAGATAAGGTGAGAAACATTTCGCTCATCACCTCCCAGAATTGACCGAGAGCGCTGTAATAAACTTGCTGACGGACTTGTTCGAGCAAAAACTCTGGAAACAGTTTGTCCAGACCTCTAATGGGCAAGTTTGTTTTAATTTTGGCTTCGATTGCGGTTCTCGCGTGCTGGTAGAACTCCGGTGAATCTAAGTAAGCATCCATACTACCGCCACCGTGCCATAGCATCACCTTCATCACGTACTCGGCGTACTCATAATTAATCCGGTCGTGCCACCAATGGCGCAGCAACTTCTTAAAAGTAATCTCGCCATTGAAGTATTTAAAGAAGGGAAACAGCACTAAGAATTGATGATCGGCAATGTAGAGGAGATTTTTATAATAAGCATCCAGGACGATTCCATAGCTTTTGAGAATGCCGACAACTTCTAATACATTCTCTGGCGTATCCTCAAGTAAAGCTTTTCCAGATTGCAGCCGGTTAATATACGCGGCTAGAGGGTGATTTGAAAATTTTAAAGCGGTGCTTGGCATGAGACTTATTCGTAACCGTAAAATGTGTATGAAAAAATTAAAAGAGGAAATATTTTCAGAACTGCCTGCTGATTGACTCCCCCGACTCCTTCCCTAAGAGGGGAGAGGAGTCATTTTCCCGCTTCCCTGGTCGGGAAGAAGGTTGGGGTATTCGGTCTATTCGGTTTTGATATCCACCGATTTAGCAATCGGAGAAACTTCCGCGACCATACTCGATCGGTTGAGCATGGCTGTCATCGTGGATTCACTCCAACGCACCATCCAGTTAGGCTGTATTCCCAGGATGACAATCAGAACTGCTAAAAGCATCGCCGGGTAGCGATCGCTCCACTGGACGGGTGGCAAATTCATAGCTTTTTCAGACAGGCGTCCGAAAAAGGCGCGGTTAACCAAAAGCAAAAAGTACACGGCGGTTAAACCTGTTCCCACCAAACACAGGAGGGTTTGAACCGGAAACACGGGGAAACTGCCCCGGAATACCAAAAATTCTGAAATAAAACCTACCATGCCGGGAATCCCGGAACTTGCCATGACCCCGACTATCATCAAGCTACCAATTAGGGGCAAGCCGCGCTCTGGATTGAGCAAACCCTTGAGAGTTTCTATATCGCGGGTGCCTGTCTTGTTGTAAACGACACCTACCACCAGAAACAGGAGCGATGAAATTAAGCCGTGGGCAATCATTTGGAAGACGGCTCCCATCAGGCTTAGGGGGGTGGCGGCGGCGGCGGCTAATAGGATGTAACTCATGTGAGCAATGGAGCTATAAGCCACCATTTTTTTCATATCTTTTTGAGCGATCGCATTGAATGCACCATACAACGCGCTCACGACCGCCCAAGTCGCCAACCAAGGTGCCACAACCGCCCACGCTTCGGGAAACAAACCCAATCCAAACCGCAGTAACCCATAGGTTCCTAACTTCAACAACACACCAGCCAACAGGACGGAAACGGGCGTTGAGGCTTCTACGTGAGCATCCGGCAACCAGGTGTGGAAGGGAACTAAAGGAATTTTGATGCCAAAGCCTACCAAAATTCCTGCCAACAACAGAAATTGTGTCCCTAATGGTAGGGACAGGGCATACAATTTTTCAAATTCAAACGTCGAGGCACCACTGAGTAGCACTAACCCAAAGAAAGATGCCAAAATTAGAATTCCAGAGACTGCCGTATAAATAAGAAACTTTGTGGCTGCGTAGCCTCGCCGTTGTCCTCCCCAGATAGCAATCAACAGATACAGCGGAATCAGTTCTACCTCATAAAAGAGGAAAAACAACAGCAAATCCTGCGCTAAAAAGGCACCAGAGACAGCCCCATTCAACAATAAAATTAGAGCGTAATAGAACCGAGGTCTCTGAATAGAGTCATTCGTGCTGTAAAGCGCTATTCCTGTTAAAAGACTATTTAAAACGAGCAAAGGCAAAGACAAGCCATCCACACCGAGATGGTAGGTCAATCCTAAGGTGTCAATCCAAGGGATAAACTCAGAAAACTGTAACAGCCCCTCTGTATATTGAAACTGGCTCACTAGGAAAATAGACCAGATAAAGACACCACTAATAACAGCCAGAGCCACTTTCCGGGGGACTTGCGGGTTCATGGTTCCGGGCAGAAACCCGATTATCGCAGCGCCTATTACCGGCAACCAAATCAAAGCACTGAGCATACTAGGGAACGGGTAATTTTTAATGGGTAGTTGGTAGTTGGTCGTAAGGGTAAGAGGGAATGGATTGGGGATTCCATTACCCATTCCCTCTTACCAATTACCTAAGGACAACTCGGAACTCAAAACACTTAAAATGGGCCAGAGTATGAGAATGCTTAAAACGCTTAATCCTACGAGGATGGTGAGTAAATAAAACTGGGACTGACCTGTAGCGTTGTACTTTAAGCTTTGCCCGCTGAAAATTGTGGCAACGCCAACCAAGTTAACGAATCCATCTACTACATAGCGATCGATCCAAGCATTTAACCGCGAAAGTCGGTCAACTGCAAAAACCACACTCACGCGGTAAAGTCGGTCAATATAAAAGTCGTAGGCGAACAAGTCTTGCAGAAATCTGAAGGGAATCCGAACGGATCTAGACCAAGTTCTGGGTAGATAAATCACGCTTCCTAGAACTGTGCCAATTAAGCCGGACATCACCAGTAGCAGCAACGCTTGTTGGTTGAGATATTCCCAATCAGGCAGCAGTGACAAGCGCTGCATCATCACAGGGACGAGCAGTGTGACTACGATCAAAGACACCATCGGCACAGCCATCGGCCAAGGAACCTCTGGTGCCCTGCGAGTTTTTGCCTGGGGTTCGCCCAAGAAAACCAGACGAAACACGCGAGTTAAATTTACGGCGGTCAGGCAGTTAACTAAGAGCAAGACTGCTACCAGCCAGGGTTGGTTTGTGAAAAAGTCATCAATCCCCAGGCGCAGTGCCCAAAAGCCTCCCAAGGGCAGGAGTCCGACTAATCCAGCGCTACCGACCAAAAAGGCAGTGGTGGTTGCTGGCATCCGCGACCAGAGACCGCCCATTTCGGTAAGGTTTTGGTTGTTGGTGGTGATGATGATGGAACCGATACTCATGAACAATAACGCTTTGGCGATCGCGTGGGCAAACAGCAACATCAGGGCAAAACCCGTCCATTGCAACCCGACGGCGATAAACACCAAACCCAAGTAAGCGCTGGTGGAATGGGATAAAGCTCGTTTAATATCAATTTGCGCGATCGCCACCAACGAAGCACCAATCGCCGTCATTGTGCCAATCGCCACCAAGGTCGCCGAAGCCACCGGGGAAAGGATTAAAATTGGCTGGAGTTTAATCAGCACATAAGCACCACAAGCCACCACGACCGAGTTTCGCAAGATTGAAGCCGGGTTAGGCCCTTCCATCGCCTCATCTAGCCAAAGATGCAGCGGGAATTGGGCACATTTTCCCACCGGCCCAGCAATCAATGCCAATCCTAATAACGTGGATGTTAATGGCGATAAGGTAGCCGTTTCCGCCCACTCATATAAATCGGGAAAATCCAAGGTTCCTGCTACAGTCGATAGCGCTACCACCCCCATCAATAGCAAGATGTCTCCCACCCGCTTGGTTAGGAAGGCATCTCGCGCGGCTGTCACCACTAGCGGCTGAGCATACCAGAACCCTACCAGTAAATAGGTGGAAAGGGTCAGCACTTCCAACAAGGCATAGGTGAGAAACAAAGAGTCGCTAATGGCTAAGCCACTCATCGCCCCTTCAAAAAATCCCATCAAGGCAAAGAAGCGAGCTAATGCCCAGTCTTTCTCCATATACCCCAAGGCAAACAGTTGCGCCAGGAGGCTTAAGCCCGTCACTAGCTCCATTGCCCCAACACTCACGGCTGAGATATCCAAAGCAACGGTCAGATCTAAATCTGCCACCTGTAGCCAATGGAATACAAGCTTTATCGGCTCTTGGTTCCAGGTACTTCTGAAGACAATCGTGCCGTGTACAAACGCCAAGATAGTCATCAACAGGTTAAAGTAAGCTGCTGGGCGTGGGCCTGTCCGACGAATAAATCCAGTTGACCACGGCAGGGTAAGAACTGCCCCCAGTAATCCATAGAAAGGCACCCACCAACTTGTCTGGGTGAGAAACTCTGTCATATTAGGAAAGCCCTTGCTATTTTCTTCATCAATCGACTTGCTCACCAAGAGGCACTCGGAAGTAGTTCCCAGGCAAACTATGGCGATCTTGTAAACGTCAGATTAATAGGTTTATTTTTTTTTCAGTATGACGTTTTTTTGCTGTAAATTAACACTTGAGAACTCCAAAAATTATTTATACTCATCTTGAACTCTCCTCATAGCTATTAAAAACATCGGTATGTTTACCTACTATACCTATGTTTATAAAGCAAATTTGAAAAATTTATACCTTGAAAAGCTTTAGCTTATTAGTGTCTAATTTTGACACGGACTAAGCCCTAGGAAAGTCTTCATTTTTTTTTGAAAATCCCCCCCAGTGCGGTTTACAGGAGATAATCCTGTAGACTATTCAAAAGTAATAAAGAAATTATAAAACATAAGGAAGCATTCCAGAAACGGATAAGCTTTTATTGAACAGAAACGCCATTTTGACGACCGTTAAGTTTTCTTAAACTCTTTAATATAAAAATATCATAATAGTTTATATTGTCAAGTAAGCCTCGCTTCTCTATGCTTAATGATGCGAGGCTAAGCGATAGTTCTTGAGATGAAAGAATGGGTGTCCTCGTCCAAATTTTACAAGAAGTACAAATTAAGGCGAGTGTAGGTCCCACTAGGTAGGAGATAATAAATGCCAATTGCGGTTGGAATGATTGAGACCAAGGGCTTTCCAGCGATTGTAGAAGCTGCGGATGCGATGGTTAAAGCGGCTCGAGTTACACTGGTAGGCTATGAAAAAATTGGCAGTGCCCGGGTAACGGTAATTGTTCGGGGGGATGTGTCTGAGGTGCAGGCGTCAGTATCCGCCGGAGTGGATGCAGCCAAGCGCGTGAATGGCGGAGAAGTTCTGTCCACTCACATCATTGCGCGTCCTCATGAGAACCTGGAGTATGTGCTACCGATTCGATACACGGAAGTTGTCGAACAGTTCCGGACGTAAGGAGGGTGAAGACGCCAGCAGCGCTCCGGTGGCGGTGTTCCCTTATATATTTTTAGGTCGCGTCTCAACTCGAAACCCCGAAAAGTCCAAATTTTCAAGTCAAAACACTTAAATTAAGCGAAGGAAGAACTGATGGCAATTGCAGTTGGAATGATTGAAACACTAGGCTTTCCTGCCGTTGTGGAAGCTGCGGATGCGATGGTAAAAGCTGCCCGCGTCACGCTAGTGGGTTATGAAAAAATTGGCAGCGGTCGCGTCACCGTGATCGTTCGGGGAGATGTCTCGGAAGTACAGGCTTCTGTATCGGCGGGCGTTGATTCCGTGAAGCGAGTGAATGGCGGTCAAGTACTGTCCACTCACATTATTGCGCGTCCCCACGAGAACCTGGAGTACGTTCTGCCCATTCGTTACACGGAAGCTGTTGAACAATTCCGGGAAAGTGTTAGTGGCATTCGTCCTTTCAATAGGCCGTAAGATTAGGTCATGGGTAAGGGGTAATGGGTCATCGGTAATGGGAAAAGACCTTTTTCCCAATTACCAATTACCTTGTTTCCTTTTTTCCCCAATTACCGATCATGCAAATTGCCAAAGTTCGTGGCACGGTTGTTAGCACCCATAAAGAGCCTGGCCTTCGAGGCGTCAAGCTATTGCTGTTGCAATTTATTGATGAAGAGGGGCAGATCCTACCCCAATACGAGGTAGCTGGCGATCAGGTAGGCGCTGGTATAGATGAGTGGGTTCTGGTTAGCCGTGGGAGTGCTGCCCGGATTGTAGATGGCAGCGAAAAGCGTCCTCTCGATGCGATGGTGGTGGCGATTATTGACACGGTCAGTGTAGACAATCGCCTCCTGTACAGCAAGAAAGAACAATATCGTTAGTTACTTTGTTCAGTTAGTGAGGTTTAGAGATATGGCAGCCCGCAGCTTTGCGGCTCCCCCGACCCCTTGGTCAAAAAGTTTGGCGGAACCGAAGATTGACGCAAGCGCTTACGTGCATTCTTTTTCCAACATTATTGGAGATGTGCGGATTGGCCCTCAGGTGTTAATTGCACCGGGAACTTCGATCCGAGCTGATGAAGGAGCGCCATTCTACATCGGCGAAGGCACGAATATCCAAGATGGTGTCGTGGTTCACGGTTTGGAACAAGGTCGAGTCGTTGGGGATGACAATCAGGAATACTCGGTGTGGGTCGGGAAGAATGCTTCCTTAACCCATATGTCTTTGATTCACGGCCCCGCTTATGTCGGGGATAATTGCTTTATTGGCTTCCGCTCTACGGTATTTAACGCTAGGGTGGGCAAAGGCTGCATTGTGATGATGCACGCCTTGATTCAGGATGTAGAGATTCCTCCAGGAAAGTATGTACCTTCGGGAGCGGTGATTACCAATCAGCAGCAAGCTGACCGCCTATCGGATGTGCAAGCACAAGATACCGACTTTAGCCGTCATGTCGTTGGGATTAATGAGGCACTAAGAGCTGGCTATCTGTGTGCTGGAGATACTGCGTGTATTACACCTATTCGGGATGAGATGAGTCAACCCAACCAAGGTGGGCGCGATCGCCGTGCAGCTACACCAGCTTCGACGAGTGCCTCTTTTAGCGGTGACTTGGCACAACAAGTGCAAAGCCTGCTGAATCAAGGCTACAAGATTAGTACCGAATATGCGAACGAACGCCGCTTCCGCACCAGTTCCTGGACGAGTGGGAAAGCAATCGAAGCTCGGTCAGCCTCGGAAGCGATCGCAGCTTTAGAAGCAATCGTAGCCGAACACCCAGGGGAATACGTGCGCTTAATTGGCATTGACTCCAAAGCCAAGCGACGGGTGCTAGAGCAAATTATCCAACGTCCCGACGGGCAGGCACCCACACAAGCTAAAGCAACTAAAACTGCTAACACTAAATCTAATAACGGTAGCACCCAATCACCCGCTAACACCGCTAGCTTCCAGGGCGGCGACTTGGCACAACAAGTGCAAAGCCTGCTGAATCAAGGCTACAAGATTAGTACCGAATATGCGAACGAACGCCGCTTCCGCACCAGTTCCTGGACGAGTGGTAAGGCAATCGAAGCTCGGTCAGCGTCAGAAGCGATCGCAGCTTTAGAAGCGATCGTAGCCGAACACCCAGGGGAATACGTGCGCTTGATTGGCATTGACTCCAAAGCCAAGCGACGGGTGCTAGAGCAAATTATCCAACGTCCCGGCGGGCAGGCACCCACACAAGCCAAAGCAACTAAAACTGCTAACACTAAATCTAACAACGGTAGCGCCCAATCCCCGGCTAACACCGCTAGCGCACAGCTCGGCGGCGACTTGGCACAACAAGTGCAAAGCCTGCTGAATCAAGGCTACAAGATTAGTACCGAATATGCGAACGAACGCCGCTTCCGTACCAGTTCCTGGACGAGTGGGAAAGCAATCGAAGCCCGGTCGGCATCGGAAGCGATCGCAGCTTTAGAAGCAATCGTAGCCGAACACCCAGGGGAATACGTGCGCTTAATTGGCATTGACTCCAAAGCCAAGCGACGGGTGCTAGAGCAAATTATCCAACGTCCCGACGGCGCACCTACGGCGAAGGGTGCCAACACTGCCCCAGGCAATAGTTCAACAGCTAAGAGTTCAACAGCCAGCGCTCCGCAGATTGAAAACAGTTCTCTGTTAAATTCAGAAGCGATTGAGCAGGTGCGAAATATATTGGCTCAAGGCTACAAGATTGGCACGGAACACGCCGATGAGCGCCGCTTCCGCACCAGTTCTTGGCACACTTGCTCTCCGATTGAAACAAATCGGGAAGTAGAAGCGATCGCTGCTTTGGAAGCTTGCATGGCTAGCCACGCCGGAGAGTACGTGCGCTTCTTTGGAATTGACCCCAAAGCCAAGCGTCGCGTCAACAAACCGTTGCTGATTCAACAGCCAGCGAAGAGCGGTAGCCGCTAGAACAAGGATGAAGAATGTAAGGATGAAGAATGAAAAATTTCATTCTTCATCCTTTAGCAGGGATGAAGGGTAAAAAAGAAAAATTCAATTCTTGTTCCTTCAGCCAAAAGTTATTTCGCCACTCCTTACTTTCTAGCCCCATGCACTTGCCGCTACTGCCGCCACTTGGCAACTCTCAAGTTTATGTGAAAGGGGATGTAAGCATTGATGACGGTGCTGCGATCGCTCCGGGAGCGATCCTGCAAGCAGCTCCAGACAGTAAAATTATCATTGCTGCGGGTGTCTGCATCGGCATGGGAACTATTCTTCATGCCTACGAAGGCACCATAGAAGTGGAAACAGGGGCAGTATTGGGAGCTGGCGTCCTTGTCGTCGGCAAAAGCAAGATTGGTGCGAATGCCTGCATCGGTTCCACGACGACGGTTTTTAACAGTAACGTGGAGTCTTGGCAAGTCGTGCCACCGGGTTCTCTGTTCGGAGATAACACTCGTCAAATTGCCGATACTCCAACTGCTGACACCCCAACTGCCGCTTCCAGCGAGGCTGTTTTAGATCCGCAAGTCAACCAAGAGGACGTCCCCGCAGCATCCACTGGCGAGGAAACTCAAAATGGGCAAGCGATCGCTTCTACTCTCTCCACATCCAGCAGCGAAGACACCCCGAATGAGCTAACGCCGTCATCTCCAACCGCTGGGACTCCAGTCTATGGACAAGCGAACCTCAATCGGCTGCTGACGACTTTGTTTCCTCACTATAAATCCGCCAACCACCCCCCCAAAGACACTCAAAGTTCATAGTTTTGACTTTTGGCAGTTATCAGCACTAGCAATTATCAACTAATCTGTGACTGTGGGCATACTAAAGTTAGGCGCAAGAATAGTTTCTCTGGGAGGTCATCGGTGGAGGTACAACAGCCAGGACTGGCTCGATTTGAGCGGCAAAGTCAATCCAAAAGCTTTAAAGACACTGCTTTGGGCATGGTTTCGACTCAGAGTTTCCCTGCGATCATCGGCTGTGCCGATATGATGCTAAAGTCCGCTGGGGTAACGCTCATCGGGTTTGAGAAAATTGGTAGTGGTTACTGTACTGCGATTGTCCGAGGTGGCATTGCCGATGTCCGTTTAGCCGTCGAAGCGGGTGCCCAGACTGCCGAACAGTTTGGTCAGTATATTTCCTCTTCGGTGATTCCTCGCCCCCTGCCAAATTTGGAAGTCATTTTTCCGCTTGGTAAACACTTATCCCAACTTACCGATAACAACGGTTACAGCCGTCTCAGCAATCAAGCAGTTGGTTTATTAGAAACGCGGGGCTTTCCGGCGATGGTTGGAGCTTGTGACGCCATGCTCAAAGCAGCAGAAGTGTATCTGTCTTCCTACGAAACGATTGGCGGTGGTTTATGTACCGCGATTATTCGGGGTTCCGTGGCAGATGTCGCCGTGGCTGTCGAAGCGGGGATGCAAGAAGCCGAGAGGATTGGGGAATTTAATTCTTTAATGGTGATTCCTCGACCGTTGGACGACCTGGAGCAATGCCTGCCTGCGGCGGCTTGTTGGATAGAGGAGAAACCCCAACCCCTGAAATTGCCAGTCGCTATCAAGGAACAGGAAAAACAGCTGGTGGAATTGCCAGATTTAGCCAAGTTACCGATTCAGGTTCAAGAATAATTTAAATCTTAGATTGTGAATGTAGCACTCAATAGAGAGGCTGAAAATTTCAGCCATAGGGAAAGCGTTGCACATTTATGACTCTGATGTTTGGGGGAAATCAGCCTGCAAAACACAGGATGAAAATGAATGATAACTTCCCAAACCAAGCATCAAGTAAATGTACAACGCCTTTAGGAAGGAAGACTGTTACTTTGTTCAGTGATTCAATCATAACCTTGAATCTTCATGGATAAAAGGTATTATTTGCGATAGGTACAATAGAGTTTTATCTATAACTGGCAGGAGAAGGGCGTTTGAAGCAGGCAACGCTACACCAGTTGAAGGTGTTTGAGGTGGTTGCTCGCCACGGGAGCTTTACCCGTGCGGCAGAAGAACTATTTCTCACCCAGCCTACTGTCTCTATGCAGGTGAAGCAACTCACCAAGGCGGTTGGGACACCGCTGTTTGAGCAGGTGGGCAAGCGCCTTTATCTTACAGACGCCGGACGCGAACTGATGGTAACGTGCCGGGAAGTCTTCGAGCGATTAGCTCAATTTGAGATGACTCTGGCTGAAATGAAAGGGCTGAAACAGGGAAATTTGCGGCTGAGTGTGATTACAACCACGAAGTATTTTATCCCGCGTTTATTAGGGCCATTTTGCCAGCGTTATCCGGGAATTGATATCGCCCTCCAGGTGACGAATCACGAGCGGATTCTGAGCCGTATGAGCGAGAATCTAGACGATTTGTATATTCTGAGCCAAATACCAGATCATCTGGATATCCGCTGCCACCCGTTTCTAGAAAACCCGTTGGTGGTGTTGGCACCTATCAATCATCCACTGGCTCAGCAAAAAAATATCCCTCTCTCTAGTCTGACGGGTGAGCCGTTTATTATGCGCGAGGCAGGATCGGGGACGCGCTCATCGGTGCAAAATTTATTCGAGCGGCATGAGGTTGCGGTGAAAGTCCGGTTGGAGTTGGGGAGTAATGAAGCGATCAAGCAAGCGATCGCAGGTGGCTTAGGGATCTCTGTCTTATCTCGCCACACGCTAGGGCTGGATGGTGTCAGCAGCGAACTCACTATCCTTGATGTGGAGGGTTTTCCCATTAGCCGTCATTGGTATATCGCTTATCCGGCTGGCAAACAACTCTCCGTTGTCGCTCGCACGTTTTTTGATTATCTCTTGGAAGAAGCGAAGCGAATTGCGGGTGAGACACCGGCAAGTAGTAATTAGATTTTTCAGGAAGCGTCTGCTGTGGAGACTTAGTTGGAATTAAGCCGGTGATAGGTGTATAGAGACACGAATTGCTGAAGTATTGGCGCAGCTTCAGTTATAGGCGACCCAATTGAGCCTATCCAACGCCGCTTAGGTAAAGGATGAAATGATGTCGCAGATGGAAGAAGTTCGACAGCTAATTCTAAATTCTTTAGATGAAACAGAACTCTCTCTGGGAGGCAAACAGCTCGCATCTCTACCAGCAGAAATTGGGCAATTGCATTCTTTGACAAAACTCAATCTGAGTGGCAACCAACTGGCATCCTTGCCAGCAGAGATTGGGCAACTACATTCTTTGACATATCTCAATCTGAGCTTAAACCAGCTTGCATCCTTGCCAGCAGAGATTGGGCAACTACATTCTTTGACATATCTCAATCTGAGCTTAAACCAGCTTGCATCCTTGCCAGCAGAAATTGGGCAACTGCATTCTTTGACATATCTCAATCTGAGCTTAAACCAGCTTGCATCCCTACCAGCAAAAATTGGGCAACTGCATTCTTTGACATATCTCGATTTGAAGTACAACCAACTGGCATCCTTGCCAGCAGAAATTGGGCAATTGCATTCCTTGACATATCTCTATCTGGAAGGCAACCAGCTTGCATCCCTACCAGAAAAAATTGGGCAACTGCATTCCTTGAGAGAGCTAGATTTGGGTGACAACCAGTTCGCATCCCTGCCACCAGAGATCGGGCAACTGCATTCCTTGACATATCTCAATCTGAGCTTCAACCAACTGGCATCCCTGCCAGCAGAAATTGGGCAACTACATTCTTTGACAAAACTCTATCTGAGTTCCAACCAGTTCGCATCCCTGCCACCAGAGATCGGGCAACTACATTCCTTGACATATCTCAATCTGAGTGACAATTCCATTCAAGATTTATCGCTGTTAGCCAACCATCCCAATCCAGAACTGACGGTTTATTGTTTTCATGTTAAGCTTCCTCGTCGCTACTGGACACACCTGAACCAGTGGCAAGCCGAATGGCTGCTGACAGAACCCAATGCGGAAGTCCGGCGAGTGTTGATTCAGCAGATTGGTTGCGATCGCATTTGTCAGGAGTTGGCAACGCAAACAATCGATACCTGGCGCGAATACACCGTGCTCAAAATTAATGCAGATATTGATGTCGAACCCATCCATCTGCTGAAAATGACCTGTCCCAGCACGAACCACCTTCACGTCCTGCGCGTTCCACCCACCCTTACCTTTGCCAGAGAAGCGATTCGCTGGGTAAACTGGGACGTTGACCCAGAAGCATTTGCCGTCGAAACCTAAATCGACTCCTACATGGGAAATTTGCACTTGAACGTGAAATTAACAGCTATCTCGTCCAAGCCAACCAATTAGAAAATAACTTCTTCACAAACGGCGTTAGCCGAGTACGGTTATAAGCATCTGCTGCCTTGCGAATCGCTTCGGCTTGCGTGGGATAGGGGTGAATAACCGTGGCAAGTGTTTTCAAGCCAACATTTCCTACCATCGCCAAGGTGACTTCGCTAATCATGTCACCTGCGTGTCTCGCCACAATGGTTGCACCTAAAATTTTATCGGTGCCTTTCTTGACGTGAATTTTAGCAAATCCTTCTTCTTCGCCGTCTGCGATCGCGCGATCCACCTCACTCAATGGAATGAAGTAAGAATCCACCTCAATTCCTTTTTCCAACGCCTCTTTCTCGTACATCCCCACATGGGCAATTTCTGGAGCAGTGTAGGTACACCAAGGCATTGTCAGCGTACTAAGTTTTTTGCGCCCAAAAAACAAACTATTCTGAATAACAATCCGGGCAGCGGCATCAGCAGCATGGGTGAATCTCCATTCCATACAGATATCACCAGCAGCATAAATGCGAGGGTTTGTTGTCTGAAGCTTGTCATTGACAATTACCCCTTTTTTGGTGTCATATTGTACGCCTACCGTCTCAAGATTTAAGCCTTCAACATTAGGCGCTCTCCCAACTCCGGCTAGGATTTCATCAACTGTTACTGAAGCTTCTTTTCCATTCGCTTCGTAATAAATAACTTTTCCTGCGCTGCTTGTTTCAACTCGCTTAATTTTGGACTGCAATATTAACTTAATCCCCTCCTGAATAAACGCCTGTTGCACAATTTCGGCTGCATCAGCATCCTCTTTGTCAAGAATATGGGCATTTTTATGTAACAGCACCACTTCTGAACCAAGCCGCTGGAACGCCTGAGCCAGTTCGCAGCCGATAGGGCCACCGCCAATTACTGCTAGTCGGTTTGGTCGTTCTGTGAGGGAAAATACGGTTTCGTAAGTGAGATAACCTGCCTCTTGTAACCCTTCAATCGGGAGATTAGCTGCACGCGCACCTGTAGCAATAACTGCTTTTTTAAAACGTAACTTCTTTCCCGCGACTTCGATAGTGTCAGAACTAGAAAACCGAGCATCTCCCAAAAATACATCGATACCCAACTTTTGAAATCTTTCGGCAGAATCGTGATGACTAATCCCGGCACGAATTCGCCGCAGTCGCTCCATTACGGCAGAAAAATCAACTTCAGTACCTTCAGGAATGCGAACACCAAATCTCTCTGCATCCCGAATATCTGCAACAACACGAGAAGAGCGAATCATGCATTTCGAGGGAACGCAACCCACATTGAGGCAATCTCCACCCATCAAATGCTTTTCAACTAACGCGACTTTAGCGCCTAACCCGGCTGCACCTGCCGCTGTCACCAGCCCCGCAGTACCGGCTCCAATTACAACCAAATTGTAACGAGGTGCAGGTTCGGGATTCACCCAATCGGGAGGATGTACGTGAGCTATCAAAGTTTGGTTATAGACATCCATTGGCGACACAATCACCCGATCAACTCCTAGCTGTGGCATTATAATTCCTCCTGATTAACGCTTTCTTCTAATGCTTTTCGAGCGATGCGCGTAACATAAATCGTCACAGCAACAGTGGCAATAAATCCAAGCACACGAATTACCCATTGGGCTATTTCAGTTTCAGGATTTTTGGGCTGTACTGCTCCAAGGGTGGCAATACTACCAGCTAAAGAACCGATATAAACATACATAATCGTTCCGGGAATCATGCCGATAGAGGCTAAAAAATAATCTTTCAGGGAAACTTGGGTGATTCCAAAAGAGTAGTTTAAAAGGTTGAAGGGAAAGATAGGTGAAAGTCGAGTTAAAAGAACAATTTTGAATCCTTCCTTGGCAACAGCTTGGTCGATGGCTTTAAATTTGGGATTTTTTTCTATTTGCTTGGAAACCCAGCCGCGAGCCAAATAACGCCCCACAAGGAATGCAGCAGCGGCTCCTAAAGTAGCTCCGATGAAGACGTAAATTGAACCTAAAAATATGCCGAAAACCACACCCGCTCCCAAGGTGAGGATGGAGCCGGGAATGAAGAGTACGGTGGCTAGGATGTAGATGACCATAAAAGTCACTGGTGCCCAAAATCCCAGGCTGTCAATCCACGCCAAAGCGCTCTTCAACTGTTCCTGGACATTAAAATATTTAGCTGCAAAGATGAGGGCAGCGATCATAGCAGCAACTAGAAAAAAACCAAAAATCCGTTTTATCTTTGAACTGGAGGGGCTTTGTACTGATTCATTCTCCATAACCTACCTCAATAACACAGATATGGAAGCTGACTCTTAAAGATTAAGCTAATTTTTATAATAAAATTTGGCTGACAAATGATTTTTAGCTGAGAATTGATAATGATTTTATTAAAAAAATGTTAGATTTTTCTAAAAAGAAGCTTAAAATGTCTCGTAAAAACTATTCCTTTAGAAAGATGTGAAAAAGAAAAAGTAGAACTAGACAAAAGCTAGAATGGATGAAAGCTGAGATGTGTGGGGGAGTAAGGAGGCTACAAAATACTAGCTTCACCCAGATGCGATCGCTTGCGTCAGCGATTTGGTTATCCTATTTCCATTTTGATAAGCTATATCAAGCTCCGCCTGACCCCCAAGAGAAGCAAGGAAAAACAGATGTATCGCATCAGCACCTTAAATTGGGATTAGCGATGGGTGAAAAATCTGAGATGTTCAATCAATATAGTAACCCGGAGACCTGAGGACATGGATGAGGAAATTATTAAACAACTGAATATGGAAGTTGAAGCGATGAGCTTCAACGAGTTAAATGAACTTGGCAATAGGGCAGTCAGTTTAGGGCTAATTTTGGGTCACGGTTATCGAAGTAACCAGTACGAAATCCTTCGCAAAAATGAGGTGGTCATGCTACCACCCAAAGAAGCAGCCGCTTATCTAAAAAAATTGATTGGAGAAGTTGGGGGCTAAATGATAATAGAGAATGGGAGTAAAATTGGGGATAGGAAAAGTGCATCTACCATTTACTTCCTAGTAACAGCTATCAATGACCCGAAATTAGCAATTATCAGTTTTTTATAAATTTGCAGACATGACAAATCAGCAAGTATTTATTTTCGAGGGAGAACGCGCCGGGAATTATGATAAAGACATTCCTTTCTGGGTGCCTGGATATGAGCTGATACACGATTTGTTGCAGGCGGTGCTTCAAGTGCGCCTCCCGGAAGAGTCC
The DNA here is from genome assembly GCF_039961875.1 of Trichocoleus sp. ST-U2. Lineage (NCBI taxonomy): Bacteria > Bacillati > Cyanobacteriota > Cyanophyceae > Leptolyngbyales > Trichocoleusaceae > Trichocoleus > Trichocoleus sp. ST-U2. The sequence goes on along the minus strand of NZ_JAMPJY010000040.1, from coordinate 28,326 downwards.
TCACTGTTAATTGCTGGTTCGGGTTCGGGTAAAGAACTTGAGATTCTGGGTAAGGCAAATTCTTCATGGCGGCTGCTGGGAGTAGATCCGTCTCCGGAGATGATGAGCATTGCTAGCGATCGCATCCAGAAAGCCGGACTCCAAGAGCGCGTCAGCCTGCATCAAGGCATTGTGTCTGACTTACCTGAAGATATTTTGTATGACGCCGCCACGTTGATTCTAGTCATGCATTTTTTCCCCGATGACGGAACCAAGCTAGCAATGCTTCGCAGTATCGCTCAACGGCTCAAGCCAGGTGCTACTTTTGTGCTCGTGGATTCATACGGGGAGTCGAATCCGGGTCAAGTTGAACGAAAGTTTGAAATCCTGAAGAATTACGTTCTCAAAAAAGGTATTCCTCCAGAGCAGGTACAGCAGAGGCTCGAAAATCTTCCCAAAAATATCCACTTAGTGCCGGAAGAGCGGATCGTTGCGCTGCTTGAAGAGGCTGGTTTTGGGATGGTGGAACGCTTTTATAGTGCCTTACTCGTCGGTGGTTGGATTGCGAAACGTGGGGAATAAATAGCGCGTTGTATTAGTTCATTAGATGAAGGATAAAAGGAACAAATTCCCTAATTAGTGACAATCTCAAACTCTAGCTGATGACTTTCCTGAAAGTTATGGGTGAAATGATCGACTACGTTTGTATCGCTGAGTTCAAGATTGTAGAAATCTACAAATTCATGATCAAAATATGGCCCAGCGTGCCAAGTTCCGACTTCTAACTTGATAAAGCAATTCCCTGGAATACGGAAAGCTGTAATATCTTCTAATGCAGGTTCGTCAGTATTAGGATTCGGAGGCGCAACCGCAATTAACCAGTCTTTCCCTTCCAGCGAACCCAGACATTGAGTGCATTGGACGTGGCGCGTGATTTTGTGAAACTTGCGACCTTTGTGTTGCAGCCGCATAATGTAAAACCGGGGAACTCCATTTTGCAGGTTTAACTGCGCTTCTTCGGAATCATAAAGTTTGCCGTCAACACTTGCAGAGATTACTTGACCATAACACCGAAAATTTTCTGGTGTTATCAATTCGGCGTGTAATTGTTGCACTGTTTTTGATGTATTCATATCAAACTTGTTTGTATTTTCATCATTTTAATGGTCATTTTCATCCGAAAAAACCTAGGAAAGCAAATTACCCACAAACTGGAAGTTTGGGGCTATACAAACCAATTCCGCCTACGCGGACTTAATTTAGCCTGCGGAGGCAGGCTTTGTTTGTGTAGCTTTGTTTGTGTAGCCGCGATTTCAATTGCCAGGTATTTTGCTTACTCAGTTTTGGGTTTGTATGGAATAATTGAAGCTTGCTTCTCCCCATCACTTGGTCTTGTATACCACCAAGCCCAAGCAATTAAGACTGCTTGGAAGGGAAGTCTTATTGCTTGGAACCAAGGTGAGTTTGGAATAGGATTGAGGTCGATACTATTCACTGCCATATTGATATTTGCAGGGAAAACAAAGATAAAAAGAGTAAGCAATCCCCAAGCAGCCGCATGACTTACGGGAGGGACTAATAATCCAATCCCACCCAGGATTTCAAAAAAGCCGCTGATATATACCAGTTCCAGAGGGTAAGGAAGTTGCGACGGCACGAGTTTAACAAATGGTGCTGGGATGGCAAAGTGCGCTATGCCGACGCCGATGATACACACACACAGAATCACTCGCAACAGTTCTTTGTTCTTTTTGATGTATTCCATCTCACCCTATACAGACTAACGATTAGAATTTGCTGACAAATTTTGTCGCTTCTTCAGTTTATTCAGTTTGATGTTACTTTGTTTTCAGCCAACAGTTGGAAAAATAGACTGGCGTTAGCATAGCGATCGCGTCACCGAATCGCTCAAAATAAGTAACTACATTAAAACTATTTATCTGAGGGCGATCGCATGATGGAATATAGTCGGCGCAAATTTCTCCTGTATGGTTCAGCTACCTTGGGTACCAGTCTATTGCTGAAGGCTTGCAATAGCAGTCCTACCCCGACAGAAACAGCAGCTAGTGGGGATACTTCTGCTAAAACGGGTAAGGATTTCAAAGTTGCTATCGTTTTGCCAGGGATTATCACAGATAAAGCTTGGAACCAGGCTGGCTATGAAGGCGTGACAACTGCCAAAGAAAAGCTGGGAGTTGAAATTGCTCACGTTGAGAAGGTGGAACAAGCGGATCAGGCAGAAGCTTTGTCAGACTTTGCGCGTCGTGGCTACAACTTAGTGTATGCCCACGGGGGACAATTTGATGCAGCAATTGAGCAGGTAGCAGCGCAATTTCCGAAGACGTTCTTTGTCGGTGTCAATGGTACGGTGAAAGGCGATAACATGGCGTCTTTGCGAATCGATCATTTGCAAACCAGTTATCTGTGCGGCATCATAGGTGCCTTGATGACAAAATCAAATAAAATGGCTTATCTAGCGGCTCAATCTTTTCAAGCAACTGATGAAGAATTGCGGGGATTAGAGTTAGGCGCGAAGTCTGTTAAACCAGATATTAAAATCGCTGCCAGTTACACAGGCGATTGGAATGATGCGGCTAAGGCGAAGGAAGCGACGCAAGCGTTGATTTCTTCAGGCGTTGATGTGATTTATCAGTGGCTGGATAATGCTTCTCCTGCGGTGCTGCAAACCGCCGCTGAGAAGGGAGTTTTTGCTTTCGGCAATACCACAGATCAACTGGATGTTGCGCCAAAGGCAGTATTAACCAGTGCGGTGAAGCGAATTGACTTAGCGATCGCATACTTAGCCGATCTTGCTGTGAAAGGCAATCTAAAAGGTGAGATTTATACAATTGGTTTGGAAAATCCTGAGATTCTCTATCTTGGTAAATTTGGGGCAATGGTGCCAAAAAATGTAGAGGAAAAAGCACTTAATACGAAGCAGGCAATATTAGCTAAGAAAGTTACATTTGAGGCGTGTAAAGAGGGGGGAAAGGATACTCGGTGTGTGAAGCAAGCTTAATTCAGTTGATATCTCTTCGCTTATCACCCGTCGGGGAATCAATTCCCCGGCGGTATATTGGCTAAGCCAATTAGCAAAAAATATTAAAAATGACTTATTTACGTCTTGAAGGTATTACCAAACACTTTGGCACCTTTCTCGCTAATAACAACATAAATTTGAGCGTTAGTTGCGGCTCGATTCATGCTCTGCTAGGCGAGAACGGAGCTGGTAAAACTACTTTGATGAATATCCTTTGCGGACTTTATCAGCCAGATTCCGGTCAAATCTACTTGCAAGGCAATCCTGTGCAAATTTCTTCAGCAAGTGACGCGATCGCGCAGGGGATTGGCATGATTCACCAGCATTTTATGTTGGTACCGCAACTGTCAGTAACCGAGAATATTATTCTTGGAACCAGCTTCGATTTGCGGCTAAATATAAAAGAGAAATCGCAGGCGATCGCGCAACTCGCTCAGTCTTATGGTTTAGATGTAAATCCATTTGCAAAAGTCGGAGATTTACCTGTAGGAGTTCAGCAACGGGTAGAGATTCTCAAGGCACTTTATCGCAACGCCAAGGTGCTGATATTGGATGAACCGACAGCGGTGCTGACGCCGCCAGAAGTAAAAATATTAGCTGCTATTTTGCGCCAACTTGCTAAAGAGGGACATACGATTATTTTTATCAGTCACAAGCTAGAAGAAGTGATGAATCTCTGCGATACTGTCACCGTGTTGCGGCGGGGTGCGGTGGTGACGACAACTAAAAACGCAGATACGAACACTCAAGAATTAGCACGTTTGATGGTAGGGAGAGAAATCTTACTTCATCTAAATAAATCTGCTCGTTCTTCTAGTGAAGTAGTGCTAGAAGTACAAAAGTTGCAGGTTGAGGATGAGCGGAATTTGCTGGTTGTAAAAGATATATCTTTTGAACTCCACGCAGGCGAAATACTAGGAGTTGCGGGTGTTGATGGTAATGGACAGCGAGAGTTAGCAGATGCGATTGCGGGTTTTCGTGCTATTAATTCGGGAACCATCCGGAGATCCCCCTCTAACTCCCCCTTTTTAAGGGAGAGGACAGGAAGAATTACAGCTTATATTCCAGAGGATAGGCAGAAAATGGGTTTGGTGATGGGGTTTAGTATTGCCAGAAATCTCATTCTCAAAGCTTTTATGTTTCTGCCATTTTGCCGCCGTTGGTTCCTCCAGTATGAGGTAATTAATCATCATGCGACTGAGGCGATGGAAAACTTTGATATTCGCGCTGAAAATCCATCGATTAAAGTTAGCCAATTGTCCGGCGGCAATCAACAAAAAGTGGTGTTAGCACGAGAACTTTCTGGCAACCCAGCTTTAATTGTGGCAATGCAACCGACACGCGGTTTAGATGTCGGTGCGACAGAATATGTACAGCAGCGCTTATTAGCTGAACGAGAACGAGGTGCGGCAATTTTATATGTTTCGACAGAATTAGAAGAGATTATGGCAATGAGCGATCGCATTGCCGTCATGTATGAAGGACAATTCGTGGATATCTTAGATGCTGCCACTGCCACAGTGGAACAAGTTGGTTATTTAATGACTGGTGGTATTTCGGCGGGTGTTGAAGGGTAGCGATCGCTGCTAAGTTCAACTGTTGCCTGACGGCTGAAATCGTAGCTACACAAATAAAGACCGCCTGCGCGATCTAAAATACAAAAATTATTCTCAGCCTGCGTAGGCAGGCTTAGTTTGTATAGCCCCAGACTTCAGTCTGTGGGAGTCTTGGCGAAGTCCCACAGTTATGACAACAAATCGGATTCAACCTGTACTGCTGCCAATTTTATCGCCAGTAGTAGCGATCGCATCCGCCCTCATCGTTGGTGCTATCCTCATCTTGCTGGCAAAGGCGAACCCCATCACCGCCTACGGCATTCTATTTAAAGAATCTCTCGCAGATTACTACGGCTTTGCCAATACGATCGCCAAAACCGCACCCTTATTATTAGCGAGTTTGGGGGTGCTGGTGCCTTTGAAGGCGGGTTTATTTAATATTGGCGCAGAAGGGCAGATTTACATGGGGGGACTCGGTACCGCCTTGGTAGGGTTGTATCTGCAAGGATTACCTCCCTTGATTCACGTACCACTGGCGCTGCTGGGGGGATTTTTACTAGGGGGAGTTTGGGGATTAATTCCCGGTTATCTGAAAGCGGTGCGCGGTGTAAATGAGGTGATTACCACGCTGCTACTCAATTATGTGGCGCTGAACTTTGTTGGATATCTGGTAAATAATCCCTTGAAGGCACCAGGTGCGCCGAGTGCCTTTTCTCCTTTAATTGCAGAATCTGCTCGATTACCGATTATTTTGCCGCAAACTCAAGCTCATGCGGGGATTTTTATCGGATTACTCGCTACAGGATTGTTGTGGGTATTGCTGACGCGATCGCCTTTAGGATACCAAATCGAAGCCGTCGGACAAAATCCCACAGCCGCTCGTTACGCGGGGATGTCGGTAGAACGCACCATCATCGCTGTGATGGCATTCGCTGGAGGATTCGCGGGATTAGCGGGTGCAGGCGAAGTCATGGGCTTGAAATATCGACTATTCGACCGTTTTTCACCGGGGTATGGATTTGATGCGATCGCGATCGCTCTCCTCAGTCGTGGTAATCTCGCCGGTATCGTCCTTACTTCCCTATTCTTCGGTATCCTCCGCAGCGGCGCAAACGTCATGCAACGCAGCGCCAACGTTCCCGTCACCGTCGTTTACGCCATCCAGGGTTTAACCGTTTTGTTCATTGCGATTAGTTTTGCAGTTGAACGTCAAATTAAGCTAAAGAGTTAATTTTTAATTATCTGTAAACTGGTAGCGTGAAGTGAAAAATACTGCCCTTATCGAGATTTGAGTCTACCCAAATCTGCCCATAATGCGCCCGAATAATCCGCTGGCATAAGCCAAGACCAATCCCATACCCGTCTCTTTCTTGGTCTCGCTCTAGGCGATAGCGATCTTCAAAGATGCGCTCTTGATTCTCCGCAGGGATACCAAAACCCGTGTCGCCAACGCTCACCTGAATTTTCTGAGTCGTGCGGTGCAGCATTGCAACTTGAATCTTGCCACCTTCCGGCGTGTACTTAATCGCGTTATCCAGAAGGTTGACTATCACTTGGCGCACCCGTTCTTCATCCGCATAGACATAGGGCAAATCCTGGGGAATATCGGTTTCCAAAGATTGAGATTTCCCCTGACACCGAGCTTTCAGTGAATTAATGACCTCATGACAAAGTGCCCCCAAGTCCAACTTATGCGGTTGAATATGCAATTGGGCACTCGTACCCCTGGCGGCTTGCAGAATATCTGCGATCATCCGATCCATCACGCGGATTTGGGTACGAGCCTGCTTGCTTAACTGCTCGGTCAGTGCTGGTGTTAGCTTGGCGTGTCTGTTGCTATTGTTTGAATTTAAGCTTAATTCCAAGGTTTCCATTGCTAGAGAGGCGGCTGTGAGGGGACTCCGCAGGTCGTGAGCTAACATAGCGAGTACCCGGTCTTTGAACTGTAGCTGCTCCAGCAGTTCTTCTTTTTCTTTCTTGAGGCGAAAAATTTCGTCAGACAGTTGAATCAGTTCTGCGGAATGAGCAACAGACCGAATCGCTGAGGTTTCTGCGGTGGTCGGTGAATCTGTCTCCCGTTCCTGTGCTAAAGTCTCCTGATATTCTTCGGCACACAGCTGCCAGCGAGGCCAACAATTCTTCAATTGAGCGATCAAATTACTCCCAGCTAGCGTCTGTCGGGGTTCCGGATGAATCTTGATCAAAGCTGGGGTTGCCACCAGTTTAAAGTGTTCGGCTAAATACGGCTGCTCTCCGACCTCGACCATCTGAAGTTCAAAAGGAACCTCGGTCTTTAAGCTCTCCAGATACGTTTGGATTTGCTGGATCTGTTTACGCGAACTCGGACGCTCATCGACAAACAGCAGTAGCTGTAGCGATGCTTCAGAATGGGTAGGTTTTTCAAGAGCTGCCTTTATGTAATCTGGTTTCAGCACTGGGAACCAACCGATGACACTTTAATTCTTAGGGGTATTGACTGAGAGTGGACGAGAAGCGAAGATCCGCTTTCAATTTAATATCTATTTAACATTTATAAACGATTGTGAGTGATGTTGTTGAAATTACACAAGCAGCCAGCGTTACGGATGGTGATGGGTGCAGCGATCGCATTTTTTTTGTTTGCTCTCTTTTTGACCCTGCATCGGCACTTCACCTTTTATTCCTCCTACGATCAAGGCATCTTTAACCAAGTCTTCTGGAACGGCATTCACGGTCGCTTCTTTCAGAGTTCTCTTTCCTCGCAGCTTTCTACCAACGTCGTTCACAATGGCGAAGTCCCAGAAGTTTTTTATCACCGCTTAGGGCAACACTTCACCCCAGCCCTTTTGCTGTGGCTACCCTTGTATGCCCTATTTCCGTCACCCGCAACGCTCACTGTTTTACAAGTTACGCTCGTAACCGCTGCCGGTTTGGTTCTATACGTCCTTGCTCGACAGCATCTGGAACCGGGGATTTCTGCCCTAATTACTATCAGCTTTTATGGCGCTAACGCCGTTCTTGGCCCTACCTTAGCTAATTTCCACGATATTTGCCAAATTCCCCTCTTTACCTTTGGATTGCTCCTGGCAATGGAAAAGCGCTGGTGGTGGCTATTTTGGGTGCTGGCGGTTTTGATTTTGGCGGTTCGGGAAGATTCGGGCGTGAGCCTGTTTAGTATCGGGTTTTACATGATCCTGAGCAAACGCTATCCCAAGGCGGGTCTTGCCGTCTGTACTCTCAGTTTTGCTTACATGATTGTCCTCACCAATCTGATCATGCCGCTGTTCTCCGAGGATATTTCTCAGCGGTTTATGATGGAGCGGTTTGGGCAATATGCGGATGGCGAAGAAGCTTCTACGCTGGAAATTATCTGGGGAATGGTAAGCAACCCTTGGCGGCTTATCGTCGAGCTGTTTTCACCCTTCTTTGGCACGATTAAGTATTTATTAGGTCAATGGTTGCCCTTGGCTTTTGTGCCAGCAATTTCTCCTGCTTCTTGGATGGTAGCGGGATTTCCCCTCTTGAAACTTTTATTAGGGAAGGGACAGTCGGTTCTCGCCATTAATATTCGCTATGCGATGACAATCGTGCCGGGGCTATTTTACGGGGCGATTCTCTGGTGGGCAGGGCAAAGCGACTTTAGAATTTGGATAAGAGATTTTAAAGGGGGGCGAAAAGCTCAGACATCAGACATTGGTGAGGCTGAGGTGCAACCTCATCATCCCAAATCAGTATCGCGGTCGTTTCGGCGCTTTTGGGTTATCTGCCTCTGCCTTTCAGTATTTTTTACATTCACCTCTAACCCCAATCGAACTTTTTACTTTTTGATTCCAGATTCTATTCAACCTTTGGTTTACGTCCCCGTAACGCGGCAGTGGGAACATGTTAGCCAAGTTCGCCCTTTATTGGCTCAGATTCCGCGTGACGCTAGTGTAGCGACTACCACCCATCTCGTTCCCCATCTTTCGGGTCGCCGCGAAATCATCCGCTTTCCGTCTTTGCAACTCCGCAATGATGCTGGTGAAGTGGTGAATGTGGATTACATTATTGCTGATTTGTGGCAAGCACAGCAGTATCAAGCTGCTTTCAACGAAGAACGCGGATTATTGCAACAGAGTGTTCCCGCGATCGATCGGCTATCTGGTAGTGGGGAGTATGGCATCATTGACTTCAAAGATGGCGTTATCTTAATGCAAAAAGGAGTTGTCTCGAACGCGCAAGCGATCGCGGCTTGGCAGGCATTTCGCCAACAGATTTCTCTAACTTAAATTCGTTTTTTGTCCCATCTAGCGGCAGACTATGCGATCGCACGTACCGAGCAATTCCATATCAACCCGGCAACATCCGCATTCCCACGGAAGTCAGAGATGTTCCCAAATGGCAATATAGATGGCAAATAATGCCTTCTTTTTCACTATTAAACCAATGGGGAAGAGCATCGTTCTGGGGTGCTTAATTAATCTGAGGATTATTGTGGAAAAACCGGATAGGCAATTGAAGTGTCTTTTAGAGTTTATTTAGGGGAAAACTTTGTTCTTGAAATGTCTATTCGCAGTACCTCAAGAGCTAGCGGTAGGTTGAAAGCGATTGAGGTATAGAGCCAGAAAAGGGATAAATTCTTGGCTTCACATTTCATAATTTATTCTTTTCTTACTTCTTATTGTATTAACTGTTTATCCCTCAAATAAAAGCAACAATAGAAATAGATTGAGTGTTTATGTTTGCTCAGGGTTAAAAGATTATTTAAATCTATCACACCCTCATTGTCCCAACTAGGAGACTATAATTTTTAGAACTATGTCGATCTGTAGCGATTTGTAACTGAATTGAGGGGATTGGGGGAAATGAAGATTCTAGTCCTGACTTGGGAATTTCCGCCGCGCATTGTCGGAGGAATTGCCCGCCATGTAGGGGAGTTATATCCAGAACTGATAAAACTAGGGCATGAAGTCCACTTGCTAACAGTGGAGTTTGGTCACGCGCCGCTGTACGAGGTGGTAGATGGCGTCCACGTGCATCGGGTGCCAGTGGGCTACGGTTATGACTTCTTTCACTGGGTCGTGAATTTGAACCAGAGCATGGGGATTCACGGCGGGAAGCTGATGATGGAAGATGGCCCGTTCGATTTGATCCATGCCCACGATTGGTTGGTGGGAGATGCCGCGATCGCTCTCAAGCACAATTTTAAAGTGCCCCTGATTACGACGATTCACGCCACCGAATTTGGTCGTTACAACGGCATCTACAACGACGACCACCGCTACATTAGCGGTAAAGAAAAACTTCTCGCCTATAACTCTTGGCGGATTATTGTTTGTACCAACTATATGCGCCAAGAAGGAGAACGAGCGCTAGAAACTCCTTGGGACAAAATGGATGTAATTTACAACGGCATCCGACCGGAAAAGAAACCACGCTGGCACGAGTTTGATGCATTGAACTTCCGTCGCCAGTTTGCCGACGATCGGGAGAAAATTGTCTATTATGTGGGTCGAATGTCCCACGAAAAGGGCGTTTCCGTGTTGTTGAATGCTGCCCCGAAAGTCCTTTGGGAAATGGGGGGCAATGTCAAATTTGTGATTATTGGCGGCGGCAATACTGACCCCCTGAAGCAGCAAGCTTGGAATTTAGGCATTTGGGACGACTGCTATTTCACCGGCTTTATGTCAGATGCCGACCTAGATAAATTCCAAACGGTTGCTGACTGCGCTGTATTTCCCAGCCTCTACGAACCCTTTGGCATTGTTGCCCTAGAAAGCTTTGCCGCCCGCGTGCCCGTTGTGGTATCAGACACGGGGGGTTTACCGGAAGTCGTGCAACACACCAAGACTGGGGTTGTTACCCAGACGAACAACTGGGATTCTCTCGCCTGGGGCATTTTAGAAGTGCTAAAAAATCCAGGTTACGCCCAGTGGCTAGTTGACAACGCTTATGAAGATTTAGAGCGTCGGTTCAGCTGGTCGAAGATAGCGAAACAAACTGAAGCAGTTTATCAAAGAGTAGTGCAAGAGCGATCGCACACTCACTGGGCTTAATCATCATTGGACTTAATCAAAAGTTGAAGGTTTGTTCTTCGTTCCCAAACTTAGCCAGAGAACCAGAATTTGGATACTCTGGATCGCAACTATCGCTAAAATTCAACAATTCCAGCCATCCGAAGCTGACCGGCTTGATTTGCCTGCCAGACTTTCTCGCTGGTTCCATCCAGGCAAATCAGCCAACCTTCATCGTAAACTCAGGTATCGATACAGACAGATGGCGTAACCGAGATTGACTGGCACGCCACTTCTTTAGCTGGGGTGTCCGCCAGCAACCATCGTGTTTTGCCGGAAAAGTGGGGCGCTGGGTTGTTCAACCGTTCCCAGAACAACATAAACTCAGGTTGTTCCGATAGCGGTAGGTGAATGTTGCCAAGGGTAGGAATCCCGATTCGGCAATCAATCCTTCAGAAGCAGCTGACGTCGGTGAGCGTGCAACAGCTGAAACTCCCGCCCCGTCACTTGCTCCAACATCAAGACGATATGCTCCGGTCTTAGTACAGTTCCATCATTTTGACAACTGCCCAAATAGCGCAGAACAACGCCTTCTGCCGCTTTTTCTTGGCAAGCTAATGGGATATTGCCCTTCGCTTCGCTGGCGCTTCTTTGAGGTTCATTGACCTCTAATTCAAATAAGCGATCGCGCAGATTTATCTGTTTCTTCTTCCCAGACTTCGTCGTTTGCTCAATTAAAATGCTCTCACTGGCTTTAATCGCCTCTACCCAGCCTTCCCACTCCTCTAGTGACGCCGACTCAACCGCTGCCACTGCAATTAAATACTCGGCTTTTTCCAACAACTGAGTCGCGGAAGGAGCCTTCAAATCAACATCTGCCACCCGATAAACCGGGATATCAGATGGCAACTGGGCAGCTAACTTCTCCTGGAATGTCCCCACATCCATCGCCTGGGTTAGCTCAAAGTCCACAATTTCACCTTCACTGGTTGATCCCAATGACAGCGCACTCGCTGGAGAAATGCGGGGACTGGGATGAAACCCGCCCGTAAAAGCAACAGGCAATGCCGCCCGTCGCACAGCACGGTCAAATAGGCGCACCAAATCTAAATGGCTCACCAGCGCCATATCGCCCAGCTTACCCAACCAAACCCGCAACCGCTGTACCCTATCTGTATTCGGCGTGAAGTGTCCGGCAAATTCTGGAATGGGCAGCGGCTTGATGACAATATTGTGCCCAAAGTCAGACCCGCAAATGCCACAGTGAGAACAGCCTTCAAAAGAGCAATCCGGCACTATCGCAGCTTCTAAAGCCCGTTTCAGGTCAGCGATTAGCCAGTTCTTATCAATTCCCGTATCGATATGATCCCAAGGCAACGGCGCATCGAATTGGGGATTGGGAATGGGGGATTGGGAATCGTCAATCGGTAGCGGTTGATGCCGATTCTCCATCCAGTTCCATTCACCATTTTCAACAAGGCGGTATTTCCAGGTTAAGCCAGATTCTGCGATCGCTTGTCCCCAAGCAGCAAAAGCTCGTTCCACACTATCAAACCAGGCATCCATCCCCGCGCCCAGTTCCCAAGCGCGACGCAGCACTGACGCCAGACGCCTATCGCCCCGTCCAATAAAATCTTCCATTGCCGAAAGTCGAACATCGGTGAAGTTTACCTTCACTCCCCTCATCCCGCGAAACTCGTCGCGGAGAAGTTTCTGCTTCTGTTGAAACTCAGTTGTAGAGACAGAGTGCCACTGGAAAGGGGTGTGAGGCTTCGGCGTAAAGTTGGAAATTGTCAGGTTGAAATGCAGACGCTTTCTGCCTTCAGTCCGACACTCTTGGTGTAGCCAACGGATTGTTTCGGCAATGCCGATAACATCGATATCCGTCTCTCCAGGCAGACCAATCATAAAATACAGCTTAATTTTTTCCCAACCCTGCTCGTAGGCGGTTTTCACGCCCCGCAGCAATTCTGCGTTCGTCAACCCCTTGTTGATAATGTCCCGCATCCGCTGAGTTCCAGCTTCCGGCGCGAAAGTCAGCCCACTTTGTCGCGTCCCGCCCAGAATATTCGCGATATCTTCATCAAATCGGTCTACCCGTTGACTGGGTAAAGAGAGAGAAATATTTTCATCTTTGAGGCGATTTTTGATTTCCATCCCCACCGCCGGTAGAGATAGATAATCCGAACAACTCAAGGAGAGTAGGGAAAACTCGTTATATCCCGTCGCCCGCATTCCCTTTTCAATTGCCTCTACGACTTCCTGCGGTTCCACATCCCGCGCCGGACGAGTCAGCATTCCAGGCTGGCAGAAGCGACAACCGCGAGTACAGCCGCGCCGCACTTCAATGGTCAGTCGGTCGTGGACTGTCTCTACATAAGGCACTAGCCCGATGGAATAAGCTGGCAGGGGGGCAGCAACTCGCCGTAAAATCCGCTGGGGTACATCCGGGCGATTAGGATGGACTGAGCCATCTTCTGCCATGTCATAGAACTGAGGCACATATACGCCGGGTACTTGTGCCAAATTCAACAATAGTTGTTCTCGACTGAGGTGAGCTTTTTTGGCTTTTTCCACTACCCAGCCAATTTCTGGCAGCACTTCCTCGCCATCTCCCAGAGCCAGGAAATCGAAAAAGTCTGCGTAAGGTTCGGGATTCGAGGTTGCGGTCTGTCCCCCAGCAAAAATCAGGGGATAATTCCAGAGAAATTCTTCACTTTCCCCTGCGTCTGTGCTGGTGAGCCTTTCTCGCCACGTCAGAGGAATCCCGGCCAAATCAAGCATTTCCAGGATATTGGTGGCTCCTAGCTCGTAGCTGAGACTAAAGCCCAAAATGTCAAAATCTGTAAGACTTCGCCGCGATTCCACGGCAAATAGGGGCGTCTGTGTTTCTCGGAGTTTCGCCGCTAAATCTGGGGCTGGTAGATATGCGCGATCGCACAGCTGCCCCAATTGAGCATTCAATATGTTGTAGAGAATAATATGCCCAAGATTCGATGCACCCACTTCATAGATTTCTGGGTAGGTCAGAACCCACCGTACTGCCGCCGCTTCCCAAGGTTTGTGGACGGCTCCTAGCTCGTTTCCCAAATAACGAGCTGGTTTCTGTATCTCTGCTGTAAGTAGTTTCTCGACTGCGATCGCCACTGCAAAACGCTCCCTGCTTCCAGTGCCTCAGATTCAACCCTAGCACCAATTCAGGATTAGCACTCAGCAACAGCGCTCAACCTCTCAGTTTTTCCTTTAGAAGTATTTCCTTGTTCCTATACTCCAATGTTTGCTTCCAAGGCGGCAGGACTTTCTAAAATTTCAAAGACTCCGTCAAGTTGAGCCAGTTCAAAAATCATCCGAATGGAGGGCGACACTGAAGAGAGGCTAAACCGCCGTCCTAGACTGTGTGCTAAACGGTGAGCCGAAACAAACGCCATCAAGCCAGCACTATCGAGGAACTCTACTTGCGCCATATCAACTAGCACAATGGATTGATCGGGTGAAGAAACAGCTGCTGTCAGTTGACCTTGGAACTCAACCGCATTCGATGCATTGATATGACCTTGGGGGCGAATAACTGCAACGTTGGGGCGAACTAGCGTATTTTGCATGACAATATCCTGTTTCAACTCTAAACAAAAATTTGTGTAATAGCTTCGACAATAAACGGTAAATATGATATTGCCTACCCCCTTTTAGGTAATTTGCTAAATCTTCATTAGTTACCTCCTTTTATATAAAGTTTTCAATAAGATTGCCTGAGAACGTGTTCTCTAATACGGACTTTCTATAAGTTCTATATTAAGAAAATCCTTCTATCCATCTTTTACAATCGCTGCATCTAACCAAAGACGGATGTATTCTTTGTATAATCCTATGCGAAGCGCATTTCTGCAAGGCAGGGGCTTAGGTCTTTAAACAGACATCCGCAGCTATTCTTCACACGATTAAAACTCATCAACGATAATATTATTGCTATTAAGCATCAACTCCGAAGCTTCATGGAGTTGTCGGAAATCATTTAAAAAATTAGCGGCAATTGTGGCGAACCTCACAGTGATTTAGATCACTTTACAGTCTAGTTTTAGATCACTGGTTCATCTATATATTCAAACGATAATTTTTAAATGCGGAGTTCTATCGGTTTTTATGAGAACTACATACGCGATTCGTCAACTGGTAGAAAAAGCTCTCTATATTAAGAAATTAACTCCAGATATAGAGAACGAAATAAATTATGAATTGACCAGAATGGGTCACATTTCTGACGTTGATTATGAGGCACTGGAATTACTCATGTCAGAGATGGATGCCGGTCGAATTCAACTGGTACCAAGTGCATGAAAGACATTAAAAATTTAAGGCAGATTTAGTCGATGGCACGAGACAATACTTGTGCCGTTGGAATCTTTCTAAACCAATCTCTCATCCGTTTGACTCACCTGGCGGTCAACTGTCTAATTGTTTGCACTTGCTCTTTTTTTCAGTTGTTAAATCGTCGTGCAGTTTGCCAAACGTTTAGAAAAGACCCCGTCCTACCTATTTGCCAAGATTAATCGCAAGCAGCATGAAACGGTCGCCAAAGGGTGGACATCATCAACAGTGGAGCTGGCGATCCAGACCGTCCGACGCCAGCGCATATTGTCCAGGCGATGCATGAGGCGATTAACGAGCTTTCGACTCATAACTATCCCCCCGATCGGAGAACTAAAGAATACCGCAAAGCTGCTGCGGATTGGATGGAACGCCGCTTGGGTGTCGCTGGCTTAAATATAGAATTTCAAAGTTTATCTAAGTCTTACAAGATGACCGCCGGGTGGGTTGGTTTTGTTGTGGGGAATCCTACCGAAATTAAGGGACTGGGACAAGTTAAAACCAATGTAGATTCTGGCATTTTTAAGGCAATTCAACGAGCAGCGATCGCTGCCTATGAAACATCAGAAGAAGAACGCCAAGCGGTGATGTCAGTTTACCAAAACCGTCGTAATATCATCGTCGAAGGATTGCAATCTTTAGGATGGCCTATTGAGCCTCCCAAAGCAATTCTCTATATTTAGGTACCCGTCCCCAAAGGTTATACTTCAACGGAATTTGTCACCCTGTTACTGGAGAAATGCGGTCCGATCGTGCCCCTTGGAAACGGGTCTGGTGCTGCTGGGGAAAGCTTTTTTCGGATTGCTCTCACCGTGGCAGATGAACGGATGCCGGAAGCGATTCAACGCATCAGAGATGCTGAAATTCGCTACGAAGCCTGAAAATCACTCTGATTGGCTTGCCAAACTTGGCGGACAAACCAACTGAGTTGCCGATGGGCCTCAGAGGCGTCTGCTGTCGCATCTGGGGCGTCCAGTTGCATTAACAGGGGAATCACCTCGGTATCCAGTGCTGGTCGAAACAACGTTACAGGCCATACTAAATCGGCACCCTGACGCAAATCGTACAGCGTTGGTAACACGTTGGCATTATCGTCTGAAACGATAGTAAGCATCAAAGGACGCACCCAGCATATCTGCCGTGAATCGACAACTTGTATCACGTCAGCGTACAGACGAGTATTTTCATGGTCTAAACAAACAATCTGACAAGGCTGAAAGTTAGGGGCGGAACCGCTTGAGGCTTGCTTCACAATCAAGAATGGCTAGCGCGAGTTGCTTCTTTATTGTACGAAGTTGGTTGGGTGGTCTCAGAAGCCCCGGCGATTAGAAATCGTGGCTATACAAACGAAACCCGACGAAAGCGGGTTAAGAGGGCGATCGCTTTGACTTTAGTTCGGTTGATTTACCTCTGAAGGTGATGAGAAAGCCGAACCGTTATACAAGCAAGCATTGGAAATGCGAAAACGCCTGTATGGAGAGAAGCACCCTGATGTAGCTAAAACCCTCAACCACCTAGCTTAGCTCTGCGAATTTCAAGAGCGATATGATGAGGCTGACACCTTTTACAACCAATCCTTAGAGATTTTTGAGGGATGCTTAGGGACAGAGCATCCAAGAACCATTAAGGTGCGTAAAAAGCTGGAACGTTGCCACTCCTATGCAGATGAGCGATCGCTTCAAAATTCAATAGAAACAACTGAGGATTAAATCAGCCGTTATGGAAGAACTATTAGACCTTAAAGAATTGCTACTAAAGGGTGACATCCAAGGATCGTTAGCGATTGTAGAAGAACTCGAAGAAATGAGCCGAAACGATATAGTTAAGACGATTCGTAGTTATGCAGTGATTCTGCTACTGCATCTAATTAAACAGCAAGCTGAAAGTCGCACAACTCGTTCTTGGGAAGTCTCGATTCGCAATTCTGTTCGAGAAATTCAGAGGGAAAATAAGCGTCGTAAAGCAGGAGGTCACTACCTAGCGCCAGAAGAGTTGGTTGAAACCCTAGAAGAAGCCTACTTGAATGCTATTGATGAGGCTTCCCTAGAGGTAGAAGAAGGACGTTATGAGCCAGAAGAATTAGAACAACTCATTAATAAAAAAGAGATTCTAAATTGTGCCTTGGCTTTAATCTTACCGCCAGCGTAAAGTCGTCTGGAAGTCAGAATGATACTAAAAATTTTATAAAAAAGATTGAGTGCGATCGCACTCTTCCCTATTCCCTCTTTTCTTTGCGTCCTTTGCGTCCTTTGCGTTTTTGCGGTTCGTAAATCGAATTAGAAAATTCTAAGCCTGCCGCAGGGCATCGATAATTTGGATATTCGCTTTAGGAAAGGGAAACTGATCGATTTCGTCCAGTGTCACCCAGCGGATTTCATCGGATTCGATCGGTTGGGGAATGCCTGTGAGGTGGCGACAGTGATGGACGTTGAGGGTGACGCGGAAGTGGGTATAGCTGTGGTCAATGGTGATGAGATGTTTGCCCACTTCAATTTCAATGCCCAATTCCTCCTGAATTTCTCTTTTAATGCATTCCTCGACAGTTTCACCCGGCTCTAATTTGCCGCCAGGGAATTCCCAAAGACCTCCCAGAAGACCGTTCTGGGGTCTGCGATCGATGAGAATTTCTTTCTGCTCGTTCCAGATAACGGCAACGCCGATGTTTTTGTGGGGGATGGGGGAAGAGGTTTCGCGCATGGGTAAAGTTGACTGAATATTCAAATTGTATGCGCGACAGTGGGACATCCAGGGACATCTGTTGCAGGCTGGGTTGTGGGGAGTGCAGATAGTGGCTCCCAAATCCATCAGCGCCTGATTAAAATCTCTGGGCTGTTCGGGGTCGAGGAGGCTCTCTGAGAGCTGCCAGAGTGGTTTTGTTGCTTTTGTTGGTGGCATTGGCAATGCTACCAGCCGCGCTAAAACCCGCTTGACGTTGCCATCTAGAATCGCCACGGGTTGATTGAAGGCGGCGCTGAGGATGCCCCCGGCGGTGGTGCGTCCAATCCCGGATAAAGCTAAAACGTCTGATAGGTGGGTAGGAAAAATTCCGTTGTGACTTTGGATAATTTCCTGAGAGGCTTTGTGCAGATTACGGGCACGGGCGTAGTAACCGAGTCCCTGCCAAGCTTTGAGGACTTGCTGCAAGTCAGCAGCGGCGAGGGTTTCAATTGTGGGAAATTGGGCTAACCACCGCTGGTAGTAAGGAATAACTGTTTTTACCTGGGTCTGCTGGAGCATGATTTCCGATACCCAGATGGCGTAGGGGTCGGGGTGGTGACGCCAGGGGAGGTCTCGACCGTTTTGGGAGTACCAGGCTAGAAGCGATCGCCTAAACTCCAAAATAGCAGAACTCGGCAGACTGACTTCCCAGTCTGCCGAGCCGCTTTGTTGCTGCAATTGCAGTACAATCATCGGAACTGGCGCTGATGC
The DNA here is from genome assembly GCF_039961875.1 of Trichocoleus sp. ST-U2. Lineage (NCBI taxonomy): Bacteria > Bacillati > Cyanobacteriota > Cyanophyceae > Leptolyngbyales > Trichocoleusaceae > Trichocoleus > Trichocoleus sp. ST-U2. The sequence goes on along the minus strand of NZ_JAMPJY010000040.1, from coordinate 9,985 downwards.
CGCTCAATTTGCCTATTCAGCATCAGATACATTGACTTCAGTAGCACCTGTCAAGGCATTTTCAAAGGTCATTCTTTGTTCGGCGTTCCGCAAGAAATAGCCGCTAATCATCGCCGAAGCCAGCATACGCCCTAAGTTTTCACGATTGGTGGTGATCGTTACACCAAAATGTTCTGGTGGTAGGTGCCCCAACAGCCCAACAATATTGCGTTCCATCACCTGAAATACTTCCTGAGACGCGGGTTTGGAAAGCTGAGTAATCGTCTCTGGACTCATGGATTGGACGTATTGCCAAAGCAAGTTGCCGCCTTCCGACTCACCTTCAAAGAACTCTGAGACTCGATTTGACGGGTTGTTCACTTTGTTTCTCCGTACTTTCTAGAGGCAGCTACTCTCAAATCCTTGTACCAGGGTAGATCGCTGCTCAATACTTGTTTTATCGCTCGCCTCGGAAACTAGCTCCGAGAGTTGTAAATCCTTCTAATACCCTTAATTTAGCAGGCTCCTTCCGGGGTCACAGTGGGCAGAACCGAACTTTAAACGGCGGATTCTTTTACCTTTATTAAGTGCTGAGAAAGTTCATACTCAAAACTTAAAACTGGCTACTCAGTCTTCAGTCCTCAGCCCTAACTCCTCAGCCCTGACTCCTAATCCCTGACTCCTCAGTCCTCAGCCCTCAGTCCTCAGTCCTAACTCCTCAGTCCTGACTCCTCAATTAGCTAGCCGCAATATATTCCCGCATATCGGCTTTGCGCTTGCGAAGCTTGGAGAGGGCTTCCCGTTCGATTTGCCGTACTCGTTCCCGACTGATGTTGAGAAGTTCGCCAATTTTTGCCAGCGTCATGGCTTGTCCATCGGCTAAACCAAACCGCAGCGCTAATACCTCGCGTTGTTGAGGCGTTAAGTCTGACATTAGTTTTTCTAAGTCAACTTGGAGGGAAGATTGAGTTGCGAAGTCTTCTGGGGAAGGGCCGGTGTCTTCCAGTAGTTCTACCAGTTCTGTATCCTGATTATCTCCGACACGCAGATCCAAAGAAAGGGGTTGACGCGCCCGTTCTAGGTACTCCCGAACTTGCTTGGGGGTCAATTCTAGTTCGGCGGCGAGCTCGCCGACGGTAGCCGCTCGTCCCAGGTTTTGAGCAAGTTGGCGCTGAGCTTTCTTAATTTTGTTGAGTTTTTCGGTGATGTGAATGGGGAGGCGAATGGTGCGTCCTTTTTCTGCGATCGCGCGAGTAATCGCCTGCCGAATCCACCAATAAGCATAAGTGGAAAATCGGTAGCCTTTGGTGGGATCAAATTTTTCGACGCCCCGTTGCATTCCCATTGTGCCTTCCTGGATCAAGTCCAAGAGGTCTACGTTACGTTTGATGTACTTTTTGGCAACCGAGACGACGAGCCGCAAGTTGGCTTCGACCATCTTGCGCTTGGCGATTTCACCCACTGCGATCGCCTGCTGTAACTCTTTCTCTGACAACCCAGTTGAAGAAGCCCACGCCTCGTCGGTTGGCTCGTGTCCTAACTGCAACAAGAGTGAATTTTTTACTTCCTGCAAGGTGGCTAAGCGCTGTACTTGTTTTCCATAAAGGATTTCCTGCTCGTGAGTAAGCAGGGGAACGCGCCCAATTTCTCGCAAGTAAGCACGGACGGTATCTGTAGAGGTCTGAGCAGTTTTCATAGCGCTGAGTCTTGAATCAGAGCGATAATTTAAAGCGATCGCAATTGTAAACTATTGTAACCTTTCTGAAAGGAGCTGTGTCTATCCCAAGAGGGGGGTTCCTGTGCCGTTTCCTTCAACATCAGCTAGTAAAAGGGTACCCACGAATCCATCGGATAATTGCATCTTGAGAAACAAAATGAGAAAAATCTTGCAGATGCTTACTGACACTCAGCGACATTGATAGGTGGGGGTAGGACGATGCTCGCGGCACCTTGGTCTCTAGGAAAAAGTATTACGAAGCGTTAGCAACTCCAATTGAGCAATTGCTCTCATCAGTGAGGGACGCGATCGCGGTATTACATTATTGCACCAGGTCCGAGAGCGAAAAGCCGAAAAATAGGGATTTTCTTAAGCAAAAGGATGACTTTCTGGGCGCAAAGTGCCAGAAAACCTGGTAATCGCAGTTTGAGGAGAATCCGGTCTGTCTATTCCGCCTGGAAAACTTGGGAGAAACGACTGAGATTGATTTTGCAGAGTATATTAAATTGGCAGCTTGCTCAAGAGGCTGCGATCGCCATCGCCTTATACCATTTTGGATTTTAGATTATAGAAGACGAGCTAGCGATAGCGAAGCGCTGACTTGTCAGTTCGCGTCTGAAGCCAGCAGCCACTTCCAACAATTGATTGGCGGCGACCTTTAGGTGAAATCGTATCCGGCTTGCTCTTTGCTCATTATCACCTAAACCCATGACCCAAACCGTCTGGATTGCAAGACACGCCAACCGCCTCGACTTCGTGAACCCCGACTGGTTCTTAACCGCCGAACGTCCCTACGATCCACCCCTGTCTGAGGACGGCGTGGAACAAGCCAAACAACTCGCGCAGCGCCTGAAGGGAGAAAAGATTGCCCATATTTTTGCCTCGCCCTTCCTGCGAACGGTACAAACGGCGCACCAAGTTGCACAAGTGCTGAATTTACCCATCAAACTTGAGTCTGGCTTAAGCGAATGGTTAAATCCTCACTGGATGCCAGCGATGCCTGAAAGATTGTCAATGGAAGCATTGCACGAGCAATTTCCCCAAATTGACCTCAGTTACACTTCTCGCGTAATCGCGAATTATCCCGAAACTGGGGAAGAAGTAATGGAACGCTCTGGGGAAGTCGCAAGACGCCTTGCATCTGAGTTTTCCGAAGATATCTTATTGGTGGGTCACGGTGCATCAGTGCTGGGTGCAACTCTCGGTATCCGGGGGGGTACAGCCGAAACTGAAGTAAACGCCGCGCTGTGTTGTTTGGTTAAGCTGGTGCGCGATGGTGAAGAATGGGTGATGGAACTCAATGGGGATGTCTCCCACTTGAGTCAAACTGAAAAAGTCATCCGGTTTAATTAAGGTTATGGGATTGTTACTAGCAGGGGATATCGGGGGTACTAAGACAATTCTGCGCTTGGTGGAAGCGTCTGATTCTGGGGCATCATTGCAGACTCTGCATGAGGCGACTTTCCCCAGCGGCAACTTTCCCGATTTGGTGCCAATGGTGCGGCAGTTTTTGACGGCGGCGGCTGGAGAACTAGGCGAGACACCGAAACCGGAAAAAGCGTGTTTTGCGATCGCGGGTCCTGTTGTCAACAACACCTCTATCCTGACAAATCTATCTTGGTCGCTTGATAGCAAACGGCTGGAGCAACAATTGGGAATCGCTGCGGTTGGTTTAATCAACGATTTCGCCGCAGTTGGCTATGGTGTCTTGGGTTTAACTGGATCAGACTTGTACACTTTGCAAGCTGGCAAGCATCAGGAAGACGCCCCGATTGGCGTGATTGGTGCGGGTACCGGCTTAGGACAAGGGTTTTTAATCCGCTTAGCATCCAACGCCCATAAAGTTTTCCCCTCGGAAGGCGGACACGCTGACTTTGCACCTCGCTCGGAGTTAGAATTTCAGCTATTGAAATATCTGCTCGATAAGCACAATATTCAGCGAATTTCAGTCGAGCGAGTGGTTTCCGGTCTAGGCATCGTCTCAATTTACCAGTTCCTAAGAGATCGGAAAATTGCTGAGGAATCGTCAGAAATTGGGCAGATGATTAGAAACTGGGAACAAGAGATCGGGCAGAAAGACAAGACGATCGATCCCGCTGCGATTATTGGTAAAGCTGCTTTGGAAAAGCGCGATCGCTTGTGCGAACAAACGATGCAAATCTTCGTGGAAGCTTACGGTGCCGAAGCCGGGAATCTTGCCATCAAACTATTACCTTATGGCGGTCTTTACGTTGCTGGTGGCATCGCCGCCAAAATTCTGCCGTTGATTCAAGAAGGCAGTTTCCTCCATGCCTTTCTGAACAAAGGTCGCGTGAGTCCGTTACTCGAAAGAATGCCGGTGCATATTGTGCTAAATCCGCGAGTGGGACTGATTGGAGCCGCCGTCTGTGCTGCTAGATTGTAGCCAGTGTCAATAATGGGAAACGCTTTCGGATTGCCAAGAGGGGATACTTTGGCGTCTTTACAAATTTGCTGTACCGAAAGCGTTTAAATTACTTAAAAATCAAATCTAGCCGCTGCTGGGCGTTTTTGAGTGCTTCCTGGGGCGAACTTTTGCCGAGTAAGACAGATTCCAGCGCTCTGCCGACATTTTCGGAAACCCGATTATAACCCGTGAAGATAGGACGCGATCGCCCATACTTTGCCTGCTCTAAAAACACTTTCACCGCCGGTTGTTCGGCGACAAAGGCTTGATATTTGGCACTTTGCCGCGCCTTCAGATTTACGGGTAGGTAGCCGGTACCGAGTGCCCATTCGGTCTGAAATTCCTCTCCCGCAACATATTCAGCAAACGTCCATGCCGCTTTTTCTCGGTCTGGGGTTGTTTTTAAAATAAACAGATTCTCGCCCCCCGTCGCCGTAGCTTGTTCTTTTTGCGCTGGGATAGGGAAAACGCCAAAATCAACGCCGGTGGCTTTCAGTTGCCCCAGCGTCCAAGGGCCAGTTAGTTGCATTGCGACCTTTCCAGCAAGGAAGTTATCTGTCTCATAGCCTCTTTCTGGTAGAGACAAAATGGTTGAGCCATCTTCAATTAAATTGCGCCAAAATTGAAGAGCAGCGATCGCGCCTTGATTGTTAGCTAAAGCGATCGCAGAGGCTTCTTGCCCTTGAGTATTTCCCAACTCACCGCCACCACTCCACATAAATGGCAACCAGAGGAATACAGCAAATTCTCCCTTTCCTAAAGGCAAAAACATCCCGTGTTGGTCGATGCGCTTGTCGCCATTCGTATCGCGGGTTAAAGTACGAGCAACTTGCCGCAATTCGTCCCAAGTTTTGGGCAACTCGGTGATTCCCGCTGCCTTAAACAAACTGGGACGATAAAAAACTCCGACATTATTCGTCCCAAACGGCACCGACCAAGTATGACCCGCGTACTGCATTGATTCAAACAACGCGGGGTCAATTTCGTCGCGGACGGGGGATTGCGCCAGCCAATTTTCCATAGGCGCGATCGCATCCAATTCTACTAACTGACCCGTCAGCGTTGCGTTAAACCACAACAGATCCGGCGGCGCATTTCCCACTACCGCTGCCAAAATCTTCGGTAACTGCTGATCCGCTTGTCCCACATAAAGGGATTCCACCTGAATCTTCGGATGCGCCTGATTGAACTTGTCCACCAGCGACTGCAACACATCCCGATTCGGCGGCGGATTCACCCCTTGCCACAACGTCAGTCGGATGACATCCGCGGCTTCCGAACGCCCCGACTGTAGCTGACATCCTGCCAATCCTAACAGAACAATGCTTAATAGCAACCCCCGGCTCAAAAAACTCCACAGTTTTTGGAAAAAATTACTAGACCCGTTAAATCCAACTGACATAATTGAATGCCCAATTTTGAACCGAAACAGCTTTAAAATACTCATCATCAGCGACTAAAAGCCATCTTTTTGCTTAAAAACAATTGGTTTTTGCAAATATTTTTTACACTTATAATTTTCTTGCTTAAACTAAAACATCTGCTTGATTGATTTAAAGTAAAGCTTTAGCTATTGGCTACGCAGGGTATAGAAACAAGATTAAGAGGATGTCTGAGAAGTGTCAAAAGTTGATTTTATCCTCCCAGTCCCCCTTAAAAAGAAGGAATAAGTTTCTCAAAGGCCCCCAATTTATCGGGAGATTTAGGGGGATCTCTACCGTTTAAGCGTCTCGATTATGACTTTTCAGACATCCTCCTAAGCGGATAGGCTTGGTATGAAGTACGGTTGATTTTTGTTTATCCTATGTTTGGACGATCGTATAAATAATTTCAGTCTATGGCTGGACATAGTAAGTGGGCAAATATTAAGCGTCAGAAGGCGAGAGTGGATGCAGTGAAGGGCAAAACCTTCACCCAGCTAGCTCGCGCGATTATTGTGGCAGCTCGCAGTGGTATACCCGACCCAGCAGGTAATTTTCAACTCCGCACGGCGATTGATAAGGCGAAGGCGGCTGGGATTCCGAATGAGAATATTGAACGAGCGATCGCGAAAGGTGCAGGGACTTGGGGTGCAGATGGCGCTCAGCTAGAAGAAATTCGCTACGAAGGTTATGGTTCCGGCGGCGTGGCGATTTTGGTGGAAGCGCTCACCGATAATCGCAATCGTACTGCCGCTGATTTGAGAGCGGCTTTTAGCAAAAATGGCGGTAATCTCGGTGAAACCGGCTGCGTCTCGTGGATGTTTGAGCAGAAAGGTGTCTGTATCCTGCAAGGAGTGGTTGACGAAGAGGAGCTATTGGAGGCGTCTCTGGAAGGGGGTGCTGAGTCCTACGAACTGACACAGGAGGAGGATACGGAGGGAGCCGACGTGTTTACCTCTGTGGCAAATTTGGAGAACCTAGAGCGAACCTTAAAGGAGAAAGGCTTTAAAGTCACCGAGGTGGAACTGCGCTGGATTCCTAATAATACGGTGGAAGTTGGCGATTCACAGCAGGCGCGATCGCTCCTCAAATTGATTGACACCCTAGAAGGACTCGATGATGTGCAAAACGTTACCGCTAACTTCGAGATGGCGGATGAGCTGATGTCTCTGAGTTTAGTGAATGGCTAATTGATGGGAATTCTGTTTTCCCTGCCTTAAGAGCGATCGCGTGTCTCTACATCCGTCTTCAGGCGCGATCGCTATCTCTGTCTTAAGCGAGGTTAATCTCCGGTCGCCAGCTTATTAAATCTTAATATTGAGGCAAAACGAACTTGTTTCAGCGGCTCAGTTTTCTGAGCTGTCATTAAAGCAAAACAATCGGAGATTCATAAATGACATTTACTACCAACGACACCAGCAAACAAGCCTTACAAAAGTTTCAGGGCTTTGATGTAGATACTCAGCTTGCCATCCTGTGGTTCGGCTACCTCGACATCAAAGACCAACTGACACCAGCAAATGCCACTTCTGCCCAAGAAGAAGCTGCCGCCTTATACCATGCAATCCTGGCAATGCCCAAGGAAGAACAGCTACAGGCGCAACGCGACATCGCTTCACGAGCCGATACTGATATTAGCCGTGCCTATAAAGCTGTAAGTTCTAGCTCTAAGCTGGATGTGTGGCTCCGGTTAGCACAAGGCATGGACAAAGGTGAAATCATTACGGTGCCTTCTGACTATCAACTGCCCGAAGAAACCAACGATTTTGTTGCTCAAATCAAGCAACTGGACTTTGAAGAGCGGATTAATTTCACCCGCAGTGCTGTAATCGAAATGGGTGCTAAGTAGTCTGAAGTTGTGCCCTTTGAGAGTATGAAATCAGTCTTAAACATTGCACCGATTTTCAAAACACCTCTTCTAGAGACCGCTAATAAGAAAGAGGAAGCTTCTTCAGATGCCTAACCTTTAGCAAGCTTCCTCGTTATGCATCCCCCACTAATTGTTTTGCAATTAGTGGGGTAATTTTTTATTCTACCAAACTGCATCCAGAGCATCGGTGTGTTGTCCTCTCCCTAACCCAATACTTGTTGGCGTCCAAAAACCGAATCCCCAGCCACCAAGGGCAAGGAAAGAGCCTGGGGATTCGGTTGTTTACTAGACATCGCGCTTCTCAACTTGATTGCTCCATCTGTTCGCGTCACAATAGTAAATATTCTTATTGTTTTGACTAATTTTGTTAACAATGGCGCTGGAACAGACCGTTCAAACAATTTCGTCGCCGCAGACATCGGCAGCTCCACAAGGCTTTGACTATGACTTAGCGATTGTGGGCGGTGGAATTATTGGGGCAACTCTCGCTTGTGCCTTAAAAGATTCTGGGCTGCGGGTAGCGTTAATTGAGCGATCGCCCCAGTCTGCTGCTGTTGCCATCGGACGCGCTTATGCCATATCCCTCATGTCGGGGCGCATTTTCGAGGGTTTGGGGGTTTGGGATAAAATACTGCCTCAAATCAATGCATTTCAACAAATTCGCTTATCTGACGCCGATTACCCCGGCATCGTGCAATTTTCTCCCCAAGATTTAGGGACAGAAAGGCTAGGGTATGGGGCGGAACATCGGGTGCTGCTGACGGCTTTGCAGGATAGCTTGAGAGATTGCCCGAATGTGTCTTGGTTGTGTCCGGCGGAAGTGGTAAGTGCAGACTATCAAGCTGACGCGGTAGAGATCGAAATTGCTGTCAGAGGGGAGATCCCCCACTCTAAAATTCAATCTTCTCAAGCCTCGGAGATCCCCCCCAATCCCCCCTCAAACAGCGGGGGCGATCAGGGGAAGCAAACATCCAAAATCAGAACGCGCTTGCTGGTAGCGGCGGATGGGGCGCGATCGCCCATCCGCGAAGCCGCTGGTATCCGCACCCAAGGATGGCATTACTGGCAATCCTGTGTGGTGGCAACGATTAAACCAGAAAAACCCCACCAGAATATCGCCTACGAACGCTTTTGGCCTAGTGGCCCGATGGGGGTTCTACCGCTACCGGGGAACCGCTGCCAAGTTGTTTGGACTGCCCCGCATACAGAAGCGAAAGCTTTGAAGGAAATTGACGAAAAAGAGTTTTTGGCGGAACTGGAACGACGCACTGCTGGACTGTTGGGGCGTCTAGAACTAGAAGGCGATCGCTATGTTTTCCCGGTGCAATTGATGCAAAGCGATCGCTACACGCTTCCTCGACTCGCCTTGATTGGTGATGCTGCCCATTGTTGCCATCCAGTGGCGGGACAAGGCATGAATTTGGGGATTCGGGACGCAGCAGCGATCGCCCAAGTTTTAAAATCTGCCCATAATTTAGGTGAAGATATCGGGGATATACAGGTACTTAAACGTTACGAACGCTGGCGTAAACAAGAAAACCTGACCATTTTAGGTTTTACCGATTTCCTCGATCGGATGTTTTCTAATAATTGGTTGCCAGTCGTGGCAATTCGCCGCTTAGGTTTATGGATGCTGCGACGAATTCGTCCCGTTAAGACCTTTGCTTTGCAGCTAATGACAGGGCTTAGAGGGCGTCATCCTGAACTGGCTTCTCGGTAAAAATTACCTCTGGTTGAAAAGGACGTACCTCGGATTGGTTGCCATTTGAGATTCCTGCGGTTAAATTCTTTGCCGCTTGCATGATATCGGATGGCATCATAATCACTGTCGTCGTGTTATTTTCTGCCCCAATTTCTGTCAGCATTTGTAGACGCCGCAACTCCAATACAGCGGGGTTTTTCATAATCATTTGAGAAGCTTCAGCTAACTTAATTGAAGCTTCCTGTTCTGCCGCTGCTTTAATGAGCCTGGCTCGTTTTTCTCGAATAGCTTCCGCTTCTTTTGCCATTGCCCGTTGCATCGCTAGGGGAATTTCCACGTCTTTCATTTCCACCCGTTCAATCACAATCCCCCAAGGTTCTGTGATTTCATCGACTATTTCTTGGACTTTGGTGTTAATTTTATCGCGGCTTTGTAAGACATCATCCAGGATATTTTGACCAACCACATTCCGTAAAGTCGTCAATGCGATTTGGTAAACCGCCATATTGTAATCTTCAACCCGATTGATCGCCTTTGACGGGTCAAGAATTCGGTAATACAGAACAGCATTCACTTTAATCGTAACGCTGTCCGCTGTAACGGTTTCTTGGGGTTCGATATTCACTGTTTTTGTGCGGACATCGATCTGCATTTTTTGATCGATCCAGGGAATAATCCAATACATCCCTGGCCCCATAACGCCCTTTGTTCTACCCAGTCGAAAGATGACGCCGCGTTCGTATTCTCGATCTAGTTTAAGAGCTGATTTATAAAGTTGATATTAAGAGGCGAGACGGCTGAGCATCAGTCGTACCATAGCGCCATAAATCATGGCTTCACTGACCTCTGGCAGTAGTTCATAATCCTTACT
>NZ_JAMPJY010000039.1:0-58707 GCF_039961875.1 Trichocoleus sp. ST-U2 | reverse complement strand
TTTGACCCATCTTTCCAGCGATCGCCGCCACCCACATGGGGTACTCGGCTTGTGCCTGTTCTAGCTTCTTAAAGACCTTCGGTTTAACAGTAACGCTGACAAGCCGCCCGTCACAATCAATTTCAAATGACTTCCAGCCATTCTCAACCGTTTTTACATCGGCTGGAAATTCGCTGATTTTAATGGTGATTTCAAGCTTTCCTGAAGTTGTCATCTATCCTCCACTGATGCTGTAAGGTGTTGAACCCTGTAGGAAGTGCAGCAAACCCGTGACTTACCCAGAGATGCCGCAAGGGGTTAAACACGAGATTTCGGCGCTCCGAAATGGTTGCCAACTTAGTAACTATACCGAGAGATGCCGTGAGGCGTTAAACACACTCCCGCCGCTCGTTTCCCTGTCCCATCTCCCTGCTAGCGGGCTGGCATTCTCTTTAGAACCAACGTCAACCTCCTAAGAACTTCAGCCAAAATCTTACTTATAAACCTATTCTATCCAGCGCCCTTCTTACCGCTGTCAATTTGTCAGGGCACACATCTGCAAATATGCGCTCGTATCCCTAAATTTCGCCTAGATAAAACAAGCGCTCGCATCCTTTATCAACACGCTTTTTAGCTAAGTAAGGATTTATCATCTGTTTGATCTGCTCAAGAGATGACCTTGAAACTCAATCAGCCTAACTGTTATGGGCACATCAGCTTAATTCCACCCGTACCAGTAGACTAGATGTGCTGGAGATCGACGTTCTCCACATTGCCTTGGGCGTTTCGTGGCAGACCTCGTTACTGACGGTAGAGTGGTCTATCATATTTAGTCTTCCCCACTTAACTGAGCGATCGCGCACGAAGGTAAACTTCTCATAGGTTCCCAGTCGCTTTAGCTTGAATCAGTCTGGATATTTCTGTTCTAAAGCTCCAGTTTTGGCAGGGCGCGGTAGAGAATGGAACTGGATTTAAGCCACTGGCGCATTGAACCAGAACCAAAATTTGCCTTGTTAATATGCCTTAGATGTCCCCAGCCGATGGCGATGTGGACCTTGCGCTTCATTAGTTCCTCATGTTTCCGAATCACTTCGGAATCAACGGCGTAATTGTTGGGCCACGGACAAACTAAAATAAGCCGTTCCTGAGCAAGAGCAAGGACTTCCATCAACACAGCACGGTTGCCAGAGCGGTCTATCACCAGCCGATACTCATAAGGTTTGACGGTAGTTACTGCCCTCTTCTACTATCTCAGGAGCAATTTGTGAGCCGCTACTGACACTTTTCAATTTTTGGAGCTGCTCCAATTGGTACAGAGAACGAGAAAGGAATCGTGCTTCTTAAAATATGCCAATCATCAGAGCAGCCGCCACTGTTGTTCACCAAATATCGGTACCCACTCCCCAGAGTCCAACTTAAAAGCCCAGTACCCTTGCCGTGGGGGATTAGGGATTGAAACCATCACCGCCTCTACCCATTCAATTGTTTGGTCTAAATGCGTACCCGTAATTTGCTGAATCAGGCATTTTTTACCAATAGGTGCAGCGCCATTCTGTCTAGGGGATATTTCCAATAAATCAGGGTTGTCAAGATTATCGCCAACAGGTATCAAGCGAGGATTTTCACTCATGGGAGAGGAGGATGAAATCGCTTCCTCCTCTAAAGCAGGCGGCGGCTGCACAATTTCAGTTTGCACAATTTCAGTTTGCACAACTTCAGTTTGCACAACTTCAGCTTGCACAATTTTAGTTTCTAGCACGGGACCGTTAGAGGTCATTACCACGCCTGGGGTTTCTCTGACCCACCTCTCGATATTGCCCCGATTCTTCGGTATTCGCTGCCACTCAAGACGCTTCACCTTCACCCGCATAAACAACGGCACCCCAAAAGACGGCTCAACAGCTTTTTGCTCCCCGTACCCCTCTTTGGAAGACGGCTCAACAGTTTTTTCTTCCCCGTACCCCTCTTTGGAATCAGATCCGGCTGCTCCCGGATGCCTTTGAGGGGCATCCGGGGCAGACAGTGCACATACAACCTTCATATATGGGGGGGGTGTAGGAATTTCTTGAGAATCCTGTCCAGATGAGGGTTCTGGCTCTTCAATCAGGTTTTCTAATGGCTCAACTAGAAGGATTTCTGCCCCAGTAGAAGTGTTTGAAACTGTCTCTGGTTGGTTTATTTCACACTTTTGATTGTGGAATTTGGGATGCCACAAGTTTAAATAGGATGGCTTATATAAAGTTTTGTGACTAATCGTTACTCCGAAAAGTTGCTTGGTTGTGGCAATCAGGGCTTTAGCTCTTGCTGTGGCAGCCGTGGGCAGGGTATTAGTCGCATCTAGGTGGGAGAGCGCGTTTTTTACCCGCTCTTGGGCTTGGGTGCTACGTTGCTCGTTAATGCGCTCGCCAAACGGTACTGCGTTGTTGGCTGCGCCGGAGCTGGTGTCCTTATTGAATGTGTCAGAGTATGTACGAGACCGCTTTGGATAGCTGCAATAAGGAGAGTAGAAGCTTTCTGCTGCAACGGCCCATTCTCTTGCTCTTTCTCCAATTTCATGTTGATGGGAGCAGTATTGCTGATAACCTGGGGCGTTGATTGCGGTCTTTTCAATGTAGTTTGTGAGTTGTTGACCGCTGAGGGCTAGCCATACAACACCATAAGTGCCAATGTCTTTCAAGAATTCGTTCGTCTGCCCTGAGGCTGTCCAACCTTCGCGAATCCGAGTTTCTAAGTGTCGTTTCCAAACTTCGGCCCTATTCGTTGTGTGGGGGAGGTAGGAGAGTTTTTGACGTTGTTGGGCGGCAGCGATCGCTTCTTTCAACTCGGACATATCCTGCTTTGTGGCGTGCATAGAAGCCACGTCCAGGAAGCGGGAGATGTCGTTGGTGAGGGGTTGGAGGTCAGTGTCCAGCAGGTAGGAGCCTACTTGGAGGGGCAAGCGATGTCCGTTGTAATTGGTGGGTTTTCCTTTGCTGTAGGGTTTGACGTTGGGGAAGATTTCTAGCTGTCCGGCGCTTAGTTGCAATCCTTCATCTAGGAGGGCGAATTTAATGGCACTGGCTAACCCTAGGGTGGGTACTGGCTCTGATAAGAAGAAGTAAATATGTAACCCGCCGCTACTGCTGGACTGGACGGGTAAGTGGCGACATAACCCAATTTTCTCGGCTGTTTGAAGGATTAATTGAAATTTCTCTGGGTCATTGTCGGGGTGGTAGTCGCTGCCTCTATCGATATCGATGAGTGCGTAGCGAGTCTCGCTGCCAAATCGCAATCCTAGGATGATGTTCGGGTCTTTGTACGTTGCCCAGAGATTGCGGGGTTGGAGGGGGTAGCGGTTCTGTGTCGTCCACTGAGGTTTACTCCCCGGCTCTGGCACGGGAGCTGATAGAAAATTCCACGGGTGATTAAAATATTCGCAAAATCTTGCTCCCAGTGGGTCGGCTGGTGGTAAAGGCAGCTTTTTCCTAGAAGCGGCTTTAGAAGCTGATGCAACCATAAAAATACTCCAACGCTTGTGTCGCAAAGCGTGGAGCGAGTTAGAGGCCCCCTAACCCAAGATTTTTTCAATCTATACTGCATAGATTAAAACCTTGGTAAAATGGAACCAGCGGGTTATTCCACTGGTTTTTTGCAGTCAGCACGGTGCAAAGATTAGCTTGGTCGGCGAAAAACTTTTAGCCGTACTGTCTGGTTTGGTGGCTCTACCCGCAACCACTGTTTAATTAAGTTTTTTTTGTCGGGGAGTCTCGAAGCGCATCCGGTGCAGTCAATTGCTCCGATTGTGCGGATAGAACTCCCTTATTTTTTGTCTTTTGCATAACCCTTGTCCTGTGAGTCGAGCAGGGGTTGTTTATTTATTCGTCTGTCATATCAATAGCTCTCCTGCTCTTTGGCACGGTTAAATCCCAGTGGAAATATTGGCATAAACTAATTTTGCCAAAACTTGGCAACTTGGAGTTGTCAGCTAATTTATCTGGATCTAAAATACTTATCTTGAGTTGACAACACCTCTACAACCTTTACAGTGTAAAGGTTATAAAAATTGGGTGTTACAAGATTCTAGAGCAAACGTTGCAGGATTCTAGACCAACTGACAACACTTTTTTTCCGAAAGTCTTCTGCAAGGGTTAGTCAAGAGTCAGACTCTAATGCCTGTCTGAGTTTGGTCATTATCTCTGGAGCCTTCTGCAAGGGTTAGTCAAGAGCCAGACTCTAATGCCTGTCTAAGTTTGGTCATTGTCTCTGGAGTTGCGTTACGCTTACCCTGTTCTATCCGAGAGATCACGCTCTTATCTACACCGGAGTATTTTGCTAACTGACCCATACTCCACTTCATTTCTGTTCTGGCTTCTCGCAGCCAGTTTCCAGAATCACTATTTTTTGGGGCTGGTTGTAACTTCGGAGTCTCAGGCTTAGGTTGAGTTCGTCTTTCTAACCGTGATTGCAATTCTGGAATAGGCGATCGCGGAATAATATCGACTGTCCCTTCTAAGAACTCCGAAAAACCACCGCTGGGAAAATCTAGGGTAACACTCCAGTTTTTAGCTTTATAGAAGTCAAAGCATTTAAGAATACGCTTTTTCAGTCTGCTTCCCTTAACACGATTGCTCAAAGCTGCTTCTATTTCATCTGATGGTATTGTTTCCCTAATAATTGTTTCAATTCTGTGATGTCTGTTCCGACGGATACGATATTCAAGAAGTGTGTAAATTCCAATCGCTAGTTCTCTCCAATATTTGTAAGTATCTAGCTCTATAATCTCTTTGGGAAGGTAACTGATTTGATGACCTGCTTGATTATCATTGACATAAAATAGAGAGAAAACCTTACCAGGTATGACTTCGACAAACAACTCTTTTTCTGGCATAATTTGATACCTAATGTGAGGTACAATCCACATTAAAATGTCATCTAAGCCAGCGCTTTCTATTGCCAAATCACAATTTAGATTTTGTTGACTTCCTCCGCTACCTATATGCCATAATACTTTTACCGATTGTGTTCTAAGAATTTCAAATTGCTGTTTTAGATTTCTTAGTTTAACTTCAATATTTAAATCTGTCCGCTTATTATTAAAACTTTTTAAGATATCCGTTCCTTTGACAATAAAAGAATTTCCTTTAGCTTTTAATGCATACATTAAAAGGATTAAATTTAGCTTAAGAGTGTCCCAGTTGAGAGATTTAATAATGTTCCAGGCTGGATCTCCCTCTAAAATAGTTTCCCTACCAGTTCTTAAATCTGTCCCCACTATTTGAATCTTAACAAGACGCCCCTTACTGAATGACTTAGAATGAATACCTTTTTCTTGCCACTTATGAGGATAAGGAGCAACTCTAAACCATGTACTGTAAGGAGCTGAAGTGGGAAAAGCTTCAAAATCACAATTCTGATACAATCGAGGTTCTGGAACTAAGGTTAAGTTTCCAGGAGCTTTGATACCTAACAGTTTTTCCAATTCCTCTAGTGAAAGTTCGAGAATTCTAAATTTTTGTATAAATTCCCGACTGGTAGCAATCGCACAGACGGCGATTAAACGGTCTTCTGGGGTTGAGTCCTTTTTTAATATACCCCGTTGGAGACGGAAGATTAATTTTGATTCTTCAGGATTTTTGTTGCCTTTTACCCAAGCATCAATTCTACTTAAAATCCATTCAGCTTTCTGTGTCCAAAAATCTTTATCTATAAAATACTCTTCAAGTAATTTCTCTATATTTGCTGTAGCTATGACTGGGTCACACGATAAATTAAGAGAATGAAAATTTATTTTTTTTTCATGTATTGTGGGGTTTATTGTCCACGACAAATATTGGCATGATATTTCAATAAGTAACTGTTTTATTACTATAAGTTTCAAGTTACTTGCTGTGCGTAGCTTTTCGGCATATTGATAAATATAATTTTTGTCTGTCATAGATATTAGGCTGTAGGATTCTATAACAGCATTTTTGCCCAAAGGGGTAAAAAGCGCAACGGGGGAGCGCATCACCCGTTTTCTTCCGGGGGGCAATGTGCCGATAGTACGTTGCTAAGGAAATTTTAAACGTTTGACCAATTTCCGCTACAGTCGGATTCGAGTTAACTACAAAGGGCTTCCCAATGCTGATTTGCTTGGTAGGATACCCAATGTCAATGTAAAATTTTCCTGACGTAAGAAGCGCCCCCAACTGATTCAGTATGTAGGAGTACAACATAACAGGGAAAATGATCGCACTAGAATTTATGTTTAGAAATGGTCACGTTTAACGGCTAGCGTCACCGGCTGCCGATGGGTTGAACTCCGTACCAAGGGGTTTGTAAGTCTGATACACGCGGTTGTTAGATGGAACTTATTTTGAGTTACTTAGCAAAATTGGTGATAGCGCAGTTACTGCTTCTGTCATGATGGTATCGATGATCTGACCTAATGCACCAAGCCAACTCCCTGACCTGCAAGGAAAGGTAACTTATCGATTTGTCCTATTGCTTCAAGTGTCGGCACAAAGCTGGTAAACCGATGAAGCCGAACTTGCTCACCTGCCAACTTCATTGTTCCAATAGCTAGAGGTCACAAAAGCGGTCGCCCTCGCCAGCTAGATGCCTCCTTGCTCAACATGGCTAAACTGGTCATGAGCGACTCGAACAATTCGGTTACTCAAATCTGTCGGACTTTGTGATTTTCTCGATATGATGAGGCGGCGTAGATTAAAGTGACTTGCCATCAGGAAACCTGGAGCGGTCAGTTGGCGCTTGAGCTTTGTTCTCCTCCAATCCGGAATACGTTGGAATAATGGCTTTTTGAGCCACTTGCGAAAAGGAGAAGATTGAGCGATAGCGATCGCTCAATCCCGGACATGAATCACACAAAGCTTTCCCCCTGAATGGCTCTTCGTGTATAAGCGGGTGCTCCCAGCTTCGAGAGTGTATTGGCGACGGGTGGTGGGTGATGCCAGTCCTAATTTTGTACAACTTTTTTATTCGCCGTACAACTTTTTCACAGAATAACTTTTTTATTCGTCCACATTGGCTTGAATGCACAGCATGACGGACAATTGGGAGTATTATCGAGAAGGGTTGTTCTAATAAATTTATGCCCCGGATTGTCTCTTGGGACACCTCTGAGTTGATACTGACCGAGCCGCTGCCTCTGACGCTTCACCCAGCAGCGGTGTACCTTTCTCTTTTGGCTCCCGGCTCTCGACCGACGATGCGCCAGTCCCTCGATGCGATCGCGTCTCTGCTCACGAACGGTCAGTGCGACGCGATGACGCTCAATTGGGCGGCGTTGCGCTATCAGCACGCGGCAGCGGTGCAGGGAGCGTTACTGGCCTCGCGAAAGCCGGAGACGGTCAGAAAGATGATGTGTGCCTTGAGACGGGTACTTAAAGAAGCGCTGCGGCTGGATTTGATGGATGCGACTGCTTATGCCAAGGCAATTGATTTACCTCAGATTCGGAGCAATCCGGAACTCAGGGGCCGTGCCTTAAGCGAGGATGAAATCGCGGCGTTATTTGAGGCGTGCCATAATGATTCGACGCCTGCGGGTGTTAGAGATGCGGCTTTGATTGCAATTCTTCGGGTGGGGTTGCGTCGGGCTGAGGTGGTGTTTTTAGAATTAAAAGATTTTAAGGCGAGTACGGGGGAAGTGAAGGTACGGGGGGGTAAAGGCGGGAAAAACCGCACGGTGTATCTTCCAAGCGATGCTATTGCACTGGTGGAAGATTGGTTGAAGGTCAGGGGACGATCTCCGGGTGCGCTGTTGTGTCCTACTTGGAAACAGGGTCGCATCCATATCAGACCGCTGACGCCCCAAGCAGTGCTGATGATTCTTCGCAAACGGGCAGAAGAAGCCGAGGTAGATACGTTTTCTCCTCACGATTTTCGGCGGACGTTTTGCTCGGATTTATTGGATGCGGGAGTTGATATTGTGACGGTGGCTGCTTTGGCGGGACACTCTTCGCCGGAGGTGGTGGCTAAATATGACCGTCGGGGAGAGGAAACTAAACGAAAAGCTGTGGAGAAGTTATCAATTCCTAGCAAAGGTCGAACTACCAAATAGCCCAGTACTATGGCAGGCTCCCACGCTTTACGAGGCGTATGTCGGGAGTTCCTCACCCGCTGCGAGAATGCATTTGTTCGAGATACATCAGTTATCAGATGCGTCATCATCGTCATCTAGCATGAGGACATAATCAGCCATCTGTTTAGCGTAATGAAGGACTCTAGGCACTTCCAAGAAGTCTTCATATTGCAAAACTCCATGACGGGATTCGTGAGCGATCGCAGCTAAGTCTAGTAAGTTATCCTTGTCATCCTCTTGATAGTAGCCTATGGCAATCTCCACAAGAGAAGGATGTACCCAAGGTTTCCCAGGCTGCTCTATCCTAGATAAATCTTTGGGAATGTCACTCATCGTCGAAGACTTATTACCAAGACTAAAAAATACACGGTCATTGTCTAGATTTTTGAATAGACCAGTAATAAATCCAGATACTTTTTCCCCATCCATCCCAAACCACTCTGATGTTTCATCCCCAGAGCGCAGCCGGATAACACGCAGTCCAGCGAATTCCTCAAAAACGGGTTTGTCTCGCTCGGCAAACGATAATCCCTTGACTGAAATTTGTGTGTCCTGTAGCCACGTCCATTGCTGACGGATATTCTGAGCTAAACAGTACAGTAATGTCGGCTTGCCCCTTAACTCTTTCTTGTTGAGAGTCTCCTGAATAAATGTTCGGATTTTAGCTTTACCTTTATCGTCATTGGTAAAGCCTTCTCCCTCCTTGTTTATGCGGGTCAAGGCTTCATCATAGGGTATCCATGATTCTAGACCGGGAAAAATAGCACTAATTTCAGCAGTCACAGAAGACATTTTGACAATGACGGGAATTACTTGGGGTTTCCCATCACCGCTAGTTTCGGAAGTTCGATTGACTAGCCATAGTCCTATTTCATTGATAGGGGTATCTTTGTTTACCTTGGGAAGTGTTATGTGAGATGGAGCCATTCGCACTCCTAAAGAGCGCAACAGGTCGATCAAGCTACAGATAGCTTTTTGGCAATAATTTTTTTGTTCGGGAGTAATAAATTGGCTGACAAGTCCCTCATCAGCAAAACCAAGACGAATAGAACTTTTGGGGTCTCCCCAAGGTGCTAGCAAAGATTTTTTTTCATTTTCTTTACCCTCTTTATCTTTTTCTACAAATTTCCAATAATTTTTCTCATAAAGTTCAAACCAAACTCCCACTTTTCCAAGTAGTTTAGATTTAACAGGCTGCACAAGAGCAGCTATCTCATCCCTTCGCTTCTTTATAGCTATTCCTCGCTCTGTACTGTTCGGTTTGGATTCCGGAGATAAATCTAGGCGCTGTGCTAAGCCAGCAACTTCATGTACGCAGATAGCCACTGTTAAACCTTCCGGAAAGGAGTAACTTCCCGGTGCTGCCTCAGGCAACCCTAAGCAGTATTTTATAGCTTTGAGACGTTCTACCAGATTCTCTTCATTGATGTACCAAATCCAAATTATTAAATGTTCGCCAACGGATGAACGAATTGCACGCCGCAATGCTGCTTGTTCGCTACTACGTTCTTCATAAAACTGCTCCAGCCTCAACTGAAAAGCTTTTTCCGTTTCTTCTAGATTTGGTTGCCAGCTAAGATGCTCTAACTCCTGTTTTTTCAAGAGTCCTTCGCGACGCAACTGGTAATCTGATTCTGACTCTCTTTTTTTCTTAACACATTTTTTCAGTTCGGTTTCCTGTTTGCGTAACAGTCTTTTTTTTCTGGCTGCAAATTGCTTATCAGTTTCGGCTTTTTTCCTGAGAATAGGCTCGTCAAAATTATTTTCTGGCTTTTTCAAGTCAAAGAACTGACTTGACTGCTTGTTTGTCTTATAATCTTTACGTTGACAATCTATTGGTTGCCAATAATCCTTTAATACATCAGCTATTTTGCTTAAGAGTTGGTGAGTATTAACTGTAGGTAATCCTTTAGATACTTTATGCTTGGGTTTCATCCCTTCTTTATAGGTAATGCCAATGTTAGGATTACCTATTAAAGCTTCAGAAGAATTAGCCAATATTTGTTGCGGAGTCACCGAAAGAATGTCTAATTTTTTCAGCAATATAGCTAAGTTTTCATCCCAGTCGGCTACACCGTTCTTTAATACCATCCGGCAAGAGAGGAAATATTCTGTCAACTCATCAGGATTTAGTGCTTGTCCCCAATTCAGTTTGGCACGGATGTAAGCATTACTGCCGTGACTCTTTGACAATTTAGAATCCTTGATACTGAGCCAGCGCCTAATGCTTGGCTTAACATCTAGTCGGGGGTAATGTAAATTAGGCTCCTGCACCATCCTCAATTTTAAAACTATTGAATAATAGTAACTTTGTCCGTCTTCTGTGTAATTTAATGGCTGCCAAGATATTAACTCGGCTCCTTGTCCACTTGATGGTATAGTTCGGTAAAATTGAATTTTTTTGCCATCCACTTCAAACTCTAGTCCTGGTTTGGTTAGTTCTGTCGCTAGAATGTGAGGCAACAAAATAAAGTCATTGCCAGAGAGGTTAGCAGTTCCATTTGGATGAGTCAAAAAATGATTTTTATAGGATACCTCTCTCTTTTCCCAAACCAATTTGTCAGCAGACAGATAACTCATTGCCAATTGTCGTTCCTGAGCAGTGATGCCAATTTTCCTTCTATTGCAAGGTTCGTCGGGAAGTTCTGTATCTATCCAATAAGACAAGATTGCTGACAAATATTTTTGGGGTAGTTGGTGAGGACTGTATAACCAAAACTCTTCTGGTTTGGGTGATACTTTGCCAATGTGAATTAAACCAGGAACTAGTCTTAATCCTTTATAAAGGGACTTGACAGGAAGAGCTGTTTTATCAATTGGTGTCTTATCCCTTTTGGCTGTAATCCGTCTGATGACTTCCTTTGCTTCTTCAGGGAAATTCATCACATAAAATCCTTGCAGGGGTAAGTCAGATTTTAATCTGAAAGCGCATAAACGAATTTTTAGATATACCATAAGGGATAACCTATCAGTAATTAGAGATTGACTTGGGGTAAACCAGAAAGGTTTTTAGTTTTTGCGATCGCATGATAAAAAGGACGGTAGAGAGATTGCACTACCAAGCGATCGGGTAGGGGAATTTGCGGGTCATTTTCAAAATAAGGACGCAGTAAATTTACAATCCCCACAATGACACTGCTGGCAGCAATATCTTCTTTACCATCTTGGTTTCTAGCGGTATTTATCCCAAACTTGGCGTCACACCAAAAAACTTGTGCATTGGCATTGCCACGAATCAGACGCCCTATTACCTGCCAAAGAGAAACAAGAATATCCCAATGCACAGCCTTTCGATCCTCTTCGGGTAGAGTCCTTAATTTCAGCGAGAGGTGCAGCAGGTGAAGCCATTGACGATACGCAGCGTCGCGAAACTCCTTACCTAGTTTCTTTAATGTTTCCCCTGTTGCCGTTTTATAATTGTCGATCGCCCAACGGTTGATGGAGTGAATCGCATAAGATAAATCGTCAGGAACAGGGTGAGGTAAAACTAGAAAGTAAGCCGCTCCAATTACCGCGATTCCATTCTCATCAACAATATTATGCCCTCGCTCAAATGCTTTGATTGGACTAATCAGAATTGCTTCAGGTCTTGTAGCAAAATCCGGCGAACGCCCCCGTTGCAACAACTTATAATTCTCTGGGTTGTCGTCCCAAATTTCCGAGTCTTCATCATCCGGAGAAAGAGCTACGATATTATCTTCCCATCCTAAATTTTTTAGGCAATCATAAACCCACCTAACTTGTTTATAGCTATTAACCATTAATGAGATTTTTCTACCCTTCAATTCTTTGATATTGTCATTTAGATAGTCTTCTTTTACTAAATTGGTAACAATTTGTTCTAGGTTACGACGCTTATTATCTCCAGCTCCCGACACAGAGATAGGGTTTTGATGCTTATCAGAAAATTTTAAAAACTTTGAGGTTATGACTATTTCCTCTGATGTATCTGGTACAAGCACTCCAAAAACAGGTATATCAACATGGTATGCAGGGGATTTTCCCGCCCAACTTGTTCCCGACATTAGCAATAGGTGCGGACTGGCAATATTATCTCCTTTGAATAATTCATCAAAATGCAGTAACAACCAACGTCCAACGCCCGTGCAGCGGAAAAACTGTAAGCTGCCTAATGACTCTCTGTAGGATTTGTGGTACTGAAACGCCAATTGATTCCCCATTGGCATTGCTGGAATAACCGCATTAAAGTCTGGTGGGGGAGCATCAAACCACATTGAATCTGATGTATCCAGATTGAGGATTCCTTGCACCTGTCGCCATTTGCTCATCATAAAGGAGAGCTTGCTTTGCAGAACACAAACTAGCAAGGCAAACTCTAGTTTGACGGCAATTTCCTTGATTTTTTCCGGGGACAAGGCAACAGTTGCAGTTTGCTGAACCCATTGCTGAATAGCTGCACGTTTTTTGTCTTTTTTCGCCAACGGAAATAAGGGATTATGCTCGTTGTCTAAATTTCTGATGTATGGCTCAAACGTACCCTTCATTAAGGCATCGCATTGTTGAGATTGTTCTGCATTATTATCCGGGTCTGTTATTGTTAGTAACGTAGCGACCTCTCGCAACAATAGCCAGTCCGTAAAATAATGCTTGGAGTCTCGCCATTTAGCTAAGTCATTTTCATTGCTCAATAGGTGGTATATTTTATCGGCTGTTCCGTTGGCTATACGGCAAGCGTCCCACCAATCTGAGACAATCTCATTCTCAAGAAGTATTGACTTTTCATGCTTCAATTTGGCTTCAACATAATCGTGAAGCTTGTTCAACCAAGCATCTCTAGCAGGTCTGCACAATGTCTTATCAGGGCTAAATGCTTTATCCAGATAGGCTTGGTGTTGGTCAACTTCATCCACGATGACCAAATCGCTGCGCCTACAAACCAATTCAAAATACAGGATGCTCTCTCGGTTTATTGCTCGTGGAACCCTGCTATAAACTAAGCTTCCTGGTGTGGCAATCCAGATAGAAGCGTTAACTGGATCGCAGTCTTTTTTATGAGAGGGACATACACCGTAAGCTGGACAAGCTTTGTTCTTGGATGATGGCTCTGATTCTTCTTCATTGTTTGTCTCTATAGGTTCCAAGTTAAAACATGGCTGCGTACCAATTTCAAATGATGTAGTCATCTCAGGCTTAACTGAAGGTGTCAATAGGCAAGTATTACTCAGCCATTGGAACCCCGGATGGTCTTGGTTAAAAGCTTCATTTGGATGAGAGTTGTAAACGGCTTTGTGTAATCTATTTAAGTGGCTGGCTTTGTTGGAACTCCCCAAAATAGGAGCCACGTCAGTAATTCCAACTTCGGCAAACATCTTAGTCAACTCAAAGATTTGTAGCACATCCGCTACTACCAGCGTGACGTGCAATTTCTTACGCCACGCATAGACTGCCAAAACTTTCATTAAGTTGGACTTGCCGGATGACACCATCCCTACTAAATGCAGTATTCTATTGATGGTTAAAGTCTTAGCTTCAACTAATTCTTGGGTGTCATTAAATACCTGTAACTTGACTTTACTAAAACGGCTTACCCACTCCGGGTTTAGTCCCCTATTACGCCTTTGCTCATCCATCCATTCGGCTGTTTTCTTAAGTTCAGCCCAAGATACTGGTAGCGGATTCCTCAGTTGCACACCAGCTACATTGTGACTTGGTGGACGTTGAAAATTAGCAATCAGAGGCGATATTGCAACGGTTTCCTTTTTTCCTTTTACTTCGCACTTATAATTTCCAGCTTTTGCCCAGGCAAGCGCCTTTCTTTGTGATAACTCTACTGACTTATTTAAGGCATCGTTATAAATCTGGAATCGGTGATTGGCAACTGTAATATTGGTTCGCCTTAGATATTCCCAAGATTCCCCTTCTTCATAAACTTCATACCCACGAATATCTGACGGAAAGTATCGATAACGCTGTAGGGCTTCTTTCCAGATAAATGGACTATCGAAGTGTGGCAAGAGATGACGAGCGATCGCCAACATTCGATACTGATTTTCCGTCCAATTTTGGCATTCTGGATGCGAGGAAGGATAACCAGTCAGTAGAACCCACAGACTGTCAGCATTAGCGTCAGGAACCAAGACGCTCAACAAGTACAGCCCTAACTCGACCTCACATAAATCTTTATCTAAATCATCTTTAAGAGATGCATACCATTGAGCAGTATTTCTCATTTTTAAATTCCTAGTTTTTTGATAACTTTCTGTACAAATGAGCCTTCAAACATTACCTGAGATTTCTTGAGCGGCACGGTACAGTAACCCCTGAATTCTTGAATGTACTCCTGACCATAACTTTTCAGTTCATCAGGAAAGACAAAAAAGGATTCATCGTAGGGCTGATGCTTGAGTTTACGAATAGGCTGATTGACTTTTTTTGCTAAGTTATATGCAGATTCCCAAAACTTTACGTCAACTGCCCAGACTGTTCCATCTGGAAAAACTAAATGTAAGTCATATTGGTCGAGTTCTGGATATAACTTAACTTCTAGTAGGTTTAACTGTTTTAATCTCTCTTCTAGCCTGAGTTCTGCTTTCCCAGGACGATGAATAAAATATCGCAAATCCTTCTTAAGCCAGAAGATTTCATCATACTGATTATCGGCTAAAGGGACAGGATTCTTTTTTTCTTTATCACAATGTTTATTTTCACACTTTAATTCATCATGTTTGGTCAGATACATTAGACCACCACAATGACCGCAACAGTAAAATTTTTCACCTAACTTGTAAGACTCTGGAGCTTTTTCATAGCTATTTATCAGAAGGTCTTGCACTGGCTTAAAATCTACTGCACTATCAACAAAGATTTGTCCCTTTGTTACTACAGGGTTTTCAATAAAATACTTCCTAAAACTCGTATATAGTTCAGGGTTTTGTGCAGCTTTAGTCATTACCTCATTAATCACTTTCTTTTGGAAATTCCCCCATTCATCGAAGTATTCCCCTGCTGTTTCAATACAAAACCCGCTTGGTTTCTGGTCTTCTATCAGTTTCTTATCGAGCCATTCTTCAGGGCAAGGAATTTCTATATCCCAATCTTTTAAGGGGAGCTGTGCCCATCTGGAAACAAAATCAGGAACTCCTTGTATCGGTTGACGCACTCCCGCTATTAAACAAGCAAGTGCCAGCTTCTCTACCCCTAATTGCAAGGCAGCCGGATATGCCCAGAGGCTTTTGGGGATTTGCTGTTCATACTCACATAAACCCTTGGCTATCTGTTGCAGCGTATCCTCTCCTAGCAGACTCCCGTTTTCAAGCGTTTGGACTTCCTCGCTACCCGTAACTAATGAAGTCATGTCGTACCTTCTGTGTCCTGTTGGCGTCCTCATAGCCTTAATCTTTCCCGCCGCCTCCCAACGCCTGAGAGTATCCACGCTAACCCCAAGGCGCTCCGATGCTTCTTTCGGACTAACAAACTCTGAAATTGGTTTTCCCTCAACTCTGCTCCTATACTATATTTGCATATCTAGATTTGCATAGATATTTATCCGAAAATTTGTTAAGTAGTTTGGCGGCATTGGGTGTTGTTCACCTAGATGGCTCTCTTCTAGAAACGTGACCCCCCAGGACGAATGCCAGCGCGACGCTTGTCTTCCACCGGCGACGCTCAAAGTGGCTATGTGTCTCAAAGAAAAAATTCCCCGTCATGTTTAGCGCGATCGCCTCTTTCCATCAACCCCAACCAGCGAAGCGAGAACACATCCTGTAGACAGCCTAATCCGCCTCCAAGACAAGTAAATAACAGTGATTGTGACCTCTGAATGGACAATACCGACTGAAATCAGGCGAGAATCAAGGGTTGTCTCACTCAGGTCATGTAGAGGGAACGCAGTGTCAGTCAATGCCGATAAACCCCACTTGTGGAAGCCAGATATCGCCCAGTCAGTAGACTTCTACAACAGTTGGTTCATGCAGTTCGCTCCCACCGCATACCGCGATACTCGCATTGCCACCACTATCTCTGTCGAATCCGCCTTAGCCCGGACAGCTAATCTCACCAACATCACACCCGCTGTGTTACGGCAACATCCAGAAGTTCTGCCCATCCTACGCATGGCGACAGCACCGCCTATCGCCCGCGATCGCCTGATTGGTCTAGCGGGAGTTCCGCCCAACCTTGTCAAAAACATGGAAGAGAAACAGCGAATTCCACCCCGGATGAGCAGTACATTAGTTGATGCTGAACTTCATAAAATTAGTCAAATCATTGCAAGACTGGCAGACAAAGACATCTTTTCATGGTTGGACACGGGGCAGGAACCGACCGATACACAAGTTCACCGAGCAGCGACAATTGTTGCAGATCGTCTATGTGGTGCGCTTGCTGACCCCATTGTTCGCAATGCCCAAGAGCGCAGACAGCTGGCTACAATTAGGCAGTGGCTGGAACAGCATGGCTATTCATACATTAGGGGAGGAGCTGGGTTAAGCTTTCAGACGATGCAGCCTGGAACTTTCTCGTTTCGCCTCAATATTCCGGTGAGCTTACAGGGAGGCATTAAACAGGTTAATATCCCGATTGACACTGTAATTAAGCCGCTTCAGTCCAGCCCTAGTGACTTACCGTTACTGATTGAAGCAAAATCCGCTGGGGACTATACCAATCCCAACAAGCGACGCAAAGAAGAAGCCATTAAAGTCGCTCAATTAAGACTCAACTACGGCAATAATATTCGTTTTATTCTGTTCCTTTGCGGTTACTTTGATAGTGGCTATTTGGGCTATGAAGCAGCTGAAGGAATTGACTGGGTGTGGGAACATCGCATTGATGACTTGGCGTTGTTTGGAGTGTAAAACATAAGCGGAATGTCAACGACTGAATTAACACGAGCATTGCTAAATAAGCAACTTGATTCTGCCAAAACCCAAACTGAGCGAAATCAGCTTGGTCAGTTTGCCACATCAACGGCACTGGCAACAGACATTCTGGAATATGCCAGAGGGCTATTACCATCAAACTTCAAGATTCGTTTTCTTGACCCGGCTTTTGGTACTGGTTCTTTCTACTCCGCATTATTGCAGCGATTTTCGTTATCACAAATTGTTTCGGCAGTAGGTTACGAAATTGATCCGCACTACGGGGATGAAGCGATTAAGCTTTGGGGTGACACGCCGCTACAACTCTCTATCGCTGACTTCACCCAAGCTAAACCTCCCAACTGTGACGAAGCTCTAGCTAACTTGCTCATTTGCAACCCGCCGTATGTCCGACATCATCATTTGACCAAGCTTGAGAAGCTGCGGCTCAAAAGGGCAACGGAGCAGACATCCGGTATAAAGCTGAGCGGGTTAGCCGGACTCTACTGCCACTTCCTCTGTCTTTCAGATCCCTGGATGGCTTCTGATGCTCTGGCTGGGTGGCTAATCCCCAGCGGGTTTATGGATGTGAATTATGGACAGCAAGTAAAAGAGTACCTGCTCAATCGCGTTACCTTGCTGCGCGTTCATCGTTTTTATCCTGATGATGTGCAGTTTGAAGATGCACTGGTGTCTAGTGCAGTTGTTTGGTTCAGGAAGGCTTTGCCACCAGTAAATCATGCTGTTGAGTTCACTTATGGCGGGAGTCTGACAGCACCAAAAGTGAGAGAGTTGGTTTCAGTGGAGGTGCTACGCCATACGGTCAAGTGGACTAGGTTTGGGCTGGGGTATAGTAACAGGAATTCCAATAGTCAGCAGTTGAAGCTTAAGGACACCGCCTCTACTGAGGGAATGCCGCTTTCCCCTGATGGCAGAAATTCCGAATTTCTGCCGTTGAAATTGTCAGATTTATTCACGATTAAACGGGGTTTGGCGACTGGAGCTAACCATTTCTTCGTGCTGACACCAGAGCAAGTTTCTACTCACCAACTGCCTCTTGAGTTCTTAAAGCCGATTCTGCCGAGTCCCCGGTTTTTATCAGTTGATGAGATTGAAGCTGATAGTGTTGGTAATCCCATGAAGGAAAGCAAGCTATTCCTGCTGACGTGCAACTTGCCTTTATACGAGGTGAAAGCCAAGTATCCGTCGCTTTGGAAATATTTCCAGATGGGAGTAGAGAATGGAATTAGCGATCGCTACCTGTGCAAGCATCGCTCCCCTTGGTACTTGCAGGAAAAGCGTCCGCCTTCCCCTTTCCTCTGCACCTATATGGGGCGTCAGAACACCAGCAGAGGTAGACCCTTCCGATTTATCCTGAATCACTCAATGGCGACGGCAACCAATGTCTACTTGATGTTGTATCCGAAACCAGCTCTGGAGAAGGCACTCTTGAAGAAGCCTGAGTTGCTACGGTTGGTGTGGCAGGCTCTCAATCAGATGGATGATGAGACACTGATGGGTGAGGGTCGAGTGTATGGGGGTGGACTGCATAAGCTGGAGCCGAAGGAACTGGGTAACGCGATCGCAGAGAAATTTCTTGAGATTTTACCAAGTTTAAGCTATGTAGCAAATCCACTGTCGGAGCCGTTACTGTAGTTGGAGTTCATTCATCGTCTTTTTCCTCCCTACTGAGTCACTCCAGTTGCTCCACATACTCCTCCAGAAGTAGTTCAGGAATCAGCCTGATGACGTTTTCCCCATCTCAGAATTTCCATGCCTTATGGATACCAATGCCCACTCAAACACAAGGGTTGATTTCTGTCCCTCTCGTAAGTTGTGGCGCGGGCGTCGTATTCCACTGAAAATTGACTTGGCAGCTTTCTCGCGAGAGCCATGACTAGAGTTCCGTGGCTACTAGGCTGGTTGGTAACGGGATACCAAACCCCAAGGTATTATACCAGCTCAAAGCTTTCCTCGCCCGTGGTGCGGCAACGTAGAGTTCTATGGTTGCCCAATGTTGATGAGGGGACGCGGGTTGGGCGCTTTTTCTGTGATTTTAAACTCCTAACCCCTGGTTGCCATACTGAGAAAGCAGACCCGAATTCAAGCTTAAATAGGTACTCGCATAGCTGAGCAGTACCTATTTCTTCCGATGACGAGCATCCGAACCTTGACCTAGACATTCAAGCCGCCCACCCGATGGAACCAACCCAACAATCAGGCTCTCAATCAAACATTCCACGTGGGGCGTAATCAGAATATGGATGTTGGGTATTCTGAACTTGAGAGGTAGTGACTTACTCTCAAGCACGATGCAGAGACACCCAATTATAAGCAGAGAGATATTGAAAGTGAAAATTGAAGTAATTGACGAGAAATCCCCACATTTACAAACTGTCATAGCACTGGGGGATGCCAATAAAAAGACTCTTGGCTTTCTTGGTCATACTGCTTTTATTGATCATGCGAGACGCGGGAATATATTTGTAGCTCTCGATTCTTAAGCGGAGTGCATCGGCTATGTGTTATATCGGTATGCCCAAAAATTCAATCGCCATAGCTTAGTTCATCTGTGTGTCGCTCCAGCACACCGCCGTAAAGGGGTAGCCAAATTCCTTATTGATTACCTTAAACAAGTAGCCAAAGAATCTAATGGGATTGGGTTACATTGCCGTCGGGATTTTAAATATGCAAAAATGTGGTCTCGGCTAGGTTTTGTTGCCAAACATGAGAAAAAAGGAAGGAGTAAGGATGGAAAGCGACTCACATATTGGTGGTTCGACAACGGTCATAAAAACCTATTTTCGACTGCTTCTACACAGAAACTTGAATCAAAACTTTGTGTAGTTATTGATACCAAAATATTTTATGAAGTTTATACAGACAAAGAAAGTAATTTTCCCGGATTGGAGAAGAACTTGGATCAGGCGCTAACTGAGCGATCTACGTCTTCTGATGACTTGTCAGTTTAGCCCACCCCCAAGTTTTTCCGCCCAATTGACGCTTCATTATTTTCGGGATAAAGCACTGTGGGGTAACACTCGTAGCACTTCTTCTACCGTCGTTACCCCAGTTGTTACCTTTTGAGCAGCTGCCATCCCAAACGAAATAAAGTTACTCTCCCTAAGATAGCGATGTAGTGCCGTCATTGTTCCATCGTAAATAAGCGATCGCACCTGATGATCGATATCCAGCAGTTCTACAATCGCTTCCCGCCCCATATAGCCGGAATGGAAGCACTTGGGACACCCCTTTCCCTTGCGCCAGCCAGATGTAGTGGAAGCAGTCGGTTCTATACCCAAAAGCCGCAAATCCTTCTCTATGGGCGTATAAGGTTCTGTACAGTGAGGACAAACCCGACGCACCAAACGTTGAGCAACCACTCCTAATAAAGCATCGCTAATTAAACCAGGGTCAGGACCAATATCTTTCAGCCGGGGAATCGCTCCCACTGCATCATTAGTATGCAGAGTTGTAAACACCAAATGTCCAGTTAAGGCAGCTCTAACTGCTGTCTCAGCAGTTTCTGCATCCCTGATTTCTCCTAACATAATCACATCTGGGTCTTGACGCAGAATTGCCCTTAAACCGGCTGCAAAGGTCATTCCAGCAGTTTCGTGAACCTGAGTTTGGGTAATACCAGGTAACACATACTCTACTGGGTCTTCTACTGTAACTACATTGACCGACTCTTTTGCCACCTCTTGCAGACTGGTGTAAAGGGTGCTG
This sequence comes from Trichocoleus sp. ST-U2, assembly GCF_039961875.1. Classification (NCBI taxonomy): domain Bacteria; kingdom Bacillati; phylum Cyanobacteriota; class Cyanophyceae; order Leptolyngbyales; family Trichocoleusaceae; genus Trichocoleus; species Trichocoleus sp. ST-U2. Next base: position 38,124 of record NZ_JAMPJY010000039.1, on the reverse strand, counting down.
GTTTTACCCGAACCAGTAGGACCCGTGAGAATAATCATTCCCTGTGGCTGACTTAACCATCTAGTGTATGTTTCCAGGCTAGATGAGGAGAAGCCGAGTTTATTCATATCCGTGTAAGGATTTCGAGAAGGGAGTAAGCGAATTACTATCTTTTCCCCGCCCACACAGGGAAGGGTACTAACTCGCATATCTAATCCCACATCAGACAACTCACCAGCAGCATACTTCTCCCCAATTCGTCCATCTTGGGGGCGACGGCTGTCAGAAATGTCCATTTCTGACATAACTTTGAGAGTAACCACGACTTTTCGACTTACATCTAGCGGTAGAGTGGTGATGTTCCGCAGAACGCCGTCAATGCGATAACGTACCCGTAAACCTTCTGGCATTGGTTCTAAATGGATATCGCTTGCTCGATTGCGTAAGGCACCAGAAATAATGGTTTTTACACGCCCGATTTGGTCAGCAGCTCGTGATAGACAAAGTTCTGTAGTTTCTGTGATGTCTTCTGGTTCGGCTTCTCCTGTAAGAGGATTGATTAGAGAGGTGGCGCTGATGCTATTAATGTTGAAGGTTTGGGTGACATACCAAGCGCGATAGCTTTTCTCTGCAATCGGAATTATTTTGATATCGGTGAGCGTGCAGTGGCTTAGCTTTTTGACCTCCTCTTCTTTTAGAGCAACTGTACTGCCTAAGTAGTAGCAGTTACGCCAGAGCAATAAGGGCATGAGGGGAGGGAAAGATTGGCGATTAGAAGCTTTCCGAAAAAAGCGCAAGTTAACTTCTGAATCTAGCAAATCAAGGTTGACGACTCCTTGCTCGTCCACCAAAAGCTTTACGGCTTCCTCACAGGTAATTTTATGACTTTTTAACTGTTGCCAAGCGGAGGGAAAAGTAATAGAAGTCTGCATATTTTTTTAGGGTTCCGCACTTTTTTCCATAAATTTCAAAGCGCGATTGCCCTCTTAGTAAAAAGGGCAATCGCGCTTACCCAACCTCAAAACTCACCCAAGCACACCTTGTTTTAGCCCAGGAAAGCCGTTGGATAGGATTGAAAAACGGCTTGGGCTTAATTACCTTGACGCCACGCCCATCCAAGCCATTGAGGACTCATATCACACCGGTACTTGCTCACGCGCAGTTTGTAAGTACCACTGCTATTGGGGGTAAAGTCAACGATCTCGGAAGTGTTGTCGTAGCTGTAGGAGCCAGCAACCACGCTGCCTGATGAATTGACTATTTGAAAATCTAGGTCGGCACTAGGTTGAGAGGAATAACTAGAATAGTTGGGGTTTTGATTCCAAACTATTGTGGAGCGAGTGCGCTGCCCGCCCGTTAAGTCTACTGTTGCCACGTCAACTGAGCTAGGTTCACTACAGGAGTAGGGCTGTCCTCCCCAACTGCCACCTACTCCGTGAGCTACATCGTCTGCTCGATCGGCAACAATTCCGCCAGTACCGTCTAATTCACTGAGTCGCGTGTTGCCTTCAATATTGTGTACGGCAGTAGTCATAAGGATTGCCTTGACCGCTTCGGGCCAGGAACCCAAACTGCTGTTGCGCTGAATCATCTGTGCTGCCACACCAGCCACCATTGGCGAAGCGTAACTTGTCCCAGACCCGATTGGGCCTGTCCAAGGAGATGAATTGGTTGTACTGTTGATGTTCTGGCCTGGTGCCGCCACCTCTGGCTTTTCGCGATCGCCATGAGTTGAACTGGGATCTTTCCCACTTGAAAACGGGCTGATTATGTCATCAGTCCAGCTGGTAGTATTTTGATCGTCAAAGCTGCCTACAGAGATGACGTTGTATGCTGTTGCCGGACTCGAAACGTTGCCAGTATTCCCGGAATTGCCCGCGGCTATAACGACTGTCCGATAGCGGTTGATTACCATGTCATCATAGAATTTAGCAAAGCTATCAACCCCGAAGTCGCCTCCCAAGCTGAGGTTGAAAACCTCAGCTCCCCAATCAGCGGCAGATGTTGAGCGGTTCTGAAGCTCGCTAGGCCAGCCACCGCACGAGCCGCCCGCCCACAGTAAAACGCCTGGAGCAATACCACGGGCTTTCGGATGGGTGCTACGAATAATACCAGCCACTCCTGTGCTGTGACTACTTAAGCATCCGTAAGTTGTATCCTGAGTTGTGCCGGAGAGGTAAGGGTTATTTGTAGCAATAATCCCACCGACTTCAATCTGTGCCACTTTGACACCCGAACCAGTAAAGCCTCGGTTATTTACAACATTTGCAGCTATGACTTGACGCGCCACATCTAAATTGGGCTGAACTTGGCGCTCCTGATATATCTGGTCAACCTCGCCCCACTGTGCTACTTGCTTGATTGCCTGGGGTGTCAGACTGGCATAAACAACAGGGGAATATTTTTCTGTTCTTACGTTGGAGCCAAAGCTCTTCAGCTTGTTAGCTACTGGGGAAACAATAGGCTGCACTTTAGCAGCTCGCTGTGCATCTACCTGCTCAAAGAAGGCATTTACTTGTGCTTGTGAGGCACGGGAAGCGCTACTGGGGTTGGGAGCAGGACGTGATGCTCCAGTATTTGAAGGTTGCTTGAGCCAGATTATCACCCGGAGTGGCTGATTTTGTGGAATACCTGTTAACCGCTGAGCAAGAGCTGGCTCAAGCTTTCCGTACTGTGCAGCAGAAGCCGCCTGTTCGCTAGCTTGTAGTTGCGTTGCGCTAAGTTCCTCCCCACTGTTATCCAAAGTCAGACCGTATATTTTCCCAGATTGATTATCAGTCACCTTAACCTTGAAGACAGTCTCGCCCTTACGTTGGTACTTAGCTGTGGCTGAGTTAACTACAGTCAACCGATTAAGCGGTAGTCCGCTAAGCTTACTCACCCGTTGCAGCGCCACACTTTTTAAGTTGTTTGGGACTTGAGCTGTCGTTGATCGCATGATGGCTAGTATTCCTAAGCTCACTGTCAGGCCCATTAGGAATAGACCCAAACGCAGATTACGTGGGGAAAACATGATGTAGATTGCTCCTAGAGTTTATAAAGGGGTAGTCCTAAAGAAGTAATGACGCATTGTAATGATGGATGAAGTACCAAATTGCACCAATGTGATTCTCCAACGACTTTGAAAACGATAAGGTTTTCCGCACTAACCGGGAAACGCGCTGGCGTAAGGTGTTGTTGAATCGCTCTTCGGTAGCTCGTTAAGCCAGTTTCTTTGCCTACCGCTTGATGGCGCTTGCTTGGAAAAACTGCTGCATAAGCTGTTTAGAAATCGGTATATGCAACTGCACACTGTCGGTAGACGGGCGGTAATGATGCCCACAGTTACTAAGCAGCAGTTTTATCTCGTGCACCAATGTACACCCCGACATCTCAATCTCACGCATGTCCACATCGAGGGCTAACCAGATCCACTGCTTATTCCTCTTGTTCTCTACAAATGACCAGAGTTCATCACATTGCATCGTTAGCCTCTCCTTTTTTTTGATGTCACCTGAACTTGGCGAGGCACAAGAGCATATTTCTGATTCACATAGCTTTGCAACCACTGCTCAGAAACCTGGACTGCACGAGCAATCCCTGCCAACGAAATTCGTTCGAGGAGCAATCGGTCAATCAGGTCTCGTGTGGTCTGGTCAATCACTTTTTTCGTGGGTTGCTCAATGAACTGTCGTCCACACTCCCGACACTTAAACCGTTGTTTCCCGTTGTGAATATGACCATTCTTTACCGTGTGAAAAGATGCACAAGTTGGGCAGGCAGGCATAGAAGGTGAGCAGCGAGAAACTCTACTTATCCACCATCCATCATTACATCTTGAGCACTACACAAGTGAGAATTTAGGTTCGATTACCAAGATGAAACTAGCAAACCTCTATTTACCTCTCGGACTCAAAAGTCCAGAATTATGCGACGTTTTACAAAACTTCACATTTAGTTAAACGGTAAATCAATTTTAGATTTTGGATTGATTTTGCTTTTACTGGAAGGCTTGCAGATTTAGAAGGGGTAGTGTTCAAGATGTAATGATGGAGAAGTGGAGTTTCTTGTTGCTCTCCTTCCATGCCTCCATGTCTCCATGTCCTATTTGTGCGTCTTCCGAAACGTTCAAGAATGGTTGCATCCACAACGGTAAACATGATTTTCCCGGCTGCAACCATCCCACCTGCGACTTTTCCATAAGGTTTATTGCTTCAAAGCCATAAGTCATGCCACACCTCGCGCAGATCGCACCCTATAAGCTTCGCTTCTACCTTGCGGCGTTGCTCTTGAAGGGTGCGATCTCGCACCCTTCAAGAGCAGCCGGATCAGTCTTGGAAAGATAAGCTGAGATCGCGCTTTAGCTCGATCTTCGTAATCCTTTTATAGTGTTGCCATGCATCCCACGGGATTCAGACAGCGATCGCTGTCTTGATTTCCAATTCCTTGCTGAATCGGAAGAACTGTGGACACTAGAGGGAAGCTGGTTCTGGCATCTATGGCAAGTCTACTATTAATTACAAATTCAGGGGCACGAATTGTGCTTGATGACGGTGATAACAGCGCAGGCATAAGCAAAATCATCGATTGCGCCCGAAACCCTAATTCTTTCGTAAGGCGGATACAGCGGGATTGATAAGCCCAGTTGAATCCGGCAATCCGAAATCTTTAAACCAACGCTAGAGCAATACTTTTCGGCCTCTATTCCACAAAACTTAGCTTTCCAGGAAGAGGTGTACCAACTCCTTTGAAGAGTTTTGTAACGAAAAGTTTCATTTGGCATAACTTTGCGGCTTCATACCTGAGACAAAGATAGAGAGTTCGCCTTGGCTCTTTGATCGTTAAAGCGTAGGTTCCGGTAGTTATGTCAGACATCAATGCCTTAATTGACGAAGGTCTGGAGAGAATGCAAGACCTCTCCCAGGAAGCGGACCGTGCCTTAGACGGAGTAAGTCAGATTGAGCAATTCTTAACCACCTTAACGGAAAGCCTTACTAATACAGAGCAGGAAGCTCAAGACAGTTTTGAAACGTTAGGGAATAAGCTTACAGAAACTGAGCAAAGCCTTGAGACTGAGTTACAAAGTGCCAAAGAGGACTTGAACGAACTGCGGGAGAAAGCCGGAGCCGTAGAAACTCAGCTAGAGGAAATGGCGAGTGAGATAAAAAGCCAACTGAGTGATTTGAGGAGTCAGGCAGAAGAAATGCTTTCGCAAATTGAAGATAAGGCGAAAGAAACACAAGAAAATTTAAGTAATTTGTCTCAACAGTCTCAGGAGTTTGAGTCTGAAGCTGATAGTTTGGAGAACACGGCTACTAGTAACATTGAAGGGGTGCGTAAAGCCGTTGAGACAGCGAAAACTAGCTTCAATGAACATCAGACTGAATTAACGGAACAGTTCAGCACATTTGAGCAGGAAATTGGTGAAAAGCTAGAAGCTGTAATGGAAGATTTTGGTGAATTGATGGAGGAGAGTAGCAACCAGTTAACGGAACTCGATAATGCTTTGGACACAGCCTCTAATGAGGCACTTATAGGGATGAGTCAAAAGTTTTCGGAAGCTAGCGGTGAGATTACTAATGCAGCACAACAATTGGCTGGGGCTTTATCAACTTTGGGTGAATCTAGTACAGACAATTGTGAACAGATGAATGACAAATTTGGTGAAGTTATAGACAAAATTGCTGATGTAGTTGAGATTATTCAGGAAGTTATGCCGATTCTAGAAGAGGTGGAGGAAAAATTGGGCTAGTTCATAGACTATGCAGATAAAGGAGAAGTAAAAGATATGGAAGTATTACTCTTGGTTTTTATCGTTGTTGGATTTGCGATACTCATCGCTGGTGCAAATGGAAGCAAAAACTTCCGTGGTTCTAGTAGGCATGGTGGACGCACCAACAACAGCTACATCAACTACGGCGCTAGTTCCAGTAGCGATTACGGCGGTAGTTCTGGTAGCGATTACGGTGGGAGTTCTAGTAGCGATTACAGCGCTAGTTCCAGTAGCGATTACAGCGGTAGTTCTAGTAGCGACTGCGGTGGCAGTTCCGGTGGCGACTACGGCGGTAACTCTGGTGGTGACTGCGGTGGCGGCAGTGCAGGCGGCAGTTAGTTATTGACGCAAGCGATCGCCTACTACACTCAAACCAGTTGGATTTACATTGCATTAGTTTACAGCAAGAGATTGCATTCCAGAGCAGGTATCGAAACGAAAATTGTTTCCCAATGGACATGGTGTAAATTGTCATGGCAGAGGTTGTAGAGCTTAATCAAACCGTTGAAGAAACCAGTGAAAGTTTAGAGCGGCTTTTAGCTGTTCTTGAGCAAGCTTGTACTCAGTTTGGTGAAGTTTGTTCAGAAATTGAATCAGAAAGTGATGCTCTGAATGAAGGGAGTGAAATAGCAACTCACTGGGAAGCATTAGCCCAAACTTTACAAGAAGCTGAAGATAATCTTGAGAGTGCTGAAGCGGAAGTAATAGAGGAGTTAAAAGGGCTGCAACAGGTTACGACTGAGGGAGCCGAAGGATTAGATGAAGCTCTACAAACCCTCGAAGAAATTCACAGCGCTTTTGAGACAGAGATTAATGAGAATAAAACTAAACTTGAAGGAGAGATGACGGAAGTTGAAGAAGCTTTTGCTGAGATGGTAGAAGCCGTTGATCAGGTTGAAGAGTCTCTAACTGAGGCAATGAATGAAACAAAAGAGTCATTTAATAATCTAGATGAAGCCGTTACAGACCTTGAGCAACAAGTAGAAGCATTTTCTGAAGTAGACACAGATTTTGAGGAATTAATTAGTGAGATTACTGAGAGCCAAGAAGAAGTAGAAACTGCCTTAACTGATTTTAGTGAGCAATTGAGTCAGGGAGAGAGTGAGTTGACAACTTCTTTTAACGATTGTGAAACAGAAGTAACAGAAGTGTTTGACACGTTCAAGACGGAAGTTGAAGAAATTGCTGACAACTACAAAGAAGAGAGTTCAGAAGTTCTCTCCGATCTTGGTGAGGAGTGTGAGAACACGTTCCAAGAGGAAATAGAGACGGCTGTCGAGGAGGTAACTGGAGAGGTAGTTGAGGCAATTCTTGGTGAGGTGGATGAGAGTGCAACGGTGATGAATTCAGGAGAAGATACGACGGCTGAATTGGAGCCAATTTTGGCAGAGTTAGAGGCGGCAGGAACAACGATGGTTGCTGTTAATGATGCGCTGGAAGAAATTGCGGTGGGTTGATAGAAACGATGTCTCTGTTAGTTTGGCAACGTTTGCCACGTTAGGGAGGTTTGAATCATGGGCAGAGCAGCTAACTTAATGCCTCGGATCGATGAAGCTAGGAGGCGTCTCCAATCAGCTAACAATCTGTTGTCATTGGTCAATGATCTGATTCTAGTGGTTAGAGAAGTTGGCAATACGCTGGCCGATCTTGGAACTACAGTGGCTAGAAACGTTGGCGATCCCTTGGAATGGGGAACTGAAGATATGTTAGCAGGGGCTTTGGAACATTTTATACGTTCCGATCAAAATCCTAACGACGAGCGTCTAGAGCGTACTTGGGATAGTCCGTATATCGCAGAATTTAAGGATAAGTGGGTTAGAGAACACTCACAACTAATACATGAAGCTGCCGATAGATACAACTTGCCACCTGAGCTAGTTGCAGGAGTGATTTGGCAGGAAGCTGGTGTGCTACCAGGTATAGTTGATACGGCCATATACCAAGCAAGAAACTGGCTCCCGATTGACATCGATCCTGAGTCTCCGTTGAATGATATTCCTGTTATAGGTCGAATTTTTGGGTCTCCAGAAGAAACTTCTTTTGGAGAGATTCAAATGCAAATACGCACTGCCGCAGAATTACTGGGGTACGAGAATCCAGAAAATCTGAGTGAAGCGCAAGAGAAAGAAATTATTGCGAAGTTAGAAGATCCAGCTAGTAGTATCGACCTTGCTGCTAGATATTTGGCTCAACTTCGGGAGAACACATCAGAAAACTTCCTAGACCTAGATAACCAGCCAGAAACCATGACCGATGAGGAATTTGTGGCGGTAGCTACCCAATATAACCGGGGAGACCTGACTTTAGAACAAGTCAATCAAAAACCAGATTATGGTGAGAGCATTCTTAACTTACGTGATAATACGGAATCTCTCTTAGAGTGATTTCTTTAGTCAATGATGAAAAGTTACATACACTGAGCAATCTACTTGGGGAGCTCCACAAATTAAGGAGATGCATTCAAGGCTATTGGGATGACCTTAAAACGGCTTAGCAAGATTAAAGTCAAGATTAAAGTTTGAAGGTTACTCAGAGTAAGCAATCGCCGTTGAAAGATGCAAGTACAGAACTGTAGAGACGGTTATTGGCAATGTTAATGATTTTAGGAGAATCTGCGATCGCTTCTTTAACCAATCTTGACAGAGTGTAGAGGCGGCGAAAACAACAATGGTTGCGGTTAATGATGTGCTTGAAGAAATTGCGGTTGCTTGATAGCTCGATGACTCTGCAAGTTTGGCGACATTCATTACGTTAAGGATATTTGAATTATGAGTGGAGCGGCTGACCTGATACCTCGGATTGATGGAGCTAGGGATCGTCACCAAGCAGCCAAAGAGCAGTTGTCAGAAGCCAGAGGAATGCTGGACAAGCCTGAGGAACAGGCTCCAAAACCCAAAGAGGAAGGAGGAAGGTTGTTCGGGAATCTCAGTTTGAGTGACGTTGGTCATACTCTCCTGGATGGAGCCGGAATGATTCCAGGTCTGGGTGCTTTTGCTGATGGGGCTAATGCCGTTTGGTATGCGGTGGAAGGAGACTGGACAAATGCTAGTCTTTCTGCAATGGGTGCTATTCCTATCGCTGGTGATGCGGCTACGGCTGCTAGGCTGGCAAACAGAGCTACGGATGCCGTTAGCGCTGTCGATAACGTCACAGATGCTGCTAGGGCTGGTGAGGCTACAGCTAGAGAGATAGCAGGTCAAAGACGACCTATTCAACAAGTAATTGGAGATGAAGATGCTGCTCGTTTAAGGCAGGAATTTGAAGAGCTTGGCGGTAATCCTGATGCCTTGAGAATCAATGAAGGGAATTCGACACATTACAGTGACGAAACTAACCAAATATATGTTCGTGGAAATGTTCTACCGGCTCTCTACGAAAGTCATCCACGCTCAATAATGAGTACGAGAGCTACTCTTGCTCATGAACTTGGGCATCAGAATTATCGCGGCACTAAATTAGAACCTGGAGATTGGAGAGACGAGTTCCGAGCGAGTTATCACGCTGCAAGGCATGCACCTTCGCTTTCCGACGAGGAAAGAATTCACTTAGTACAAGATGCGATATCTCGCGCACAAGAAGCAGGAGCCCCAATAAAGCCACTTAGAAACGCCTTTATTCGGAGAACACTAGGTCAAGATTATGAATCTTGAAGGAAGTTCTGCCGGTTTAGCTCTATTTATTACGTAAGGACATCTAAACATGAGTGCAACAGCAGAATCACTAGAACAAATGGCGACTGAAGTACCAGAAAAACTGAACACTTTGGTTGAGGAAACAAAAGAAGTTCAGACTGGTGTAGACGACTTAGAAACTAGCCTTGAAGAGAAGCAATCTCAAGCGACAGAGCTTCTTAGTCAGATTGACACTGCTCTCGATGAACTTCAAACAGAAGTATCCACCCAGAAGACAGAGACAGAACAAGCGGTAACTGAGTTAGAAGGCGATATTGAGACTTTAAAGAGTGAAATCACTGAAGCGCAAGAGCAGCTAGTTAGTGAAATTCAAGAAGCTCAAGAAAAATTGACGGCTCTCCAAAGTCAGTTAGATGAAGGGCAGACAACTGTTGAGACGGCTAGTGAAGAAGTTCAGACAGCACTCAATGAGGCTCAGGAAAAAATTAATTCTAGTCAAGAACAGCTAGTCAGTGCTGTAGATTCGACTAAACAGGAAGTTGATGAGCTACAACAGAGCCTTGAAACGGCAAAGACGACTGCTAATGACCAAATTAACCAATTAACTGAGGAGATAAAGGAAACTCAACAAGAAGTCAGCGATAAGATTCAAGAAATCATCGACAGTTTTACTGACTTGCAAGAAGAGTTAGAAACAAAAGTCACGGATGTGCAAACAGAAATTGTGCAAGGAGAGGTTGAGCAATTAGTAGAAACTGCTCAGCAGAAGACAGAGGAACTCAAAGAGATGGTTGAGACTGCTGTTCAGAAGGTAGTAGATGCAGTTCGAGATACGAGTAGTCAACTTACAGATGCAAAAGATGATGCCGTAAGTGAGCGCGAGGAATTGGAACCACTTATCAATGAATTGAAAGAATTGATTAGACCACTAGAAGAAGGAATTGAGTGCGTGAAAGAAGTCGCTGAGAAAGTGGGAGTTCCGTTTGGTTGATGAATTAGACAGTTTGGGTAATAAATTAGATATCAGATAACGGCTACGCTGCTAAACCACCAGGGAATCAATTCCCTGGCTAATAACCAAAGTCGGATAAATCCGACTAAAACTTTAAATTTCTAGTCCGTTTACCGGACTCTAGTTATTAGTCTGGAACTTAAATTCCAGGCGGAGTTTACCATAAACCGAAAAAGTTGAAGGGGGAGAAATGACTGATTTTCAGACAATGACATCAGAGACAACAGCTAAATTAACGACGCTGCTTGGGCAAACTGAAGAAGCACAAACAAACTTACAAGAGACGCAAGAACAGGTGTCGAGAGTTCAAGAACAAGTTGAGACGGCTTGGACGCAATTGAATGACCAGGCTCAGTCTCTACTAGAGCAGGCGACAAGTGGCAAAAGTGAACTGGCTACAGAGGCTGAGTCAGTGAGTCAGGTGCTAGAGCAACTCAAGGGTAGAATTGAAGCATTGGGAAGTGAGCTAACGCAAGAGCTAGAGGAAACGAAAAGTGCGATCTCTACTTTAGATGAGCGGATCGAAGCACTAACACCAGAACTAGAACAAAACGTAAAAGAGGCTGAGGAAGCTTTAACTTCTCTGCAAGAAAAAGAAATCGGCTCAGAATTCGAAGAAACTGTTTCTCAAACGACAGACTATTTACAAGACGTAGATAGTGAACTAGAAAGCCATCAAACAGCTATAGACCAACGAGTTGAAGCTCTACAAGCCTACATTTCTGAGCAGTGTATACCTGAAATCACTACGAAAGCGACCGAATTTGTCCAGCAGCTTGAGGGAGTGGTAGAACACTTTACAGAGAAGTTCCAAGCGGTAGGAGATGCAACTGAACAAGCGGCGCAGGAGACAGTTGACCAGGTAAGCGAGGGTCAGAATAGCTTATTTGAAGAACTTAGGAGTACAACTCAAAAGATTGAGGAACTGATGGAGATACTGACCAATGCAGTTAATGAAGCAAGTGCAAGCGTGATTGATGCTAATGCTACTTTGGTCGATGGCATCGATTTAACAAATACTGGTTTTAAAACAGCGACAAATTTGTTGACAGAAGCCAAAGATGCTCTAGCGCAGGTTTAAGTAGGTAGGCAGAATCAAATCAAAATATTACTAAACAGCTCCCTCATTGCCAAGCAGGGAGCTGTTTTATATCTTTTAATGTCTACGTACTTAAGTCAAATTCGCTTGAGTTTCTGTAACTCACTCAGCTCCTTCCTCAAATTATTCTGTTGTTCTTTACGTTTACTCATCCGCAACTTGAGTGGCAACTGACTACCTTCTGCCTCTGTAATAAATTGCTCGGCAAGCTGCTTAACGGTTTTAATAAGTTCATCCAACCGTTGTTCTTCTGCTTCTAAAGCTTGCATGATTTTTTGGCTAATTTTCTCTACCAAGCGATTTTTTACAAGAGACTGATAGTAACTACGCAACTCATTTCTCATCTTCTCTACAGCTTTTTCTTGTTCGGCTTCTTTGAAATTTTGATAAGTACGCTTCAAAAATTTAAATAAGAAGTAACCAAGACCAGCTAGGAAAAGAAATGATACAAAAGGGGAATTTTTAAACGCTCCACGTATCGGTTGAGTAATGCTTCGCATCAACTGCCTTCTACCACCACCACCCGCAATCCCTAGAACACTCAAGAAGCTGAATAGAAACATAAACTGCATCCATTGGCTTCTGACCTTCTTAAGAAGATAGAATAACGGAGAAACTTCTTGATATCGAGTTTCACAAGCAGGTTTTTTGAGTGACGAAGCAAAGATTTCTTGAAAGTCTATCGTTTGTCTAGGCTGCAAAGCGGAATGGCTCAAGTTCAAACCAGGAATAGAACTTAGTGTTTCAGAATTCCTCTGTAAAATTCCTTTCAATCCCCCGTCACTATACTGAGTACAAATTCGTTCCCATTCTTCATTAGCCCACTGACTTAATTCGGAACGACAGAGGTCTATCAAGGCAGTATTTGCATCGATAATTTTCTCCTTAGATTTACTACTTTTAACCCCTCGCCGCTCTGTCACCTGTTTAGTGACGATTGCCCTCAGCTCAATATATTTACAACCCTCTTTCTTTATGACCTGGGATTTTAGCTTATCTACAGCTTCGCTGATTTTAGAGGTAAGGCTTTCGCTCAAATACTCATCTAATAAGTTTCCTCTTGATTGGCTAAGTTTAGCTTTAGCTTGCTTAAAAAGCTCTATTTTATCATCGGATAGTTTCCTAATACTTCTATCCGTTTTCTTTTGTAAGTCCTCGCCTTTTCCTCCTCGTAATTTTGCTTCATCTTGCTGAATTTCGGCTTCCAGAGCTTTTTCTTGATTATTGAAAAATTTTTCGATTAAAGCAATTTGGGATACCACCTGTGCAGTCAGCCGTTTTATCAAAATGTCTTCAGGCTTACGCTTGACTAATTTTTCTAGGGACTTGCAAAAACTGTCTAGTTCCTTTGCATCCGGATCGGCAAGGTGCGATCGCAAAGGAACTAGCTCAAGAGATAAGCTAGAATTTTGATTTTGAAGCCGAGCCTTAAGTTCAGCGATACTAGTTTTAATTTCTTGAGCTACCGGGTGATGAGGCTCTGCGAGTTCTACGAGTACTACAAGTAAGGAAATTGGGCTAATACTAGCTTTCTCAATCAGCTGCTTTTCATCGGCTGTTAGTATCTGGTTGGGTTCAAGCACTAAACACAAAATATCGCAGTCAACCAGCTGCCTGTAAAACTCATCTACCTTAGAAGAAACGTCGCTATCCAACTGAGATTGACACTCAAAGATAAATTCTGGACTTTTTTCAGTCGGATTTTCATAACCTAGAGTGATGCGATCTCCCGATTGTACCGTTTGACGATCCTCCAACCGCTGACCATTTAAATAAGTGCCATTGGTGCTGTTGAGGTTGCAAATTTGCCAATTTGGACGGCTAGAATCAACTTCGGAATTTAAAACAGATTGAATTTCGGCATGACGCCCAGAAACCCATGCGTACTGGTTTGGCAGACAAATCTGACACTGAGAGTCATCGCGTCCAATTACTACTGTGTGATTAATAGGAAGCTCATAACGAGTTTGCTGCAATCCAGTCGTGCTGGCAGAGGAGAGTTGAAGAATCAGAGCAGCAGCTGGTTCGGGAGCAGCTTGTTCAGGCTCCCCAAGCAATAGCATCCTCTGAAAATGGTAGAACTCTGGCAGAGGCTTGTAACTACTAAGAAAGTTTTGTAGCGCTTGAGCCGGGACTGGGTTATGACTAACAATTTGGATCGTAAGTTTCCCTTGCCTCAAAGAATCGCCAATTTTTACCAATTCTTGCTCAACTATTTGAAATGTCTCATTTTGAGCAGTTCTAGCAGCAACAAATTGCTGAATTTCCTGAAGGCGATTTGCCAATTTATCAGATTTGAGTGACATTGCTTTGTACAGCTCCTGAAATCTGCTTTCCTCAATTAAGTACCTACTCGGAAACGCTTTGGCTCCTTACGGCACTTGCCAAATCTTGATTGTCTTGTCCTGACTGCTACTAGCAATAGTCTGACCGTCGGGGCTAAAAACTACAGCATGAATGGGGTTCGCATTCCCAAAGAAAGTGTGAATCAAATCGCCAGTATGTAGATTCCAAATTCTGAGTATTCCGTCCTTACCACCGCTGACAAGCTTCTGACTATCAGGGCTAATGGCGACTGATTCAACTGAGTCTAAATGCCCTGTAAGAGAATGGAGTAATTCCCCGGTGTGGAGGTTCCAAATTTTGATTGTGCCGTCTGTACTGCCACTGGCGAGAATTGCACTATTGGAAGCGATCGCCACTGAATTAACCTGCCCGGAATGCCCTCTAAGAATATGGAGGAGTTTCCCCGTATGCAACTCCCAAATTTTGATAGTATTGTCCAAACTGCCACCGGCAAGGAGCCTGCCATCTGCACCAATTTCAACAGAAGAGAAGGCAGATGTATACCCGGAAAGCGTATTAAGTAATTTACCCGTCTTCAGATTCCAAATTTTGATGGTGTTATCCTCACCGCCACTGGCAAGAGTCTGACCATCAGGACTAATAGCAACTGATAAAACTGACCATAAATGTCCTTTAAGAGTACGGAGCAGTTCACCTGTATGCAAATTCCAAATTTTGATGGTGTTATCTTCGCTGCCGCTCGCCAAAGTCTGACCATCAGGGCTAACGGCAACATCGTAAACCCTTCCTGAGTGGTCAGAAAGAGTTTGATTTGAGTTTTCTGCCTTTAGATCCCAAACCCTAACTATTTGGTCTATGCTACCGGTGACAAGCGTTTTTCCGTCCGAACTGAAGGCAACCGACTCGCTCGTGGAGGCGCTAGTAAGTGTATCTACTAGAAATTCTTCTAGTGGGACAGTTAGCGTCGAGGAGTTTCTACTTTGATACCTAGAGCCAAAACCAACAATAAAGATTGAAAAAATAGCGATTCCTGCTGTAATCAATCCCGCCCCAAGTAGTAGAGAAATTTTTTGATAAGCGGTAAAACCTTTAATCAGGTTAGGGAATCTACGAGTGTCTTTCTTGCTCTTAACTTTGTAAGGCCGGAGCAAAATCCGAGGATGCTCGATCGGCGAATCAATTTTTTCGCTTGGCTGATTAGAAATCGGCGGTGCATTTTGATCAGATAATTCCGGTGCAGGTTGAGGTACTGAAGGTGCTGGTGATTGAGGAGAGGTGACTATCTCTGTTGGTAGTCTTGGGCGAGTGGCGATTTCTGTTCGTTGAAATTTAGGGGGATTTGCAATTTGCGCTGATGAGTTTATATTGGTTGATTGTTGGAGAGCTTGCAGCGTTTCCGCTACAGACTGGTGGCGATCCTTGAAGTGATAGCGCACCATCTTGGTTAGAACCGCTTTCAGCCCAGAACTAATCTGAACCTGTTGCTGCCACAAGAGTTCACCAGTCCCAGAGTCTTCCTGAAATTGTGTCGGATTCAACCCCGTTAATGCTTGGATGCCAATAATCCCCAGCGCATAAATGTCGCTGTTGGGACGAGGTTTGCCTTGCCCTTGTTCTGTGGGCATATACCCTGTAGTGCCAATAGCTACCGTTATGTTTGGCTGTTCTGGTGGCACCACTAGCTGTGTCCGCACTTGTTTTACGGTGCCAAAGTCAATCAGAACTAATTTTTTGTCCCGGTTACGTCGGATAAGATTATCAGGTTTGATATCGCGATGGATGACTTCGTAGCTGTGAACAAATTCCAGGATGCTCAAGACTTCACCGAGCAGTTGGATAACTTGGCTTTCACTCCAGCAATGACCGGGTTGTAGTTCCTCACTGAGCAGTTGCCCTTCAATGAACTCTTGTACTAAGTAAAACTCTTGGTTTTCTTCAAAGTAGGCTAACAGCCGGGGAATTTGGTCATGGTAGCCCAATTTTTCTAAGATTTCGGCTTCGCTACAAAATAGACGCCGAGCGATTTGCAAGCATTCGGAATCGCTACTAGCAGGTTTGAGGTGTTTAACGACACAGGTTGGGTTTCCAGGGCGACGAGTATCTTGGGCAATGTAGGTTTGACCAAATCCACCTCTGCCCAAGCTGTCAATTATCTGATAGCGTCCATCTAGTAACCTGCCGAGCATTGGGTGATTTACTGAGGCGGATAAATCATCAGTAGCAGTATTTTTGGGCATAAAGACTGTACTCTCAAGACGTATGGAGCTGGCGCAAGCTTTTGGTGCCTTAGCTTGAAGTTCATCAGTCTGGTTTTCGGGTAAAGAAGTGAGAATTTAGGTTCGATTACCAAGATGAAACTAGCAAACCTCTATTTACCTCTCGGACTCAAAAGTCCAGAATTATGCGACGTTTTACAAAACTTCACATTTAGTTCAACGGTAAATCGATTTTAGATTTTAAATTTTGGATTGATTTTGCTTTTACTGGAAGGCTTGCAGATTTAGAAAAGTTGATTTTCGGTTTATTCCGAAACAATTCGTAACGTATATAGAGCGCTCCTACCGTTGGGTTTGCATCTACGATCGAGGGCAAAGGGGGAAGTTTTCTCGATCAGTATTGCTTTAGGCAAGGTAACTAAGATGATTCCAAGCGGTCATCGGAGCTGGCAGTTAGGGTTAGCGAGGTGGTTAGCAATTGGTGGAGCGATCGCTTTCTTTGTCTCCTTGCAAGATTGCGCTTTGGCTCAGATCCAAGCTGATGGAACAGTAGGAACTACTGTCAACTCCTCTACCTTCTTACCTTGTAATACTTCTTGCACTATCGAGGGTGGAACCCAAGCAGGAAATAATCTGTTCCACAGTTTTGGGAGTTTTAGCATTCCCAACGGAGGCATTGCCGATTTCCTTATCAACAATTCTGCGAGCGCCAACATCCTAGCCAGAGTTACGGGTGCTTCTCCTTCTGATATTCAAGGGCTGATTCGAGGTGGAGGGAATGCCAATCTCTTCCTGATCAATCCCAACGGTATTATATTTGGACCCAACGCTCAGCTAGATATTGGCGGTTCATTTGTCGCGACAACAGCGAATGCGATCGCGTTTTCCGGTGATGGAGAGTTTTCGTAGACTTCAGCGGTCGATTCTCAGAATCCTTTGCTGAGTGTCAATCCTTCTGCCTTCCTATTCAATCAAATTGCTGACTTTACGGCTAGTTCTGAGTTAGGGCTAGACGGGACGCTGGAAATCAACACGCGGGATAAACAACTTGAGGAGTTACCAGCGGAATTTGCGAATGTCGAAATTAGCCAAGTCTGTCAAACAAGTGGGCGTCCAGACCAGAGCGAATTTATTGTCACTGGTCGCGGTGGTTTACCACCCAATCCCGGCGAGGCACTCAACGGTGACGCCGTTCAGGTAGATTTAGCTACGCTCAACCCTAAGGTAGAGAACCGCTCTAGTCCAAATGTTTCCACGAATTCAACTAGACCAACACTAGCTCCTATCGTAGAAGCTCAGGGGTGGATAATGGGTGCCAATGACAAAGTGGTACTTACAGCGAATGCGCCCACCGTCACGCCCCATCGTTCCTGGCAGAGGCCACCTGAGTGCAGTGTCAACTAAACTTTCCTGAAGCGGCGATCGCGATTATTCGTAATATGCCAGCATCCTACCGTTTGCTTTCCTATTTATCCTGATTGGTAACGACCTGTAATTCACTCAATAACTGTTACTTTTGAGGAGGCTTTTGCTGTGATAGCTCAAACTAGCCGGAGGTGGGGCTGGAAATTGGGGTTAGTGAGTGGGTTAGCGATGAGCGGGGCGATCTTTTTCTCTGGAACTGGCGCTTTTTCCCAGGTCACTCCCGACCTTTCTTTAGGAACTGTAGTTACTCCTAACGGTACAACCTTGGAAATTACAGGGGGGACAACTGCTGGCGATACCAATCTATTCCACAGTTTTGAGAATTTTAGCATTCCCGACAGAGGCATTGTTGATTTCCTCAACGCTCCTGCGATCGCCAACATCCTAGCCAGAGTTACGGGTGGCTCTCCTTCTGATATTCAAGGGCTGATTCGAGCTGGAGGCAATGCCAATCTCTTCTTGATTAATCCCAACGGCATTATATTTGGACCCAATGCTCAGCTAGATATTGGTGGTTCATTTGTCGGGACAACCGCGAATGCGATCGCGTTTCCTGGCGGTGCGGAATTCTCCCTAACTTCAGCCGTTTCCCCCGATAATCCGTTGCTGATAGTTAATCCTTCGGCTTTGGTATTCAATCAAATTGTCGCCCAGCCGACTAATTCCATTGAAGTCAGAGGAACTCTAGCAGTTGATGAAAATCAAAGCTTGCTCCTAATCGGGGGTAATGTGTCTCCAACTACCACTTCAACCGGGAAAATCTCGATTGAAGGCGGTTCTTTAAACGCTCCAGGAGGTCGAGTGGAACTGGGAGGATTATTAGGAGTAGGAACCGTTGGGCTACTAAATGTTGATGAAAATAATTTACGTTTGAGTTTTCCCGATAGCGTAGCGCGAACTGATATATCTCTTACCGATGGTGCAAACGTGAATGTACGTGCTGGTGGTGGCGGTAGTATTACGCTCAACGCTCAGAACTTGAATATGGCAGGAGGAAGCCAACTTCAGGCGGGAATAGATTCAGAGATAGGGTCGCCTGAGAGCAAGGCGGGAGATATTGAAATTAATACAACAGGAGCAATAAACCTTACTGATGGCAGCTCGCTTTCTAATAGTGTTTTAGTAAGAGGCGTGGGTAAGGGAGGGGACATCAACATCACGACTGGGTCACTGTTTGGAACTAATGGCGCTCGACTGACTACCAACGCTTCTGGACAAGGAGATGCGGGTAGTGTGACGATTATTGCCTCGGATACCATCTCCTTTGATGGGGTGGGGAGCAATGGATTATCTAGTGGTGTATTTAGCACTGTGGAGCATGGCGCTGTAGGCAACGGGGGGGACATCAGCATCACAACGGGATTCCTTTCACTGACCAATGGTGCTGTAGTGTCCGCTGAGACTTTTGCACGGGGGGATGGGGGTAGTATCAGGATTACTGCCTCGGATACCCTCTTCTTTAATGGGTTGGGGAGCAATGGATTATCAAGCGGGTTGTTGAGTGGCACCAAAACACCAGCCACTGGTAAGGGCGGTGATATCACAGTTACTACTAATGTCCTGCGCCTAGCGAATGGAGCCGTTTTAAGTGCGCGAACTTGGAACCTCTCTACTGGCGGTAACATCACGGTTGATACTAACAACCTTGAGCTTAGTGGTGGCGGACAATTACTCACAACCGCCTACAGCACTGGAGCAGCAGGTAACATCACTGTCAATGCGACTGACGACATTACCATTTCTGGCTCTGACCCCACCTTCAATGACCGACTTGCCCAACAGGCCGATCCGTCAAAGCTCGATCAGGTTGACGCGGCTAGTGGGGTATTTGCTGATACAATTCAAATTCCTGATCTTGACCCCACAGGTGAGGGGGGAAACGTAATCCTTACGACTGAACAGTTGCTTGTCCGCGAGGAAGGTAAAGTCGCTGTAAGTACTGAAGGGTCAGGGGATGCAGGCGACCTTTGGATACAAGCTGACTCTATCCGTCTAAATACTGCTGCACGCCTTGAGGCTGAAACCAGAAGCCAAAAGCCTGACAGCCCAGAGGGGCAGGGGAATATCACACTGATCTCTCAAGAATTGCTGTTGCGTCGTGGCAGCAATATCACCACCAACGCCACTGGCACAGCTACTGGCGGCAATATTAGCATTGATACTGGTGTCATAGCCGCCTTAGAAGATAGCAACATCAGTGCCAATGCTCAAGATGCCTTTGGGGGTCGGGTCATTATCACCGCTCAAGGCATTTTAGGTACAGAATTCCGGGAAGAACAGACCCCCCAAAGTGACATCACAGCCACTTCTGAACTTGGACCTGAGTTTAGCGGCACTGTGGAAATCAATACGCCCGATGTTGACCCCAGCCGTGGATTGACCAACTTGCCAACTATACCAGTTGATACTGAAGTAGCACAGGGTTGTAGTGCAGGTGGAAGTCAAGCTCAAAGCGAATTTATCATCACTGGTCGCGGCGGCTTGCCCCCTAATCCCGGTGAAGCACTTAACAGTGATGCCGTTCAGGTAGATTTAGTTACTCTCAACCCTAGAATAGAAAATCGCTCTAGTCCACCTCAAGCTACCAATCCAACTAGACCCACACGAGTTCCTCTCGTAGAAGCTCAGGGGTGGGTAATGGGTGCCAATAGCAAAGTGGTACTCACAGCAAATGCGCCCACCGTCACGCCCCATCGTTCCTGGCAGAGACCACCTGAGTGCAGTGCTAGCTAAACTTTCCTGAAGCTGCGATCTCAATTATTCGTAATTATGCCAGCATCCTACCGTTTGCTTTCCTGTTTATCCTAATTGGTAACGACCTGTAATCCACTCAACAACTGTTGCTCTTGAGGAGGCTTTTGCTGTGATAGCTCAAAGTGGTCGGAGTTGGAAGTTAGGGCTAGTGAGTGGGTTAGCGATGACTGGGGCGATCGCTTTCTCGGGAACTGGCGCTTTTGCCCAGGTCACTCCCGACCCTTCTTTAGGAACTGTAGTTACTCCTAACGGCACAACCTTGGAAATTACAGGGGGGACAACTGCTGGCGATACCAATCTATTCCACAGTTTTGAGAATTTTAGCATTCCCAACGGAGGCATTGCTGATTTCCTCAACGCTCCTGCGATCGCCAACATCCTAGCCAGAGTTACGGGTGGTTCTCCTTCTGATATTCAAGGGCTGATTCGAGCTAGAGGGAATGCCAATCTCTTCTTGATCAATCCCAACGGCATTATATTTGGACCCAACGCTCAGCTAGATATTGGCGGTTCATTTGTCGCGACAACAGCGAATGCGATCGCGTTTTCCGGTGATGGAGAGTTTTCGCAGACTTCAGCGGTCGATTCTCAGAATCCTTTGCTGAGTGTCAATCCTTCTGCCTTCCTATTCAATCAAATTGCCGCCCAGCCGCTTAATTCAATTGAAGTCAGAGGAAATCTAGCGGTTCTTGAGAATCGGAACTTATTACTGGTCGGGGGTAATTTATTTCCAGATACAACCTCCACTGGAGGAATATTAATCGATGGCGGCGCTCTAACTGCTCCAGGTGGTCGAGTCGAGTTAAGCGGCGTAACACTAGGAAGAACAGTAGGGCTGAATTTTGAGGGCAATAATAATCCAAGATTGAGTTCTCTTGATGGTGTAACACGAACCGCCATATCTCTCATCAATGGCGCGGACGTGAATGTAACATCTGGGGGTGGCGGCAGTATTGTGATCGACGCTGGCAATTTAAATGTTTTAGGAGGAAGCTCTATCAGTGCTGGAATAGGAGAAGGTTTAGGGTCAGCTAGCAGTCAGGCGGGAGATATTACACTCAAGGCTACAGAGGTAATAACGATTGCAGACCGCAGTGGCATCTACAACAATGTAGAAGAAGAAGCCGTGGGCAACGCAGGCAATATCAATATCAGGACTGGGTCGCTCTCGATAACAAATGGTGCTGGGCTATATACATCCAGCGCAGGACGAGGGGGAAATGCGGGCAGTGTGACTATAAATGCCAGAGATCGCGTTTCCTTCAATAGAGGTTATGCATCCACCAGTGTGGAAGAATCTGAAACTGTGGGCAACGCAGGCAACATCGACATCACGACTGGGTCGCTATCGGTGATGAATGGTGCTCAACTGCTATCTCTGACTCATGGACGGGGACATGCTGGAAGTGTGAATATAAATGCTCGCGATACAGTCGTTTTTGATGGGATGGGTAGCAAGAATGGAGTCCAGAGTGCCGTATTCAGCACTGTGGAAAGAGGAGCCGTGGGCAACGGGGGCAGCATCAACATCATAACTGGGTCACTATCGGTGACGAATGGCGCTCGGCTGATTGCTAGCACTCGCGGACAGGGAAGTGCGGGCAGTGTGAATATAGATGCCCGCGATACGGTCTCCTTTGATGGAGTTGATGAGGAAAACAGTCAATTTATTCCAAGCGGGGCATTTAGTACGGTGGAACGTACAAATAATACCAATGCTGTGGGCAATAGTGGCGGCATCAATATCAAGACCAGGTTGCTCTCGGTGACAAATGGCGCTCAACTGGAAGCTCTGACTCGTGGACAAGGCAATGCCGGAAGTGTGAATATAAATGCCCGCGATAGAGTTTCTTTTGATGGGGTAGGTCGAGAGGGTAAATTCCAGAGTGCGGCACTGAGTACTGTGGAAGATACATCTGTGGGTAACAGTAGCGGCATCAACATCACGACTGGGTTGCTTGCGTTGACCAATGGCGCTCTGCTAAGTGCCAGCACTACAGGACAGGGGAATGGGGGTAACATCACCCTTAACGTCAATACACTGGAGGCACTTAACGGTGGACAAGTTGTTACCACCAGCCGCAGCAGTGGCAAAGCAGGTGACATCACCCTTAATGTGGCTGACAGCGTTACTCTTTCTGGCAGCGACGCCACATATTTTGCTAAGATTGCCCAATTTGGTAAGTACGTAGTTGAGGGTGCAGGACCTGCAAGTGGACTGTTTGCCAATACATACAGAGATCGAGGGAATGGAGGTAATATCACTATCCAAGCAAGGTTGCTCTTTGTGACTGATGGTGCTGTCGTAACGGCTAGTGCTGTAGGAATGGGGCAGGCAGGTAGTGTAATCGTTAAAAAAGCCGACACGGTTCTCATAGATGGGCAGAGTCAAGGAGGCTCTCCCAGTCAGGTGTCTGCCGACACTCAGGGGTCTGGAACTGCTGGAGACGTGATAATTAATACCCGGCAGTTGATTGTTAATAATGGAGCGCAAGCCTCAGCCTTCACCGAGAGTACAGGCAACGCTGGAACTTTAGAAGTGAATGCCACTGAGTCCGTGACAGTTGGTAAAGATAGTGGCTTGTATTTCGATAGCCGCAGTTCCGGTGATGCTAGAGGTATCAGGATAAACACTGGACGGTTAGTTGTCCAAAACGGAGGACAAGTTACGGTTAGTGGTACAGGGACAGGGAATCCAGGCGATTTAGAAGTCGCAGCGGGTTCAATCTTCCTGAACACAGGAGGAAAACTTACTACCGAAATCGCTTCGGGCAATGGTGGCAACATTCGATTGCAGGTGCGAAACCAAATACTAATGCGCTACAACAGTTTGATTTCTGCATCGGCGGTGGGTCCTGGAAATGGCGGCAATATCGAGATTGAGGCTCCAAATGGCTTTGTGCTTGCCTTTTTATCCGAAAATAGCGACATCGTTGCGAGTGCCAACCAAGGAAACGGGGGCAAGTCCCGCGCCACAGCGACTGGAGTGTTTGGGTTCAGACAGTTTCGCGATCGCCGCACCCCCGAAAGTGACTTTACGGCTAGTTCTGAGTTAGGGATAGACGGGACGCTGGAAATCAACACGCGGGATAGACAACTTGAGGAATTACCAGCGGAATTTGCGAATGTCGAAATTAGCCAAGTCTGTCAAACAAGTGGGCGTCCAGACCAGAGCGAATTTGTTGTCACTGGTCGCGGTGGTTTACCACCCAATCCGGGCGAAGTACTCAACAGTGACGCCGTTCAGGTAGATTTGGTTACGCTCAACCCTAGAATAGAGAACCGCTCTATTCCACCTCAAGCCACCAATCCAACTAGACCCACACCAGTTCCTCTCGTAGAAGCTCAGGGGTGGGTAAGGGGTGCTAATGGCAAAGTGGTACTCACAGCGAATGCGCCCACCGTCACGCCCCATCGTTCTTGGCAGAGGCCACCTGAGTGCAGTGCGCTTCAGTCGAATTCTAAGCTTTGATGTAGCAGATATCTCCGAAAATTAATCTGAAACCCTTGCCTTGCCTGAGTCGATATTTAATTTTTGGAGATGTCTAGTAGTTGAGCAACTAAATTCACAACTTGTTGCAGTTGGAGCATTCTTTTCGCCACCACTGCTTTTTCCAGCAAAGACGTTCTGCGAAGGAAGGCAAGAACATGACAAGAAAACGGTCTGTATTTTTCCGTAGAATTCGTCGCCTGCTGAAGTACGTGCAGGCAAGAACGTACCGCCTCTTAACCCTACCGCTCCTTTTGGCTATGTTCTTGGGTACGGCAATATTGCCGCCCGCTTTCGCCTATATGGTTGCAGAAAACACCATTGTCCAAAGTACATCCGATGCCCAAGAGATAGATCAACAAGCTAGAAAACTCTACGAAGCAGAACGGTTTTCTGAGTCAGCTTCCCTCTGGGAACAAGCAGCTACTGACTTCAAAGCTACTGGAGATGGACTTCAAGCAGCCATGACCTTAAGCAATCTCTCCTTAGCTTATCAGCAACTTGGACAGTGGACTGAAGCATCTCAAGCGATCACCCAAAGTCTAAATTTATTACAGACTGGACAAAATCTCGGCACCTCGAAAGAGCGATCGCTTCTCCTCGCCCAAGCCCTAGATGTTCAAGGTCGCCTGCAACTAGCACTCTCGAAATCTCAAGAAGCCTTAACTACCTGGCAACAAGCAGCTAACATTTATGCACAAGTAGGCGACACCTTAGGGGTAACTCGTAGCCGTGTTAACCAAGCCCAAGCCCTGCAAGCTTTGGGGCTTTACCGTCTGGCCCAGCAGACGTTAACCGAAACTACCCAGCTTCTGGAAAACCAACCCGATTCTCTTCTCAAGGTTACAGGGCTGCGGAGCCTCGGCAACGTCCTCCGAGTAGTCGGCGATTTAGAGCAATCCCGGCAAATCTTGCAGCAGAGTAAAGAAGTGGCTACGCGAGTGCAATCTCCTCAAGCTATCAGCGATGCCCTGCTCAGTCTGGGCAACACAGCCCGCGCCCAACAAGATACCCAAGCCGCTTTAGAGTTTTACAAGCAGGCTGTCCTCACATCCGTCTCACCCGCTACGCTGATCCAGTCTCAGATGAATCAGCTGAGCCTATTGTTGGAAAACGAGCAATCGAGCGCTGCCTATACATTGTTGCCCCAAATCCAGTCTCAAATTAGCAATCTACCCGCTAGTCGAATGGCGGTTTACGCCCGGATTAACTTTGCCCAAAGCCTGATGAAGCTAGGGACTGGGGGGCTGCGGGATTCCGGGAGCAACAGACAACGAACAACGGACATCGCTCAGCTGCTAGCTACAGCTGTCCAGCAGAGCAAAAGCCTCAAAGACCAGCGAGCAGAATCTTATGCCTTAGGCACTCTTGGCGGGCTGTACGAACAAACAAGGCAGTTATCTAATGCCTTTGACCTCACCCAGCAAGCCCGGCTTCTAGCCCAAAGTATTGATGCTCCGGATATTGCCTATCAATGGCAATGGCAATTAGGACGTCTACTCAAGGCTCAGGGAAATATTCAACAAGCGATCGCAGCTTACACGGAAGCATTCAACACTCTCAAGTCTCTCCGTCGCGACTTGGTCGCTATCAACCCAGAGGTTCAGTTTTCCTTTCGGGAAAGTGTGGAACCTGTCTATCGACAGCTTGTCGATTTGCTCTTGCAACCTGTAGGAACTTCCGAACCCAGTCAAAACAATTTTATAAAAGCTCGTGAAGTCATTGAAGCTCTCCAGTTAGCAGAACTAGACAACTTCTTGCGGGAAGCCTGCTTACAAGCAACCGTGGAGATTGACAAAGTAGTTGACCAAGAGAATTCAACAGCAGTCATCTATCCAATTATTTTGCCAGACCGACTAGAGGTTATCCTCAAAGTATCCCAGCAAAAAAACCTGTACCACTACTCCACTCCTGTAGCCGAGAGCCAAGCGGAAAGCGTTTTAAAGGAGCTACGGCAACAACTAATAGAACCTGATGCAACTGAAGAAGTTAAATCCTTGTCCCAACAGGTATATAACTGGTTGATCGAACCTGCTATGACAAATTTAGCCCAAAGTAATGTCAAAAAGTTAGTTTTTGTACTAGATGGTTCCTTGCGGAATATCCCAATGGCGGCTCTCTACGACGGTAAACAGTATCTCGTGGAAAACTACAGCGTTGCCTTAACCCCTGGCTTGCATCTGATAGACCCTAAGCCTTTGAAGCAGCGACAATTAAAAGCAATAGTCGCCGGAGTGAGTGAACCACGTTCGGGATTTTCTGCACTACCCAACGTGAAGCGCGAATTAGAGGAAATTCAGTCTGAAGTATCCAGCAAGGTACTTCTTAATCAGGAGTTTACCAGCACGGCTCTGCAAGATCGGGTTAACTCGCTGCCTTTCCCTGTAGTTCATCTTGCAACTCACGGTCAGTTCAGCTCTCAGGCTTCAAAGACATTTATTGTCGCTTGGGATAAGCGCATCTATGTCAACGAGTTGAATAACTTACTGCGAACTAGAGACCAAAGCCAGCCCAACAATGCTATTGAACTACTCGTTCTTAGCGCCTGTCAAACAGCTGCTGGCGACAACCGGGCAGCTTTAGGAATCGCTGGAGTAGCGGTGCGGGCGGGAGCGCGTAGTACCCTAGCTTCTCTGTGGAACGTGGATGATGAGTCTACCGCTCTCCTGATGAGCCAGTTTTACCGAGAGTTAACTAATAATCAAGCACTACCTAAAGCTGAAGCACTGCGTCGCGCTCAGCTGGCTCTTTTAAAGAATCCTCAATTTCAACGTCCGATGTTTTGGGCACCCTACATTTTATTGGGTAATTGGCTTTAAAAAATTAAAAAACGAAGAAATTTCTTCATTTTTTTAATTCTTAATTGTTAGTAGGGGTGCAGCATTCTACTATTGGCTCTTTTGCAATATTATCCAAGCCAACGCTTTGCAACAGGGCAGCCCAATCAAGAGCTTTCGGATCGGTACGGCGAAGCTGGGAGGCAACAGTCAACGCCTCGTACCAAAAACCGTTGGTGGCATAAAGGGCAACGCGATCGCGTGGTGTCGCTTTCTCTAACTGGCTCTCCAGGGCGGGGTTCACTGAGTTTCTTTGAATCCACCCCTCAACAAAAACAGGTGGTTGTTGTGGCTTACAGTAAATCTTGAAATACCAACGATACCGCTCACCAAGCTTTAACGGGGGAGCTGTGGATGGAAGGGGCAGGCTAACAACCCCCGGCGTCTTGGGTAGCGTGACATCAGTCTGGTAGACTAACTTACCATCTTTATTCCGCAGCACAAACTCTCCAGTAAATGGGGGCTGATAAGGTACATAAAACCAGAAAGTGGGATGCTCGGCGGTCGTCGCTCCCCAGACCAATTCCGCATTCAGAGGCTGATAATCCGCATAAACCGGAACCAAGGCAGTAAGCAGCTTTTTCTCAGACATAGAGCGCTGTCCGTCCATTTCCTCACAGACACGACGGCTTCCTGCTTCAAAGCGACGACCAGGTTCCCCAATGTCGGCGGGTGGAGGCGGTGCGGCAAATATCAACGATCCATTTGATTGTCCGCTGGGGTTTAAGGTCGGGCGTTGCACAAGTAGTAATACCGAGTCAACAGGCTGCGCCTGTAATCGTGTACAGGCAAGGAGCGCCCAACTAATAGCAAAGGTAAGTTTAATCATTGGAACAGGCAACTTCATTTGGGCGATCGCTCAAAGTTATCAGTGTATGCTACTGTCGCTGTGGCTCTGGAAGTCGCGTAGACTACTACACTACCGCCAGTAACTACCAAAGCTAAAACTGACGGGACGAGGGGTATCCAGATGCCTTGGGTGAACAGACCAAAGCAAACAACGTATAAAACCGAGAGTGCAGCTCCAGCCGCCAGTCCCAGGTGTAGTCGTGACTGACAGTGCCAGACAAGGATACCTCCCACAAAAGACCAGCTCCAGACCCAAAGAATTTCGCCCCAAATAGGCCAAACCCGTAATAGGGGTCGCCCATCTTTGACCGCACTCAAAATCTGACTCACCATCTGCGCTTGCACAATCACTCCTGGCATTTCTTGATAGAACCCCTGGCTACCACTGTACGGGGTGGGAATATAATCATGAGCGCTTTCGGCAGTGACACCGATCAGGACAATTCGACCCTTGACTCGATCGGGTTTGACTTGATCGTTAAGAACTTCTGCAAGCGTGACGGTTGGGGCAACCTCTAGAGGGGTGCGGTGGTAGGAGCGGTAATTGAGAAGTATTTGATAGCCCCACGCATCCACTTTTTGATAGCCGCCAGTATGAGTTTGCAAGCGCTTAAAGACGACGTTGCCCACTTGCAAATCCCCTTGAGGAGTATACTTGGCAGAAATCCCCTCCGCCTCTAGATAATGAAATGCTAGCTGGGCGCTGAGGCCGTAGGGCGCAGTACAAGGGGATGCGGGGCCTGGTTTCATCGCTAATAAATGGCGACGTAGAACGCCGTCTGGGTCTTTGACAACATCACTAAAGCCTTGGCGTTCTGTCGGGACATTAGGAGGAGGCGAAATCCCAGGATGGTTGGCTTCTTGGTCGCGGACTTTGCAAATTGCGAACAAGTCCTCCTGACTTTGCATCCGAGCGGCTAAATCTGCCTGTTTGGGGTCTACAGGATAATCGCGGTAGATATCTAAACCAATCGTTCGCGCTTTGAGTGTCTTGAGTTTCTCCAAGAGTTGAACTAGGGCAAGATCCGATAAAGAGCCTTTTCTCTGCTTCTGCTCTTTTAGCTGAAAATCATTTTCGGTGATAGTGACGATGAGGAGGCGCGGATCTTGCCCTTCATCTGGACGCGATCGCATTAACTGGTCGAAAGCTGTAAGCTCCCATGCTTGCAGCATCCCTAGATGGCGCACCCCCATAATCGCAGATGTTGCCACCACACCCAAAAGAAGCACTGTTTGCAGACAATGCCATTTGGGCAACAAAGAGCGATCGCGCTTTCTCCCATTGCCCTTTTCTGGCCAAGTCATAGGTTCTGCGGCAGGATTGGTGCAGATTACGGGCAACCAAGCCGCGCAGGGATATTGCTTCTCTAGTCCTTGCAGCCTTTCTCGTGCTTCTCGAACCGCAGCATATAAAGACTGTCCACCCGAAAAAGCTGTTAGAAAATGCCTTAAAAATTCTTGAGCTACCACGTCTGGCACTGGTTCCCGCATGACAATTACTTGGGGAATGTGCAAATCCTCCAGATGCTGCACCAAGCCCAAGCCATCACAGGAGTTGAAAATCGCTAAGCGTAAGCCGCGTTCAATCGCTTTTTTTAGGGCATTCCTTAATCTGTCTAGTGTAATCGCGTCTGTTTGATTCAGCTGAAGCAGCCCTTTTTCTTTGCTGGAACTATGACCGGCAAAAAAGAGGATGTCCCAACCTTGTTTCCAAAGCTGGTCATTTAACTTGTCTTGTTGCGGCTCTACTAAAAATTTCGTTGATGCCTTATCTGATAATTGTTCTAGAAAAACCCGGTCTTTTCCAGTATCGATTCCTTGGCTATTACCAAGAATTGCTAAAATCCTTACTTTAGAACCGGGAGTTTGTACGTTAGATTTTTTTGGGGGTTGATACTCCGGGGCGCTCAAGGCGACTTCAGCCTTGGGGTAATCTTCAAAGAATTTCCATAGATGCCAAGGAAGCCGCCGCAAAAGGTTATCGTTAGTTTCAATGATGAAACGAATTTCTTCGTCTCGGTCTAAGTGCGTTCGTAACTGCTGGTTAATGTTGCCAAACGGTTCCGAGTTGAGCCAAGCATTGATGCTGTTTGACAACCGCTGGCATAAATCGCTAAATTCAACCTCAGAAACATTAGTTACATCGGCTTCTTGAATTTTGATACGAGGACACCAATCCAGACGTTGATACAGAGCCTTATAGAGCAACTGCCAATGTCTGTAGAGTTCGGGAATTTCTGGCGCTGCTGATAAACATCCTGTGAACTTCATAGGATTAGGATCGCTTTGTTCCCAAAGCTGGGCTGTAACGGCTCCAAAGCCATTCCCCAAATCACCATTGCCTAGGCTCAAAACAACTAACTTATTCATTGGTGTCTGGCAAAAGAGCGGTCAGATTACAAAAGCCTCTTTCATACTGACATCACCGAAAGCCACTTGCAGTTTAAAGCTTTCTCCCGCTCCTCCCTGAAATCGCTTCAGTTGAATGTAGTTATCTTGGAAACGAGATTGTACTTCCTGAAGAGTTTCTCCTGATTCAGAGAGCAAACCTAGTCTGAGGTTGGGTGGCAGATAAGTTTCTCCCCCTATTGGGTGTACCTGCACTAAAATACCCACGTTCTGTTCGTCCTCCGGTGCTAGAGCTACCAACAGTGCTACGGATTGACTCCCTAGTTTTAGCCCCAAGTCAATCAGCTTCGCCCGCTTCACGCTAGTTTCACTCGCACTGGATGCACTTCTCAGGCTAAAGCCTAAATTCTGTTCGTCTGTGCCTAAAAGTGCTGATATAGACTGCCAACCCGTCTCAAATATATTCTGGAACCATTGGCTTAGGTTAACTGGTTGAGAGTCACAAGCAACAATTGAAGCGAGTTTTTTCTCTGCTTCTAAGGATTGCCCAATCTGATGAATGTGTAAGAGCAAATCTTCAAGCGATCGCAAACACTCCACAGGTAACTCACCGCTTTCTGGAACCGTTGGAGTAAATCCTAATAGCGTCGCTTCTCTCAACGATTTGTCAAACTGTACGGCGACATAACCAATTCTATCTGACCAAACTTCCGGCGGAATCTGGATGACAGAGGTATCTGGCAAGACGGGACAACACTCTAATTTACCCTTATTGGGGATGGACAAATCGGCGACATCCATAAAGGTTTGCATCACTGGGTTACGGCTCTGACTAGCTTCCCAATCAGTCTTTATTCCCATACAACGTAGGTAGAAATTCACGGCAGATACCGCCAACGTATTGAGATAAACCTGTTTGGCTTTCTTCTGATTGCTTTGTTGTCTGCGAAACTGTTCGGCGAAGCGGTGGGCATCCGAGCTTAGAGGTACGGTGAAAGTTAAATATTCCGATAGGTTTTCCATCATTTTTTGTCTCTGAATTAAACAATATTATTGAGATAATATTCTTTCAAATTCGCAGAAAATTTATTTAAACAACGGTAGTAAAAACTACTGATGGTTGGAATTTTTATGCCAAACTCTGCTGAAATTTGTTTCCAGGAATCTCCCAAAAGTCGCCGTCTTACTAAGGCTTGGAAGTTAGCTTTTGGATGATTTTCTATATGTTCCTTTTGAAAAAGCTTTTCTGGGTCTGATTCTATATATTCGGTAAGAATTTCATTGAGAACTGGAGGGGATTGCGGTACTGCAAAATTATCCAAGTCTGCAAGGGTCATTTTTTGAATGCCGGGGCTGCCTAAGATTTTCGGAATGGCTTCTTTAAAAAATCGCCGCTCCAAGAGAACATTGGCCCATGCCATCACGCCTCCACGTTCCGGGTCGTACTTGTCAATGTTTTGGCAAATATAAAGTAACAGTTCTTGTCGTGCCTCATCATAAATATCTTCATAAACACCTGAAAATTGACCCCCCTGCGGACGGCAAAGCCTGCCTGATTGTAGAATTCCATTCAGGAGCTTCCTTAAAGCTAGCTGCCGTCCTTGAGCCAACGGTGGATGCTGCTGGGCGCTCTTGGCTAGTTGTTTAAGTTGCTCATCTAGTTCATCAAACGCCGTCTTATTCATTTAAGACACCAAAGGTTATTGAACAGCCGATACGAACCTCTATTTGTTTCTCAGATGCGAAACACGAATTTTATGCAAAACGTCGTTTATTGTTACATAAGATTTTCAAAGGCACTTAGTACGAGCGGAACATCCGATCTTGTGTCAACTACTGCTGTTGAGAGAAATTCCTGCGGAAGCTTTTGAGTCTAGCTAAGACTTAAGAGAGCACCGTTCTTTGAAGAGGATAGTCCGAAGATGATTTGCCAGTAATTACCTACCAGTCCGAATTTCCGTCAGGTGGCTTAGACTCAGGTCACGCGCCGTGACACTCAGGCACTTAAGACTTTCAAACACGGGGAGCGTCTGTGTCCGTATCAAGTATAAGTGAGTATTGAGAGTGCCAAAGCAGAACCACCAAGAGCGTCCGGTTAGGTTGTTCAAAGATTCTGGGTGTTTCCTTTACAGGCCATAACGTTGACCTTAGGAACCTTTGACTTTTTGAGTATAAAGTTTCGTAACAAAAAGACGCTTCGGATAAAAGAAGTCGCCTGAACCAGATAAAAGGTAGAGCAACGCATTAGTTCATTCTGCACGCAGCACTCATGGCATCACATAACCAACTTAGGTAATTGTATTGTTGACACTCCAACACACAATTCCATCTCAAAATTTTTCCCTTCGATGATTATGGACGACCCAACACACCAATTCGTCAAGCAATTAATAACCATTGCCTATGAAATCACCAAAAATTACTACATACAATAGACCCCCTGCATAAATCGTGAAGCATGTGCCAGTTCGTAGTTTAACAAGCCAGCAATCAGATTTATCAGATTTAAACGCAGACCAAACCGTTGGCGGCGGTTACGATAGCGACCTGAAAAAATGCGAAAAACCTTAAAGTGGCGAATCACATGCAGGGATTCGCACTCGTAGCCGAGCTAATGCCCGGTTATGCTGCTTTCCGCCTTTGGAAACAGTTGCTTGCGAATTTTTTGGTAGGAACAACACGCTCCTAGATGTCGTGAAGTCAAGAGGACGATCGCCGCCTCGATCTTCGACCCTCTGTTGAACCTCTTGAACTGAGGGCACAAAAGAGACGTCGAGTCCCGTGGCTGAGAAACTCTCCAGTTTGTTGATTATGTTTTCCATAATTTGGAGCGCACAGGCTTTGGATGTATTGAACAGCCTGCCGAGCTTCCTCATGAGTTAGCTTCTTATGCTTCCATTTCTTCTGTGTAAGTTGCTGTTTTTCCTGCTGATAAATCTCTGAATATTCGCTTTGTAAGTCCTGTAGTTGGAGA
Source organism: Trichocoleus sp. ST-U2 (assembly GCF_039961875.1). Taxonomy (NCBI): domain Bacteria; kingdom Bacillati; phylum Cyanobacteriota; class Cyanophyceae; order Leptolyngbyales; family Trichocoleusaceae; genus Trichocoleus; species Trichocoleus sp. ST-U2. The sequence continues at coordinate 5,449 of NZ_JAMPJY010000039.1, read as the reverse complement.
ACAATCGGAACGTCTGTCCAGCTACGTCGCTGTGATTTGTCGTAATTGAGCCATTTAGCCATCGTGTCGCATAACATGACTGAGGTTACTAACCAAACCCGTTGCTCGAACTCCCGGTACGCAGAGAGTACTACTACTCCCAGCAAATACTCCCACTAGGGCAATAGACTATACTAGCCTTGGTGCCAACCCTGTGAAGATCGGTAAAGCGTGTCGTAGCTAGGTTAAACAAATGTGAAAAAACCTACCTTTCCAGCTTTTCAATCCTCAGTAAGCCTACTAAATTAGACTAGACACGTTACTCTTTTTAGAAGCAATTTTAACTACTGCGTCAGAAAATGACTTTCAATTTTATTCTGCCTGGAGTCATGAAGCAGCGTTAGTCACGACTGCTCTGTAAGACACTAATTAATTCCTCCAATCGTAGGACTTTGTGCCCAGAATGTTTGTAAATACGGAGTTGTGATAAAGCTAGCTGTTCTTTTTTGGTTTGCCGACTAACATTCATTGACTTACAGTCAATTACAAGGGTATCCTCAATTCCCCGATCTAGATTTTCAGCAATTTCCAACAGCGTTTCAGCGAAAACTTCCGGCACTCGGATTGTAATTGTCGGCTTATTTTTCCACCGTGAAGGACGACCCCCACCCGCTCTTGCACCACCCCGACCAGAATTACCCATCATTAACCCCTTCAAGTTTTGTTACTAAATTGACGGAACATCAAACTGTGTAGCTGCTGTCACAAAACCAGTTGTTTTTGTTCAAAAGCTTTCTTAACCGTAAAGTATGCTTTTCTGGATTTGACACAGAATTGTTAAAATATCCTTAAAAATATCTCTAAAGTTGAAACCCTTACAGGGAAAGCGTTTCAGCCTCGTGTTCTTAGAAGTCGCCTTATAGCTGGTCATTGACAATCAGGTTTATCTGTGATATTGATTTACCCCAAAACATGAATGGCAGCCCGTGTTTGGTCGGGAGAAACTTCCAGATATTTCTGCAAAGCTCCTAAGTCTTTATGTCCGCTGATTTCCTGTAGCACTCGAAGGATGACTCCTTCGCTGTGCATGATGGTGAGCGATGTCCGCCGACAACTATGAGAGGAAGCCCCAGAAATGTCTAGTTTGTCAAAAGCCATCTCAAAAACGTTGATAGCCTTTCTGAGGCTAAGACATCCCTTCCCTTGCCATCCTGGAAACAAAAATGGATTGTTGAGTTCGGCGAACAAAAATCCATAATTTAATGTGCTAGTTACCCCTAAAGGGTCATACTCTATGGTTGGCGGAATGTTGGCATCAAGTTGACATTTGATGAGTTTTGATTCATGAAAATAATGGTTGCACTTTTTACAGAGGTAAACTTGTTCTTTATCTCTATACCATCCTTGCTTACTAAAATGCTTAGCCTCGCAAACAGGACATTGAAGTAGATTGTTCAAAACCAGTTTTCCTTCCGAATTTAAGTTCCGGTGGCTCCATCTTCCAAATAATTCTCGCAGTCGCAATAATTCTAAAGAATCTTGCCGATACCGCTGGAGAATCTCTTTAAGATGAGGGTGGGTAGGAATTGTCCGAGTTGCTTGTTTTCCTTTGGTATTCGCTTTACGAATGATAATGTCATCTCGCACGATTTCTTGATGAAAAGCGTCAACGAAATGCATTTGGCGGGCTTCAGAAACTCGACAAGCTGTATAAAAGCAGGTGGCAAATAGAGCTTTATCTCTCGTTAATCTGAATCCTTGCTCAAATAACTGTTGAATTTCTTTATGGCTGAGAACTTTAGCTTGACCATTTCTGTCAATCAACATAAGTTTATGGCTCCTTGATTCCTAAAAAAGTTTGGGGCGATTTTACAGAGCTTTCAATGGTACAATTACTTCATCTAACCTGTTAAATTTCTCGATAACTGAGAACTTTGGCTTGACCATTTCTGTCAATCAACATAAGTTTATGGCTCCTTGATTCCTAAAAAACTTGGGGTAATTTTACAGAGCTTTTAATGGCACAATTACTTCATTGAACCGAAGCATCAGGTTAAGGTAAAAGAAGCACAGCCTGTTCAACTTCTTCTCTAGAAACTTCTAAATATTTTTGGAGATGGGTGAGCCGGGTATGTCCAGAAATATTTTGAGTCACTCTGAGAGGCACCCCAGCTTTATTTATCTCTGTTAGTGCTGTCCGTCGCCAACTATGAGTAGAAGCTCCAACTACATTCACTCGCTTACAACCATTCATGAAGATTCCAGTGACTGTGTTCAAAGCGAGACACCCTTTTCCTTCTGCGCCAGGGAATAAATAAGGGTTGTTAGGGTTCATGAAAAGAAAACCGTAACTCATTGAGTTATAAACTCCCAAACGAATTATGTTATCTCTCAATTCAGGATGATCCACGAAAGCTGTTTTTGTTTGAAAGCGATACAAACAGCTTTTACATTTATACATTTGTTTATCCCGACTCATTCCAGCGGTTGTAATCTCGTAACTAGCACATTTCGGGCAAATAATTCTCTGCTCGCTGTCAAAAACCTGACCACAATGCAAGCTCTTGTAATCCCATTGTCCGATAATCTGTTTAATCTTTATAAGTTCTATAGAGTCTTGGATGTATTTTTCTAAAGATGGGATTAGCTTCGGATGAGTGGGAATGCAGCGAGTAGCCTGTTGACCTTTAGTAATGCATTTCCTAATGACGATAGTCTCTCGAACTTTATCTCCATCAAAGATATCTGTGTATCGAGCTTGTCGTGCTTCTGAAATCCGACAAGCTGTGTAATAACAAAGTTCATTCAGAGTCCGATCTCGCTGGCAAAGGAATCCCTTAGTTAGCAGCAGTTCTCGTTCTTCTGGAGTTAAAACTTTGGCCTGACCGTTTCGATTGACTTTCATGAGATTCTCCTGAGTTAGAGTTGATAGCTTTTTTTGGGTTGGACAGACAATTTGGACTTTAAGCAACCCGGTTGAATTCCCAGATCGCCGCAGCGATTTAGGAAAATTTTTGGCAAAATTTCCCTGGTGCAGAATCAACGATTTAAGAAGGAAGCTTGAAGTTGGCTTAAGTAAATTTTTTAGCGACTGACTCATTCTAAGGGGCAACTGTTTAGTCCTAACTAGGTTGCACCCTGTTGTAAAGTTTTGTTAAAGCGAATAAGTTCCACCAGTCTTGTTGGCGGGAACGATATTTCCGTGGTGCCAAGTGAAGGAGTAAAATTTCTCAAAATTCTTAGAACTGCGTTTTCTGGATAGTCCCGTGACAGTCACTTCCATGTCTCGCACTGCTGCTGTGCAGTAATCGTTTAGCTTCTGGAGAAGTTCTTGGTTGCCAGAATCCGCAACAGTGCAGATTACTGCTAAGGAAACCAGCAACCAGGAATTGCCATGATATTGAGAAGTGAGACTTTTGAGTACTTTACGTTGGGGAGCTTTCAGCTCGTTAGTAGAAACAAGCTTACAAAGAATTTTCCAGGCTTTAAGTCGTTCTGGGGTAGAAACGTTGTGATAAGGCTTGAGGCAGCGGCTGAAAGTATAATTGGCCTGCATTTCAATAATGTGGCAGAACAGGTCAGGTGCACTTGTGAAGGGACAGTCATATTCCTGGTTAGCGAACGCTTTACTAATCCACGGGTGTCCGCTTTCAATCAGCTTCCACAAGTTCTGGAGTAAATTCGCCCGTGCCCAAATCGCGTCGTAGTACCACTGGTTGACGGTCTGGTCCTCAACCGCTTCAATGAAAGGGTCATTTCCTTGAAGCTTTGCCTGCCAGCAGTGAGAAACAAAGAAATAGAAAGCAGCTAGATGACCCCAGTAAGCTTTCTGGTCTTCTGTCTGAGCATATTTCAGAAGGCTTTGACGAGGAAGGTGCCCGATGTACTTGGCTATAGATGGTTCGAGACTGGATGAGAAATGGTTCATCTTTAAGAAGTGTTTAAAGTTCAGAGTCAAGCGTCTTGAAGTGCGAATTGAAGCGGCAGTCTCGGCGGCTATCTTGCCGTGCGATCGCTTCCTGCTGAGACTTGAGACAGTCATGGGCAGCTCAACATCTAAGCATTCAAATATCTTAACATCTAAATATTTAAACATTCAGACATTTAAACATTTAGATGCTTTTCACTTTGAACTGCGATAGAATCTGTCCATCAGGACTCATTGCCGCATCCCATGATTGTGACAGTTGCTCTAAGCTTTTAAACATTCAAGCATTTAAGCATTTAGAGGCTTTTCACTTTGAACTGCGATAGAATCTGTCCATCAGGACTCATTGCCGCATCCCATGATTGTGACGGTTGCTTCATTTAAAGGAGGGGTGGGGAAAACAACCACGGCCTTACATTTGGCTGCCTACCTCCAACAGCATGCTCCAACTCTTGTGGTAGATGGGGATCTTAACCGCAGTGCTAGTGAGTGGGCTAGTCAAGAGAAATTGCCGTTTAAGGTTGTGGATGAAAAGCAGGCAATCCGCTTTGCCAAACAGTACGAACATATTGTGCTTGATACACCCGCCCGACCTGCTCCAGAGGAACTCAAAACCTTGGCTGAGGGCTGCGACCTACTGGTCTTGCCCACTTCGCCTGATGCGCTGGCTCTGAGTGCCATGCTGCAAATGGTGGCGGCGCTGCATGCCCTTACTTCTAACTACCGAATTTTGCTAACTCTGATTCCTCCTCATCCCAGCAAAGTTGGAGTAGAAACGAGAGCTACGATTGAAAATGCCTCTCTACCTATCTTTAAATCGGAAATTCGACGGCTAGCAGTCTTCCAACGGGCTGCCTTAGAAGGGGTTCCAGTCTGCGATGTGAAAGATCCCTATGCTAAAAATGCTTGGCGCTGCTATACCGCTGTTGGGAAGGAGATACTGCCATGAGCCGTTTTGACGAGCTATTCAATGCCGCTAAAAAGGTACCTGCGCCTGAGACCGAGCCGACCAAAAGTACCAAACTATCTAAAAGTAAAGACCCCAACTATATCCGCACGACTGTTTACCTTCCCAAGGAATTACATCGGCAACTGAAGTCCGTCGCGGTGTCGGATGAACAGGAGATGAGCCAGATTGTTGAAGAATCTCTTGCCCAGTATCTGAAATCTCGATCGACTTATCTAGATGTTTAAATTCTTGTGCGATCTCGCTACTACGTCCTGATAGCGGCGATCGCGCGAAGGTGAAGATTGACGCTTCAATGTAGCAAGAATTTCATCAACCGTGCGCTTGCTTTTCGACCAATTCTTAAATTAATGTTTGTCGCACTCGCTCCTCACTCCGTCCCAAGTGTCTCTTTCGGCTCCTTTGGCTTCTTCTCAAAAACTTGGATGTTTGGCTCTACTAGCACAAAGCCGTTTTCACTCGTTTGACCCATCTTTCCAGCGATCGCCGCCACCCACATGGGGTACTCGGCTTGTGCCTGTTCTAGCTTCTTAAAGACCTTCGGTTTAACAGTAACGCTGACAAGCCGCCCGTCA